>JASHON010000014.1 GCA_030041095.1 Terriglobia bacterium
AATGTGGCCATCATCCCGGCAGCGACTTGGGCTGACCAGCCTTTCGATCCCCCGGCCGGCTCGAACGTGGAAGCATGAGCCAGCGCCTCGATCCCCGGCTCGAGCTCCACGAACGCCCCGAACTCCGCTACGCGAGTGACGCGGCCTGGCCGCACTTGGCCCACTTTGTACACCTCAAGCACTCTCGACCAGGGGTCGGCGGAGAGCTGCTTCAACCCGAGTGAGATCTTCTGCTTATCCTCGTCCACGCGCAGAACCTTGACGGTGATCTCGTCACCCGCTTTAACGATTTCTGCAGGGTTTGATACGCGGGACCACGCCATTTCTGACACGTGGAGCAGCCCCTGGACGCCGGCGCCAAGATCGATAAACGCTCCGAAGTCGCGGACGGAGGCGACGCGCCCCGTCATGACTGCATCGGGAACAATCTTCTCGCGAACCTTGCCTGCATTCTCGCGCTGCTGCTCCTCAAGGAGCGCGCGACGGCTGACGACGATGTTCGAGCCGCCCTCCCGGTACTCGATGATGCGGAATGGGTAAACACGCCCTTCGTGCGCCGACGGGTTGGCGCCGCGGAGATCGATCTGGGAAACCGGACAGAAGGCACGACGCCGGCCGATGCGTATCTCGTAGCCGCCCTTAATCTCCCGTTCGACCTTCCCTTCAACCGGCAATCCACTTTGGAAGGCAGCTTCGAACTGCCGGTCGCTCGCGGCCGCTCCGGCCAGCTTGCGGGAGAGCGTCAGTCCTCCTGACGTCGATACCACGATCCCCTGAATCAGATCGCCCACCGCGACCTCGAACTCGCCGCCGGCGTTCTTCAATTCGGCGATGTCCAGCACCGCCTCACCCTTGCGGCCTACGTCGACTAACGCCACCTCCGGGCCGATGGCGACGATCCTGCCCTCGACGAGCGCGCCTTGCTCAAGGCGCTTGGCTTGGACGGAAGCCTCGAACATCGCGGCAAAGTCTTCCGAATGATCGCTCACAGCATGCTCCTCGTTATGGTTGGGCTTCGTTCACTGGCACTCGTTCCCTCGTGCCTGCACGAACGCACCTAGCGATTTTACCAGCAGGACCAAATCATAAGAAGGGCCAACTCAACCGGCCTCACGGTAAATTGGTTCTGACGGGGGGCTGAAAAAACACTTCGGGTCATGTCATGCTGAGCATAGCGAAGCATCCCGGCATTTGAAAAATCAAGCAAATGCAGTGATCCTTCGTCGCCCTGGCTCCTCAGGATGACAGCGTCGCCCGTTTTCAACAAGCGCCAAGCATGCTTCTGGCAACTTGAAGCTCAGAACAAAATTACCCTGCAACCGGCCTCGATCGGTTCACCTGTGAGGCCCTGCTGGGGTCTGGCCGGTTGCTGAACAACCCCATCTGCTGTCCTGTGTTGTAAGCTATATTGCATCGCTTGTTCAGCGGCCGTCTGTGTGCGTATACTTTGATCTCTTCTTCGCGAGGATCCGGGAATATGGTTGGAGCGAGTTCTGCTTACAGGAAATTTCGGGAGAAGCCTGACCCCGATTGGGAGCGCCGGACCGTGCTGGCAATACAGGGCGGTGAATTGGAATGGTTCGCTACTCTCTACGACGCCTACTATCATCGAGTTTATAACCAGGTCCTTTATTCAATCGGAGACGAGCTGCAGGCCCAGGATTTGCTCCAGTCGATATTTCTGAAGGTGTTCCGCGGGCTCCGGTATTTTCGGTTTGAGTCAAGCCTATCCACCTGGATTTACCGGATTGCGCGCAACGAATGTCAGGATTTCAGCCGCCGTAAGAGGCCGCCGCTCGTGCCGCTCGAATTGATTCGCGGCAGAAACGAGGAGATGGATTCCCGAGCGCTTTCGGAAGACCAGCACGCGGCGCAGGAACGCTTCGGGATCATCCATCGAGCGGTCATGCAATTACCGGTTAAGCTCCGTGAAGTCGTGGTGCTGCGATACCTGGAAGACCTTTCCTATGAAGAGATCGCGAACGTTCTCGCGTGTTCGTCTGGAACCGTAGCTTCGAGGCTGAGCCGGGCTTTGGAGGCTTTAGCAAAACGTCTCTGTCCATTGAGGGAATCACTGTAGAGCAAGCAAGGAGTCGGAAAATGAGTTGTTGGCGGCCTGGATTGCGAAAAAAGCTCCTACCATATCTTGACGGGGTGTTGACGCCGCCGGAGCATTCGAGTGTCGAAGCTCATCTGCTAGGGTGCGTCAGTTGCCGCGAGGCGTTGTGGCGTATCCGCATGGGCCGGAGAATGGCACAGCAAATTCCCCGGGTTTCTCCCCCGGAAACCTCCGAGGCTGCATTCCGAGCCTTGGCGCCACGAGTCACGGCAAAAGCAGAGGATCGCAGCCGGCGATCTTGGAGCTGGCCGGACTGTCTGGAGCGATTTGCAACACCGCGTGTGGTCCTGATACTCGCGGCCGTCATCATTGTTCAACTGGCGTTCTTCGCTCTCTTCAGCCGGAAGGTTTTACTGGGTGAAAGGAGCCTTAGCTCAAACGGCATCAGCTATTCTTATTTGCACGGCTTCCGCTCCATCAGCATCCAAGACATTCGACTGGACATTCAGCCTCACATTGCCACTGAGGGCTACGTGAAGGACGTGCATCTTAACCGGAGCGAAGGAGTCATCGCCTTCAGGCTGGTCAGCCAGCCGAACGCCATGAAGCCGTTCGTGGTGTGCGAGATTTTACGCCCCATGCAACTAACCGTCCCGGAGGACGGCAGTCACGTCCGTGTTTACGGCGTCTCGCGATACGACGCTCAACGGAATCATGACTGGTACGAAGTTAATCCCGTGCTCGGCATTGCGCAACTGCCGCGGTAAAGCGGACCTTGATCGTTCCCGTAGCGCCGGCTTCCAGCCGGCAAGATGCCGGCGCACCGTTCGCGGTGGCGTCGAGTTTTTCCGCAGCTTGTGAAGCCTCCCTACTTTGAAGCCTGAAAAGCGTGTCGAAGGCGCGGACCAAACAGAGGCATCCGTCCGTCTTCAAGACAGTAGCAATAGAGGGACCGTTGGGAGCGCTGCTGCGCCATCGTCTCCTCCGCCGCTAGTCTTGATTGGTTTCGTAAATGCACTTGAATACGTGCGCCCAAATGGCATTGAGGAGTCCTCCGCCGTCTTTGGCCACCACTTCGTCCCACGCGAGTTGCGTCTCCCAATCATCGCCATCCACGTAGTGATGATCGTTAACGAATGCGAAATTGCTGATATTAAGTATCCATTCGTCCGGATTGGTTTCCACAAATGAATTGAGCAGCGCCTTGATTTTGTTAAAGCTTGCATAGTGTTCTTCGTCCAGGACTCTTGCGAGCACGTACGGATCGCTCTTGACCAGAGCTGGCAGTGGATAATTGAAATTCACCGCATAGTTGTAGTTTCCCCTGGTAGGTTTCGTCAGGGGCAAGTGCAGGACCCTAAGCATCACGGTGCAGAATCCACAATGTGGCTCAGTCGTCTGAAAATCTTGTGGCCCAACATCCGTAAGATCTGCCTTGATGACGGCGCCCAGGACCAAGCGCCATTGATTCGTCTCAAGCATATGGTTGAGAGCCATCATTTCCGAGTGCATGTTCGCTGTCGTCTTAAAGGTGCGCTGTCTGCCGTCATTGCATCGAACTGTGGTCGTAGCCTTTTGGGCCCCTTTCATGTTGTAAGGGTGAAACTTGCCGATCCCGTCCCGAATGGTGATCAGGGAACGTGTTGTAGACGGAATGAAACGGGCTGTATGGCTGCGGGCCATGTTGGCACTCCGCCAGCGGAACTTCCGCTGTTCACGTAGTCTGGTTCGTCCCATAACTCTCCCGTCTTAACCAAGAACTCCCATTCGAATACAGTTAAGGAATAAAGAGTATCACGCGCCCGGGGACCGGGATCGAACTGTAAAAGAATTCATGGCAACCACTGCAAGGCATGTCTTCGCGACGAACGCTGAAGCCGTGTTCTGAGCCAGAGCGCGCGAATGGAGCGCGCTGCATACATTTTGCACCACGCCGCCCTTGATTTCCGTATTCGATATATATGACGAAGTTTCACCTGGTGGCTGCCGATGTCCTCTGCGCTGCGATGGCGCTCGCAGGGGCACGTGGCTCGGCCTCGTCCTTGACCGCCAGCGCCATCATGGCTCGCGTGGCGATGAATCAAGACCGCAGCAACAAGCTGCGGGCCGAATATGTGTATCGCCAGCACGTTGAATCCATCGCCCGGAAAACCAATGGCCGGGTGACGTGCCGGGAAACCGCGGACTACCTCGTGATTCCTTTCGCCGACGCCACGAAGAAAGAGCTGAAAGCGATCACCGTGCAGTTCCGGCGCAAAGGCTGCGAAGTGGTGCTCCACGCGAAGCCAAAGAACAGCGTCCCCATCGATTGCGACGTTGCCGATAGCTTTACTGAGGGCTTGCTGGACAGCAAGACGAAGGACTCCGTGGATAAAGACCTGTTTCCATTAACATCCGCCGAACAAAAGAAGTACGCCTTTCGGCTGATCGACGCGGAAGACCTCAACGGGGAGCGTGTCTATCGCATCGCTTTTCGGCCCCAAAACCAGCGGGAGTTCACGTGGAAAGGGCAGGCATATATTGACGCGCACGACTTCGAGCCAGTCGATATTTACACGCGGATGGCGCGCCGTCTACCTTTGGCCGTTCGCGCTTTCCTGGTGGCGCTGCCCGGCCTCGGGTTCAACATTCAATACCGGCGCCAGCCCGGTGGGGTCTGGTTCCCATCGACATTCGGCACGGAGTTCCGGATGCGCCTGGTGATGTTCTATCGGCGGATTTACACGGTTTCAATCAGTAACACCGGCTTTGAGCGGACGAGCGTGAAAACACGCATGAAAGTTGTGGGTCCGGTAGCGAAGGTGGGAGAAAAAAGCCAGGCGCGCCCGCTGTGAGGCTCGCGGAATGCGGTAATCAAGCGGATGGTGCTGAACGCCAACGGCCTCACCTCATCAAAGGCCGCATCGGCCGGGCCTCGGAGCCCGCGATCAGCGCACTCAATAGAAAGTCGTCACCGCGCGTGGGTCAATCTGGCGGACGACGATGTTGTAGCCCGAAGGATCGTTCTTGCCGTCCACGCCCTGGTACTTGAAGTTCCAATTGCAAACTTTACAGATATCGGTAAATTTGAACTTCCCGTATGCCGAATTCGTGCCAGTCTCGTATTGGAGCATGTAGACCCCGCCTTCGGGATTGGGCGACCCGTCTGTATTGTTGCAGGCCACGGCATTGTTATCACCGAGCGAGACGCCCCAGTGGCAAGTGGTTTTGTCGCCCTTTTTATGGATGTTCCACATATATCCCAGAGGGATGTTATCCCACCCGTCGGGCTGCAGCTCGACCCCGTCGCCCAGATAGCGGTTAGCGCAATTGCCATCGAGCTGCTGGCCCTCTTTTGCAAGCCAGCGCTTGGAGACAAACCCGGCTGCAAACAGCCACGTCTTCACGCCGTTATAGCACACCGGGCCGGCGCCCACGTTGTCATCGGCACGAGTCCGTGCAAGGACGTCGACGGTGCCTGTGGGATGGCAGATGCGAGTGGAGGCGCTCGCAAGGTCCGCAAGGCTCGCACCGGTCTTCCTTACGAAGTAAAGGATCTCCTGGTTCACTTGTTGAACGGATTTGCTCCGAAAGCTGTTCCGGAGCCTGTCCAGTCCGGCTTGATCGATATTGATCTGGTGCGCGTGAGGCGCCCGCAGGTAAGCGATGACGCAAAGTAAGAAGGCCCGCACCGCCTGGTGCTGCTCCGGAGTGCCCGAGTGCCAATAGCCGGCGCCGCCGAGAGATATTTGCTGGCCCGCCAGCGCCTTATTCGTAATCTTGTGGTTAACGTCGTCCGCCAACTGCACGTCCACGCCGCTCAAGTAGAGTATGGACTCATTGAGTCGTTCCTGATCGCTTCTTGCCACAGTGTCTCTCTCTTATGCGGCCACCGGAAGTGGCGACACGCTATGCTTTGTGAAGCAGCTCAACGTTTTTCTCACAGACGATGCCGGGACTCTTGGAACGGTCGCTTGTAGGGGAAGAACGATCCTCCGCAAGATTATTCCGCAATCCGCCAGACGTGGAATTATACAACATCGGCGCTCTATTCTCAGCAGTTCCGCCCGCATTTCAGCCCCGGCATTTTACCCTCGTGGGAAGCGCGTGACCCATAATCCGACCTCGACGCTCTCCCCCTGTTGCTGTGGGGCCACATTCGCCGGCAGACGGGCCCGAGCGTCGGCATGACGCTTTGCGTAGCGCCGGCATCTTGCCGGCCTTGAAAAATGCCGCCGCGGCGGCGCTTTGCGCCGACCCCCGTTTTCGAGGTCCGCGCTTGCTTCGCCTGAGGCTCGATGCGAATTTATTTTTTTATTCGCGAACCCCCGGCGCGAGTTTTCGGCTAACTCCCCCATCGCAGCTAAAGGAAGAACTTGGCACGGTTTTTCAGATACAGGATTCCCCTCATTGGCCAGCATCAGGGAGATTGTAGGTCGGCAGAAGTGCGAAAGCCAGCGGTTTCACAGGGGTTAGAGCTGCACGACAGATAGGTCGGGGATCATCTGGAAGTGGCGGAGATTTGCAGTTGCTACCTGGTAGCCTAGCCACAGCGCTGTGGCTCCGATCAACAGGTCTTCGAAGGCGATGCTGACACCGCGAGCGCCCTGCTCGCCCTCGACGCGCCCTGCCAGTTCTGCGATCTCAACCGTTACCGGATGCACGACCATGTCGCGCCGGAGCTCTGTCGTAAACGCCTGCCGTCGCGTTCGGTCGGCATCACTCTTGGCGCGATAGATGCCGTGCGTCAGTTCCACCAAGCTCACGACCGAAAGCGCAGCGTGCTGTTCTCCACACGTGCTCTGTACGCGCTGAACGATGGCCTGCACACTCTCCCCTCGGCGTTCTCCCGCAATGAGCACGCTGGTATCGAGGATTATTCCCATGAGGAGATTTCGCGCGGCTTACGGCTCTTGATGATCTCTTCCAGGTCGGCGGCGAAATCCGGGTCGAGCGTCGGCTCGTAGCCCAGCTCGGCGGCGTGCTTCTTTGCCAGCACGATGGATTCGGAGAGCAGACGGGGACGGCACTCGTCGCCAGCGGGATGCACCACGGCCACCGGCTGAGAGTCGTGCTCGATCACCACTTCCGCGCCGGCGCGCACCCGCACCAGCAAGGTGGCGAAGTCCTTCGCGGCTTCTTCATCCGAGATGTGAATGACGGGCTGTGCCATGCCCATGATTATACCTCAGCGCTTGCCCAACGAATCGGGAACGCACATGCCGTTTTCACATTTCGAGATCGTCATGTTGCCGAAGCGGCCGCCGCCGCTCGAACCGTCTGCCGTGTAAGAAAACGCCAGGTTATAGGTTGAATTCCCCGTCGCCACCGCCGTTGAAAGACGATTCAGCGGGTCATAAGTGTAAAGCGTGGAGTGGCTGAGCGAGGAGTTCACGTTGTCCTTGTAGTAGTAGCCGTTCACGTCGCCGTCGTCATCGCTTGTGGCTTGCGAGGGCATGGAGCAGCTTGTCGGCGTTCCTACCGCCGAATAATAGTAATTGTACACCAGGCAAAAATCGGCGGTGTGATTCGACGTGTCCCCCAATTCAATCATCACCGGCTGCAGGCATCAGGCGAATCTGCGTAGCGCGGACCTCCGTCTTCGAGGTCCGCGGCTTTTGCCGGCAATCGCCCGACGGGCGTTTGGATGGTGGCTGCTGAGGAAGCCCCCAAGCCGCGGACCTCAATTACGGAGGTCCGCGCTTGCTCAGGTTCTTTTCTGACGGATTGAGGATTGGTCCACGAAGTCCATCGGTCTCAGATACCCGAGATCCCGCCTCTGCGAGAGGCTCCCGTGGACCAACGTCCGGATGGGCCGAAACTCAGTAGATCTGCCCGTGGCTGACAACGCGCATGTTTGCGTACGCGGCGGCCTTGTGCGCGCCTTGCGTGCGCAGTTTGTGCACGGACTTCCAGTGGAACGTGGCAAGGTCTTTTGCCACCGCTTTCGCGCCTGTGGGTCGATCGTATTCTACATCACCCCAAGTCTGATAATAAAAGTGCCACGCGCCCGCGTTGAAAAAGCCCATGACGGAGCAACCCCCGTTAAACTCCGGCCTAAACGCCTGGACGTTGGGCGCCACTGCCGTGCCGGTATTAAACATTACACGGCGTCCCCGGTTAGCTTTCTGCTGCTCGAGCAAAGCCGCTTGAAGGTAATAAGCCGGTTTGGCCAAGTCTGCCACATTGTGCAACACAAGCGGAGCATAGTCGCCCTGAGCGAGATGGTGCAGCGTGTTGAGCACTATCGTAGCATTGGGGTCTTGAAAGTTTGCAGCAACGTCGTGCGCAGGGGCGGCGTGCTGATGAGTATTTGCGTGATAGACCATCAGATCGTTGCTTCCGGCGATCGCGTCCACGAAAAACCTGCAGCCGCTCATGTTGGCGGTGAGAAAGAAGTTCACTCCGCCGGGCGGCGGCACCGGCAGCCGCACGGAAGTTATGTGATTATCGTTATAAGGGAGATAGATCGTGTTCCCGGCGATGTTGAGCGTGCCCGCGAAATTGCGCATCTGCGGCGCCATATTATTGGGCGTCCAGACGTCATCAATTCGGGCGTTGCCGGTCGTGTAGATTTTGTGCTCGTTCCTGAGCGGTGCAACGTCCACGAGGACCTGCGGCGCCCCGATGTTGTAAGGGGTCGTCGCTAGAGTGGCTAATGGGACTGCCATTTCTCCTCCTCCAGACTGTCTGGGTGGGTTGAGCCTTCGGCTGCATCGGGTGAATGTACTAAACCTCAACGGCGTATGTCAATGTCGCCCTGCCGGCCAAAAATGAGCCTGGTGCTACGCCTGAGTCTCATCGGTCTGGTCGAAACTTACGGCTGGATCAACAATTTGAGCCGCTATCATCAATCATATCGTGCGTACGGTCAGCGATCGGCAAAAGTTCAACCTCAATCTCCCCGCTTCGATTTGCAGCCGCCCGGCACACCGGGCCAGTTCGAGGAAGCAACGTTCGCGCGCGTCAATGAGTGGCAGCCTGCTTCATCAGGTGGTCATGGATGGAAAATGCCGAGCGGTTGGCGGAGTTCACGGCTGCGATAAACCGGGCGTAAGGCCGGTCGTGCACGTTAACAAGGCCATAGTTGGAGTTTTCGCCGTCAAAGCGTCCTTGTTTGGGTTCGTCGCACCATTCAAACCAGTGGTAGCCCACCGCCGCGGGCAGGCTCTCCAGCCATTCAACATAGTTCGCATAAGCGCGGCCGCGCGCGGATTGGTCCGGCACTTTTGGTCCCGCGCCTTGAGTATTCGGCAAGCCGGAGTTCTCCGCGCGGAAAGCAAACTCCGCCACCAGGACGGGCCGGCGAGCCAGGCGGAAAATGTGTTCTACACTTGCGCGCGGATCGAAATCGTAAATATCTACGGAAACGACGTCCGCGCTGTGGGCAGCGGTCAAGACCGGATCAGGAGGAAGCCCTGCGAATTTGGCGCCGAGATAAAGATGATTGGGATCGGCCGAGTGGATGGCCTGCGCGCACACATCGAAATAGCGTTGAGCCACCTGGCTCAGGAATTGCAAGTTGTCAGCTCGATACGCTTCCGTAACGCCTGGTTGTGAGGAAAGTTGGGTGAACCGGCGCGCGTGGATGCCCCATGCGCGATTGAGACGCTGAATGTTGCCAGAGTACTTCCGCTTCAGAAACTCGATGGCCCGTCGCCGGCCTGGAGCGCGCGAAGGCAGATTCAGATACATGGCCAGCATGTTTTGCTTGCCCCGCCAGTCGGGGCCCCAGCGGAGCTCGTTATCGCTGAAATAGCCCACCAGCTCACGATCGCGCGCGCGGGGCGCGCATTCTCTTTGCGCAATCTTCTGTGCCGTTTTAGCAAAGCGAGCGCTGTAGAAGTCCGCCGGCATTCCTTCGCGCCAATTCGCGCCTGAGCGAGCGGCAATATCCAAAATCACTGTATAAGGCATGCCGCGGCGCCACAAAGCCGGATCCGACCACGCGCCCAGCGTATTGAATCCCCATAACCCAAGCCGCCTAAGCTCGGTCGTCGCCCAGGCGTTGAAGCCGGGATAAAGCTTCGAAACCGCCCGAAAATAGGGATGGATTGCGGTGCCGTGAATTACGTCGCCATGATAGGAAACGTTGTCAACACCGATAGAAAGCGTCCGCCGGCCGGACGGATTGACGAACCACCACACTCCTGAGCGCTCTTCGACGCGGAAATATCCCTGAGCGCTCAAGAGCGGCGCAACGAGGCAAAAGATAGCCACCGATAACGCAGGAATAGCAAGGCGCAGTTTCATCTGGCAATCCGCTTCGGCTGAACCACTGAAGATAGACCGAATACCACACGGACATCAACAAAAATCGACTGCCGAACGCAATGCCTCAGTTTTTGGGATCGTAGCGCCGCCGTCCCGGCGGCAAACGCCGGCAGGATGCCGGCGCCACAGCGGCCGCCGAACAGAACGCAAATCGTTGAATGCCTCGGTCCCCGGACTGCGCCTGCGCGGCACGTCGCGACCTCGGTGACCCGTTTGGCCGGGACTTGGCCAAAGGTGGCCTTCCGGCGACGGATGGTTCGGGCGCTCGACTCCCTCCAATAGGCAGGTGGAGAAGGTTCGTGTGCCGCTTGTTTTCTGTCCTATTTGTCCCCACTGTCTCACTTCGCTGTGAAATACTGTCCGTGACTTGGTCTCCGTTGTAAGTAGCAAGCGCCGGGAGGCGCTCGAAAGTCGGACGGGCTCAGGGTAAGCGATGCAGAAAACAGACAGAGGGCAGCCGAAGGATTCATGAAGAGTCAACAAGCCAGAGGCAGAGGGCGCAAAGCGCCATGCGAAAAGCAAAGGGCCGGAGAAAACGGACCGGCCACCGCTCCACAGCGAAGATTAGAAATTGTCCCATTTTTGCTTGCAAATAAAAATTTTTTTTGAGGGGCGAAGCCGTTAAGTAGCTTGGAATGAGCCACATGAGAAAAACTTAACGAAAAACGAAGCCGTCAAAGCCGTTAAGTTTATGAAAACAAGTCTAGTTATCAATTTTGAAAGCCGTTAAGTTGTTGAAAGATAAAGACCCCTGCTTCTAATCGACGTACCATCACAATCAAAGCTTCGCGCCATGCGTTGAAAAGTTGCTGGGTGCGTTGTTCCGCACAATTACATCTCAAACGATTCTTCGGATTCTGGGAGGCTATCGCCGTCTCTGGCCACCCAGACGTAGAGCGTCGGCAGCAGGAACGCGCTCATCAGCAGATCGGTGATCAGGCCGCCCACAATGACGATGGCGAACGGACGCTGCGTGTCCGAGCCGATGCCGTGGGACAAAGCGGCGGGCAACAGGCCGAACGTCGCCACCAGCATCGTCATCATGATGGGCCGCAGCCGCAGCACCGCTCCTTCCACCGCTGCCTCTTCGATGGGATTCCCGCGGGCTCGCAGTTGATTGATGTACTCCAGCATGATCACGCCAGTTTGAACCGAAACGCCGAACAGGGCGAGAAAGCCGATTTCCGACGAGACGCTGAAATTCGTGTGCGTCATCAGCAGCACCAGCAACCCGCCGATGCTGGCCATTGCTACCGTAGCGAGGATTAGCATCGCCCATTTAAGAGACTTGTACATTGAATACAGAATGACAAAGATGAGTAACACGGTAAGGGGAACGATCACGGCCATACGTTTTTCCGCCCGCATCTCGCTCTGGTATTCGCCTTCCCAGCTTATGTGGTAGCCGTGCGGCAGCTTAACCTGCGCATCCACGTCGTGAATGGCCTGGCGCACGGCATCGCCCAGGGCACGCCCGCGCACGCTGTACTTGATGGCCACGTAACGCTCGTTGTTTTGCCGATAGATTTCCGAGCCTTCGTCGGTTTCGCGGATGTCGCAGAGCTGCGCCAGTGAAACCCGCTCTCCCGTCGGCGATAGCAGCCGAATGTTCTGAATGGCCTCGCGCGTATCGCGATATTGCGGGAGATAGCGCAGCGTCAGGCTGTAGACCTGCTCACCGCGGAGCACCTGGGTGAGGGCTGTGCCGCCGACGGCGGTTTGCACGGCATCCTGCACGTCGGCAACGTTGATACCCCAGCGGGCCGCCTTCTGCCGGTCTACCTGGATGTCGAGGTCAGGCTGACCCGTAACCTGGAGAACGCCCAGGTCCGTGATGCCCGGCACATGGCTCATAACCGATTTCACCTCGTCGGCAATGTTTTCGAGTTGATGCAGATCGGCGCCATAAACCTTGGTGGCCAGCTCGCCTTTGACGCCGGTCATTGCTTCTTCCATGTTGTCCTCGATGGGCTGCGAGAATCCCCAGATCACTGTAGGAAACTCCTTTTTTAACTGATAGCTCATGGCGGCGATCAAATGGTTCTTGTCGCCGTGAAAAATTGGTCGCCAATCCCTTACGGGTTTCAAGCCGACAAAATACTCGGTGTTAAAAAAGCCCGTATGGTCGGTTCCATCATCGGGACGCCCCGTCTGGCTGGTGCACTCCGTCGTCTCAGGGAACGAGCAGAGGATAAGCCTTGCTTGATTGGCCAAGGTGATGCTCTCCGTTGGCCCTACGCTCTGGTCCATATCGCCGCGCACCCAGAGCGCCCCTTCATCGAGGTGAGGCATGAATTCCGAGCCTATGACGCCGCTCGTCGCCAGAAAGATGCCCAGGATCAGGCTTATGACACCTGCCCCGATGGTGAAGCCGTGATGATGGATGGTCCAGCGGACGCGCCTCCGGTAATGCTCGCGGAGATATTGCATGACCGGGTTTTTCCATTCTCGTGCGCCTTTACTGAAAGCGAAGCTGGAAAGTACCGGGGCGAGGATGATGGAAAAGAACAGCGCGCCCAGCAACGCGAACGCCACGGTCCACGCCATCGGATGAAAGATTCGGCCTTCCACGGCCTGCAGTGTGAAAATGGGCAGGTACGCCGTGATGATGATCGCAATGGCATAAAAGACTGGCCGCTGCACCTCGTGCGCAGCCTCCGTGATGCGCTGCTGCATAGGCCGCCCATTCTCTTCCTGCCGCGCCAGATGGCGGACGATGTTTTCCACCATGACCACCGCGCCGTCCACGACCATCCCGAAATCGAGCGCGCCAATAGAAATCAGATTTGCCGGAATGTGTTTCAGGTCCAGGCATATGGCGGCGAACAACAGCGAAAAGGGAATGGTGACCGCCACAATCAGCGCACCACGAACATTACCCAAGAGCAAAAGCAAGACCACCACCACGAGAATGATGCCTGCGCTCAGGTTGTGAAGTACGGTATGCAGGGTAAAGTGGAGCAGATCGCTGCGGTCGATGAAGGGGTGGATCGTGACACCCTTGGGCAGAATCTGAGTGTTTAGCTCGTGCACCATCTTGTGCACGCCCTCCAGGACCGGCTGCGCATTGGCGCCCTTGAGCAGGCAAAGAATGCCGGAAACCACATCGTCGCTGTTGATGAGTTGTCCGTTTGCGTTATGGTAGGTGTCGCCAAACTGGCCCAGACGGATCATAGGGCCCTGCGCGACTACACCCAGGTCTTTGATCCGAATCGGCGTTCCACCCTTCGCGGTCACGACGGCGTTGCCGATGTCCTGGATGTTGCGCACCAGGCCGACTTCGCGGACGTTCACCTGCTGCTCACCCTCCTGAATGAAGCTGCCGCCCCCGTTCACGTTGTTGTCAGCCAGCGCCGACTCTACTTGAGCGAGACTGAGGCCGTAATCGACGAGCTTGTTGGGGTCCAGCCACACCTGATATTCACGCGTGGGGCCGCCAAAAGGGTTCGTATCCACGATGCCAGGAACGGATTTCAGATTCTTTTCCACTACCCAGGTTTCGAGTGACTTCAGGTTCATGACGTCATATTCGGGGTTGGTGCTGCGCAAAATGTAAAAGTAGATCTGGCCAACCGGGCTCCAATCGGTTCCCATTTGCGGCGCAACCCCCGGTGGCAAGCTTATCTGCGAAAGCCGTTCCATGACACGTTCGCGGTTTTGGAAATCGGTGGTCTGGTCGCCGAAGTCCAACTCCACCGTCGAGAGTCCGAAGAGCGACCACGAGCGGACATGCGCCACTCCCGGCACGCCGTTCATGACGGTCTCGATCGGGATCGTCACCTGCTGCTCAATTTGCTCGGCAGAAATGCCCGGCCACTGGGCGATGATGTCGACGTAGTTGTTGGCTACGTCGGGATAGGCCTCAACCGGCAGCCGCTCGAAAGATACGATGCCCCAGGCGAACAGCAAAACGCCGAATGCCAACACCAGGAATTTGTTCTGGAGCGCGAAATCGACAAGCCGTCTGATCATTGCGCCTCCAGCGTGGCTTCCAGCTCGAGAACGCTCTTCACCACTTTCTGGCCCGGCGTTATCCCCTGGAGTATCTCTTGTTGATTGCCCGGAAGCATGTTCCCCGCTTCAACCGCAACACGGCGAAAGTGATTGCCGCCTGCGGGCACGAAGACCCAGTCCTCATCGTGCAGGTGGAGGATGGCGTCAGCAGGCACCGTGGCGTGGACTTCGTTCCTCCGCCCGATCAGCGTCGCCGTCACGAACATGCCCAAGCGCAAAATGCCGGAGTTGGGAACGTCGATGCGAACCTTGCCGGTGCGGATCGTCGGATCGAGCACCGGCCCGATGTCGCTCACGCGGCCAACCACTACTTTCCCCGGATAACCCGTGACGTTGATTCGCGCTTCCTGGCCAAGATGCACTTTCGGCAAATCGTTCTCGTAGACGTCGCAGATGATCCACACATGCGACAGGTCGGCAATCGTAAAAGCAGTCGACGAACCCGAATACGTTACGCCTGCGGCAGCGGCCTCGGTGACGTTTTGCGCCACGATGACGCCGGAGATCGGCGCATAGACATTGACAATGTCCGAGGGATGGTTCTTGTCGACGCCCAGCGTGTCGAGCTGCCGGTTCGCCGCATCGAGATCCGCCTTGGCATCGCCTTCCGCGTCCTGAGCCTGCTCCAGCATGGCCTCAGAGATGGCGCCGTGGCCGTAAAGATTCTTCGCCCGCACGTACGCCCTATGGGCAAGCGACTCGTCATTTACGGCCTTCAAATACGCATCGAAGGCGTTGGTGACGTCAGGGCTTTCCACCTTCATCATCAACTCGCCTTTTTTTACGTCTTGATCGAGCGTCACGTAATTGGCGACCACGCGGCCGCTGGCCAGTGAGATCACCGGAATCTCACGATTGATGTCGGGAAAGACGGATCCGGTGACGCTGAGCCGGTGCGGCGCTCGGATCTCCCCCGCAACGGCCAGCGGATAATACTCGGGATGCGCTACCGTAATCACATTTCCGTTGCCCACGTTGATCACCTGCGGATGCGGTGGCGCGCCGGAGGCTGGATCGAATTTCTTTTGGCAGCCCGCCAGCAACAGGCACGCGATAAGTCCGCACGCTATAGCAATAAAGGAGCGGTTCATCATTGAATCACCTCGCGTCCCGCGGCCAGCTTCAAGTGCGCAGCGGCGGTTAGATCATCGCCGCCGAGTTGTGCCTAGGTCAGTGGCGCCTGCCGGCAATCTCCTGGAGAAGCGCGCCGGCCGCATTCGTTTCGTAGAGAGTGCAGCGGCTACGGTTTCACGCGTGCTTTGGCAACTCTGCGTCTCTGAAATGCGAGCACAGCACGCGAGGGCGCAGCAGGCCCGCACCGCGATCCTTACAGGTGCAGGCTGCGCTCAATCGCAGCACAATCTGAAAAGATGAGGCTGATCCTAAAGCGTGGGAGGAGCCCGGCATAGCACAGACCGAGCCAGAATGGTTGAGTGGCAGGGGGAACTCGCGATGCGAAGCCGCGCGACAATCAATGCCTGGCGAACCGGCAACGCCAGGCTCGGGAGAAGAGCCGGAGGCGCGGAGTGATGGGGATGGCTTAACAACCCACGACTCGTACCGGCGGCCGCGGCTCTGGCACGCCGGGACCCGCCGCCGTCCTCTGATACGAATAGACCCGGATGGAGATTGTCGCTCACCGAAATGGTGGGAAAAAGAATAGCGAGCGCGCAGACGAGAGCAATGGAAGGAAAGGCGGCTTGGACCAAATCGCGCGCTCCGCGACGAAAGCGAAAAACGCGTCGCCAGCGCGCAAGGCTAGCCAGGGCGACCAGCAGCCAAAGAAGATTGAAGAAGAGTTCCATGCTCTTCCCGTTCTGCAGGCGGTTAACTTCCGGCAACCGCAGCCCGTTCAGTTATTTTATCAGAATCCACCACGGGCACACGGCGGCGGGGCCACATTTCGCGCATGATATACTCGTTGCCTCTCGAAGGCATCGCATCGGTGAGCGGATGAGAGCGTCCAGGACGCGAAGCATTCTCGTGACCGGTTGTGCCGGCTTCATCGGGTTTCACGTGGCCCGCCGGCTCTTGGAAGAGCGCTATCGTGTGGTGGGATTGGACAATTTGAATGCCTATTACGACGTCTCACTGAAACAAGCGCGCCTGGCGCAACTGATCTCTCAAACAGGCTTCGAGTTTCTCAAAGCCGACCTCGCCTCTCGCGAGGGCACGGAGAGCTTATTCAAACAGCATCAATTCGATTACGTGGTCCATCTCGCGGCGCAGGCGGGCGTGCGCTATTCGATTTCTGACCCCTACGCTTATGTCGATTCGAACCTGGCTGGATTCGCTCATCTCCTGGAGGGCTGTCGTCGCGGCGGCATCAAGCACCTGGTCTTCGCTTCGTCAAGCTCGGTTTACGGAGCGAATACTCGCATGCCTTTTTCGCCGCACCAACCGGCCGACCACCCGATCAGCCTGTATGCGGCCACCAAGAAGGCGAACGAAGCCATGGCGCATGCGTACGCTCACCTCTACCGCTTCCCGGCAACCGGCCTGCGATTTTTCACCGTGTATGGCCCGTGGGGACGGCCGGATATGGCGTTGTTTCTCTTCACGCGCGCCATCCTGGAAGGCCGACCGATCGACGTTTTTAATTGCGGCGTTATGCTGCGTGACTTCACCTATATCGACGACGCCACCGAGGCTGTGGCGCGCGTGATGCTTCGTCCTGCGGAACCAAATCTCGATTGGCGCTCGGACCAGCCAGACAGCGCGTCGAGCTCTGCGCCGTACCGGCTCTACAACGTCGGCAACAGTCAACCCGTGGACCTCAACGAGCTCATTAAGACGCTTGAAGCGAAGCTCGGCAAAAAGGCGCAGGTGAATCTCCTGGAAATGCAGCCGGGTGATGTGCCAGCCACCTCCGCAGACATCAGTGACCTCACCCGCGATATTGGATTCAGACCCTCCACTCCGCTAGCCGTGGGAGTTGGCCGATTTGTGGACTGGTACCGGTCTTATTACGGGCTTTGAGGACTCGGCACTAACGCCATCGCACGGACGGGCGAACCGGACCCCGCACGTATTTTGAGAGGCAGCGCCACAAAAATGAACCAGTCGGGAAGACGACTGAGGCCGCACAGATTCTCAACAATCAGCACGCGCTGCTCGAGGAGGACGGGGTGAATGGGATTTTCGCGAAGCGAGCGGGGCGGATCCGGAGAGAGCGTGTCCACGCCAATGGCCGCTACGTTTCGGGCGATCAGCGTCCCGGCAGCTCCCATGCTCACGCCGGGCCAATCGGACACGTACGCAGCGTTGTGCGGGCGTAAAGACCAACGAGCATCCCAAGCGAAATTGAAAAGCGCCACATCGCCCGCCTGAAGCGCGCCGTGGGTTTGCTCCCAACTTTCGATGAACGAGGCGGGCACCAACTCGCCTTCCCGGAACTCGCGGCAATCGAGACGGGCGCCACGCGCGATGAGCCGGTTGATCGGCACTTCGTCAATCGTGACGTGCGCCGCTGGCTTGGCCTCACTGATGAAGTGTGCAGGCGCGTCCACGTGTGTTCCGCTGTGCTCGTTCATCAGCAGTTGGTACGTGAGTGACCGGTCACCGTAATTATAGGAACTCCACAGCGTATGAAAGAATTTGGAATGCGTCGGGTAATGCGGCATGTGTTCTTCAAGCGGCTGGCTTAAATCCACCGCGCGAGCCGCTTTGAGTGCGTCGAGCAAGGAGTCCAGTGCAGTCATTGGCCGCTCTCCGGTGATCGATAGAGAATGCCAAGCTTATCACGGTCCTGTCGGAAGCGCAGCAAAGTGAGTTTGCGGCTTGCTGCCCATCAGAGAAAATTAATATTTGGACGCGACGTTTTGCGATAAAATGTCTGACGTTCGGCCAGAAGCATACGTTCCGGTTGTTCAGAAGCGCGCAGGGAGGTCTCGGAAACCCGAGCCTTCCAGGCGTGCCCTGAGCGAAGGATCTTGGCCGACGGGGAGGGAAACAAATCGCAACGGACGTTTCAGCCTTTGCTCGATAACGGAGTCGTCGTTTATTGAGCAATGAGCGCGGCTGAATCTTCCGGTGAACACTTCTGGTCGAGAATTCGCACGCGGCTCCAGTTGGAGCCCGAAATTCTGATTGGGAGAGTTCACGATGCAAAGCATAAAGCGGAGTTCCTATTCTTCCCCGACCCGCGAAACCATTCATTCTCCGTTCGCGCGTTTCGTTCTATTCCTCGCAGCACTGATCGTTGGCGCCGCAAGTTTCGACCTGCTTTTTGTCCAGTCTGCTTCCGCAGCCATCACTTTCGTCCAGGCGAATTATGCTGCTTCCACCCAGGCAATCGCCATTACGGTACCTTTCGAACAAGCACAGTCCGCCGGTGATCTTAACGTGGTCGTCGTGGGCTGGAACGGCACCAGCAACAGCGTAGCGTCGGTTACGGACGCAAGCGGCAACGTTTACACCAAGGCCGTAGGGCCAACACAAATCACCTCAGAGCTGACGCAGGTGGTTTATTACGCCAAGAGCATTGTTGCGTCAGCAGCATTTGCCAACGCAGTTACCGTAACCTTCGCAGCGAATGCGTCGGTTCCGGACGTCAGGGTTCTGGAGTACAGCGGCGCCAGTACAAGCAACCCGGTGGACGTAGTGGCGGCAGGGACTGGCTATAGCAAGGCCAGTGCGACTAGCTCTGTCACCACCACCAATGCTTCCGATCTGATCTTTGGGGCCAACACCACACGCACCACCACGACAGGACCGGGAAGCGGCTTCACCCGGAGAATGATTACCTTGCCGCAAGGGGACATTATCGAAGACCGTACGGTGACCGCCACGGGCAGTTACAGCGCCAGCGCACCGCTCAGCGCCGCCAACGACTGGGTCATACAGATGGTCGCCTTCCGCACGCAGGCTACGGCGGCGGCAGCCTCAGGCACTCTCACCGTCGCTCCGGCCACACTAAGCTTTGGCGATGTGACGCTGGGCAGCAAGAGCGTTCTTCCCGTTGTGGCTACCAACAGCGGGACCGGCAGCGTGACACTCTCGACCGCTACGATCACGGGTGCTGGATTCAGCCTTGCCGAGCCCTCGCTGCCCGTCACGTTGTCTGCCGAGCAGACGGCCAGCTTCAGCGTAACGTTCGATCCAAGCTCTACGGGAAACGTTACCGGCGCGCTCTCCGTGGTGAGCAGTGCCGCGAATTCCCCGGCTTCAGTGTCACTTTCAGCCGCTGGCGTCAACCAACATTCGGTCGCCCTCACCTGGAGCGCCAGCACGTCCTCGGGGATCACGGGCTACGATGTCTATCGCGGGACGGCTTCCGGCGGTCCCTACACCTTGTTGAACTCGTCTCCAACATCCGGCACGACGTACACAGACACCACGGTCGAAGCCGGGCAAACCTACTATTACGTGGCGACCGCGGTCAACTCCAGCGGGGTGCAAAGCGCGGATTCGAATCAAGCGACAGCCGTCGTCCCGTTTCCGTAAGGTTTGAATTGAAGGTGTTCTTCTTAGACTAAAGCAAGGCGGCCCACTCAGCGAAGGCGCGGCGGCCGATATCCTGGAGTGGTGAGACGTACTCGGAGGCTTGGCGGAGAATCTCTTTGCCGCTCACACCCGCTTCCTCCAATTCGGAGCCGAAGGTTTTGACCATGCCCTTCAGGCTCTCGATCGTCACTTCCATGTGAAAAAGGAAGCCATAGGCGTTGCGCCCGTGCCTAAACGCCTGCACGCGCGTGCGCTCGGACGAAGCAAGGTTCACTGCTCCGGCCGGCAAGGGGAAGATATCGCCATGCCAGTGGCATGCGACGAAGGCCGGCGGAATTCCACCCAGCAGTTGGTCGTTCTGCGCTGGTTCTGCCAGCTCCACACGAAACCATCCGATCTCCTTCTGTGCGCCTTTCGTAACGGACGAGCCCAATACAGCGGCCAGCAACTGGCTGCCGAGACAGACGCCGAGCACCGGCTTCTCCTCTCGCAATGCAGCTTCGATCAGGCGCATTTCGTCACGCAAGAACGGAAAGCGGTCAGTTTCGTTTACGCCCATCGGCCCGCCCATCACTACAACGCCCGCAATGCCCGTCAAATTCCCAGGCACGACGTGGCTTCGAAAGCTTTGAACCGTTTCAATGGAATACCCAGCGGAGTTCAAAGCCTCCGAGATCAGACCCGGCTCTTCAGGCTCAGCGTGTTGCAGCACCAAAACTTTATTCTGCATGTTCCTCTCCTGGCTCATCACGTCAGTGCAATCACTTCGTAGTCATTCACAGTGGGCGTTTGCATCCTGAGCGCCGCGCCGCTGGTGTGAAACGACAGCGTTCGCCCGGAGCGGAGCGCGCGGGCCTGACGGACGCTCGCCCCCGCCGGCAAACGGAAGGTAACATCGAAAGGGCCCGCTGGGTAGAATCGGCGCAGTGACGGCCGGGTCATACGCGGGTTCGTATAATTCAGGATGTGCAGAGCGAAGCCCGGCTCTGTCTCCCAAGCGAACAGCTCGATCATGCCGGGCCCCTTGACCGTTGCAGGAGCCTCTGCTCTCGAAACCAGCCAGCCAATCGCGTTGCGTAACAGACGGTTCAAATCCGTATTCCCGGAAGTCCACGACGTCCGGCAGAGATCGCCCGGGAAATAAGCCACTCGCCCCTTGCCGGACTCGCGGAATACCGCTGAAGGCTCTTCGGTGCGCGCGATCCGAGGGTAAACCATCTCCGGCGGAAAGACGGGATAGGGGGGAATAAAGTTCAAGACGAGCGAATCCGGCGCCACGTGACTCACAGGAACACGAAACTGGGGCGCCGGAAGGATTTCCGTTCCCGTGAAGCCGCTGAGAACGGGATGCGAGCGCTCGATGCGCATGTAGCTGTTGTTGTGAGGCCCTGCGACGTTGCCGGCGACGCTCACCCCGAACAGGTCTTGCAATTCAAAGTCGCCGCGCAACTCCCCCCATTCGTTATAGCGGGAGGTTTCAAACGTAGCGAGCAGCGAACCGCCGGACCGCACGTACTGCCGGATGGTTTCGCACTCGCTGTCACGTAGATAGGCGGCGTTCGCAACCAGCAGAGCACGATAGGGCTGAAGGGCTGAGAGCGAGAGCTTTTCCTGGTGAATCATGTCAAAAAGGAACCGTCCCTCAAGGAGCGCTTCATAAAGCCCTTGAACGTAATCCGTGGAATTGATCCGCTCTTCGCCGATCTTTCGAATCGGCGTGCCATCCGTGCGGTAAAAGGAGATCGTACTCTGTGGATACAGTACTGCGATTTCAGCCATCGAGCGCCGGTTGCGGAAATGGTCTTCGTTGGCCGCCAGCCAGTTGTAGAACACTCGACCCGTCTGGCGCCAGCGCCGATCGAGCGGCGAGCCGCCCAGCCAGTGATACCACGGCACCATGCCGCTCGCTGCCGCCTCCGCCATCCACAGGGTGGCTTCTGCCGGCGGTTTGCTGGCGTGGCGCCAGACAGGCTGTCCGGTGGCATACGCCCCGATGACGTTCGTCACCGTTCGCCCCTCCATAACGCTTCGAGCCACTCGGCCCTGCTGCGCGCAACTCCAAAGCGGCGTGTCCGGGTTACGCCCCTGATGGTCGGCGTTGAACCACGCCGCTATTTTTCCAAACCGCGCCAGGTCTTTCACGGTGGCCAAACCGCCGCCGAGATTGCCAACGTAAACGCTCTGCGGGTTGTTCTCGCGCACGACTTGCTCCCAAAGGCGCCAAACCTGCGCAATACGATCCATGTAGGTCGCGTAGTATTTGCGGTAAATCGCGCTACGCGCGTCTGTGAAGAGCGGTGGAACGCCTCCTGTCGTATCACGGTAAATCTTCATGCAATCGGGGCAGTAGCAAACGCTCAGCTCGCCGGTGCTGGGCCAGCCGTTCGTGAAGAAACCATCCGGGCGATAGCGTATGTTGATTTCCCGATAAATCGCCGGCATCTGTTCCGTGAAATAAGCGCTGAACATGCACGTTTTGTAGAGCCAGGGACATTCCGGCTCTTTTCTGGGCGAACCGTCCTGGTTTCGTTCGAACCACTCCGGATGAGCAAGCAGAGCTTCCTCGTAAGCGTAATTGCAGTCCATGCGCGCCACCACGCGAAGGCCCCGCTCGCGCGCCGCCGCCGACATCTCTCCGAACAAATCGCGTGAGCCCAGAAATTCGCTGCGGTGCTGGTAGGGCACCTCGGTGGGATAAAAGGCAACGATGCCCCCTCCGTTCAGCAGCACCGCATTGACTTTGAGTGACGCCCAGTAGTCCATCCATTCCGCCGGCACCATCGTGAGCGGGTCGCGCTCATTGAAATTGATCTGGCCGCACCGGCGCATCGTCGCGTACCAAGGCTCGTCTGCCTTTACCGCTGCGGGCCTCGCTGGAGCCGAAAGCCATAGCGGCGCGGCAGAGGCCACAAGGAATTCTCGACGCCTCATCAGCGGACCTCCCGGTCTTTAGTAGATGAGCTTGAGCGAAAACTGCAATTGTCTTGACGGGCCCGAAGTGTGATTGATATAGCCAAACCCGCTTCCTTGCACGATGTTGGCAGGATTCGCGAAATTGACCGTGTTGAAAACGTTGAAGAATTCCGCCCGGAATTCGAGAGTTACCGCTTCATGCCCGGCGCGACGCCCGAGCGGGGTATCCTTAATCACCGCACCGTCAAATTCCGCATATCCTGGGCCCCAGAACGTGTTGCGTCCGAGCGTACCGAACCGTCCGTCATTCGGTCCGGTCCCTCCAGGCACGTCAATGGGAATTCGAAAGTAAGAAGCATTGTTGGCGCCGCGTCCGAAATAGTCCTCGCGAACCGTTCCGCTGGTCGAAAACACCGGACGCGTCACTTCGTCCGGGCGGTCAGCGTTCGATGTGCCTGCGCCCGTTTGCTGAATGCCGGAGAACACACTGAAGGGCGCTCCGCTCGTAAAGGAAGAAACACTGAGGACCTCCCATCCGGTTGTCACTGGCGCGCCCAGCGAGCGGAGGAAACCTATCCGCTGAAATGGAAGCCGCTGGATCAGGCTGAAAGACAGTACTTGGGCCAGATCGAAGTCAGAGGGTCCCTTCTCCGCTCCGGGGTTGCGTGGATCTTGAGGAAAGGCCTGCAAGATCGTTCCAAGGGTTGGGCTCGAAAAACCGCCCAGTACGGAACTGGTATCATCGAGCGCCTTCGAATAGGTATAACTCACCTGAAATCCCAGCCCCGCGCGCGCCGAAGTCTTGGAGAGCGAAGCCTGAAGAGAATGATAAGTGGAATGCGAGCCGTTGGTCAGCACGCTTTCAGGCCCGTAACCGCCCACCGCCTCGCCCGATGGATTAAATGTCGTAAATGGCGCCCAAGCGGGTGAGGCGCCGCCGTAGGCGTTGGGAAACTCAACCCGAGGCAAGTGGATGCCCATCGTTGCGACATAATCCGCATCGAGGGTGAAATCGGAGAACTGGTGCTCGATACCGGCGCTATAAGTTGCAATGTCGCCGTTGCGGAAATTGCGTGCCATCGAGTTGACCGAGAGCGGGTGCGGTTGGCCGCCCGGCGTCGCGCTGGCCAGGTCCTGCTCGAACCTCGCTACGTCCATGACGGTATTTGCGGGCACTGCCTCCGAACCTCCGGGACCGAACACCGGCTGGCCTTGTGGAGTATAAATCGGCGGAAGGTTCAGCGGTATGGCAGTGTTCTCGAACGGAACGGGAGCGCCGGGCGCAGCGGTGATGTAAGGGGTCAGAACAATCGGCATGCCGCCCGTGAGAAAGTTATCTTGCCAGAGATTCGTCAAGATCGTGACCATGCCTCCTCCGGCGTGCAACATCGTTCGTTTCGACGCGCGAAACGTCAGGTTAAGCCGGGGGCCCCAGCCGTTCCAATCCGTAGGATAGGCCGGGCGGGGATTGAATAGCATCTCCTCTCGTGCGCCGGGAGCCCAGGGCACGGTTTCCTGGCCGTTCGAACCGAGCCAAACGGATTCCGACGTGAGGTCGTGGATCTCGTAAATGGGTGTTTCCACCTCGTAGCGCAATCCGTAATCAACCATGAGATGGCGAGTGGCTTTCCATGAGTCCTGAAAATACAGATCGTAAGCCTGGCGGCGGATGGCGCTCTCGCCAATGTGCGATCCTTGCGGGAAGATGGGATAAGCCACGGCGGATGTATAAGAATAGGGCGTGCCGGAAAGGAAACCGCTCAATGCGTCCGGCAAGGGCTGTCCGACAGCGATGTTGTGCTTGCCGCTGCCAGACTCGATGGGTACGGTCGCGTAGGCTGTGCCGCCGCCGAACTGGAACTGGCCATTCGGTGAAATGCCATAAACCGTTGCATCGACGTTCCAGCGGAACTGGCCTCCAAACTTGAACGTGTGCGAGCCGTGTATTTCCGTCCAGTCCTGGCGAAACTGGTAAAGATTCCCGAACTCGCCCATCACTGAGCCGGCCGGTGCGTTAAAAGGCTCGTAGAGGCCGTCACCGAAATCGAGCGCGGGTTGCGTAGTGTTCAATGTTGGGTAATCCGGCGTGGCGCGGATAAACCCCAGGCGGGTTTGCATCGTGAGATGCGGTGACAGGATGCGAGTGTTACCGAAAGCCACGTTGCGCTCGTGGTCGGAAAAATCAATCGCAAAGCTTGGATCGATGACGGACTGGTCGGGATTCGTCAGCGGGCCACTGATATTATCGAGAGTGAAGCGTCCGAAGAAATACGACTTATCGGAAGCGCGGTGGTCCACGCGTAGGGAAAACTGGTCGCTGTTCGTCACAACGGGAGCCGAGGCTGCATACGTTCGCAAGCCGAATGGCCCGGAGGGGTCATTGGGCTCTGGATACCGCGCGAGCACCGGCCGGATGAAGGGACTGACAGGCACGACTAGGGTATCGCCAGGAAACGCCGTCGTATCCACTCCCATCCGCTCGGCAGCCGTGGGGACGGAAACCACCTGGGTTGTGCCCTGAAGCTGCCGGAATCCCTGATATTCTCCGAAGTACCACGTTTTGTCGCGACCATTGTAGAGGCCAGGAATAACGAGTGGCCCGCCGTTCGTTAAACCAAATTCGTTACGTTCGAACTGAGGCAGCCGTCCGGGACTCACCAGAGTTCTGCGGTCAAAGAAGTTGCGAGCGTCGAAGGCTGAATTGCGCACAAACTCGAAAATGTCACCATGCTCTTCCGCCGTGCCGCGCTTGGTGATGACATCAGTATAGGATGCCGCCCCAGCGCCAATTTCCGCAGGCAGAACTCCCGTTTCCGAGCGAACCTCCTCTATCGCATCCACGTTGAAATTATCGAGCGCTGCGCCGCCCATTTCCGGATCGGAAGTGTAAACGCCGTCTGTGGCAAATACCGCAGTCGTTCCGCGCTGTCCATTCACGGCGAACTGCTGGGTGAAGTCAGCAGCGCCGTTTGTATCCGTCATGGTCCCTGCCACGAGATGGAGAAGCTGGCTGAAGTCCCGGCCGTTTAAGGGGAGGCTGGAAACCTGCCTGCTGCTCAGTTCCCCGCCCTCGGTGGCTACTTCGGCGTTTGAAGCCTGAGATGAAGAAACTGAATCCAAGGCAGCAACGTGGACGACGAAGCCTGCGCCGGAAGGCTCGAGATGGATGGAAAGCGAAATGGAATGCGCCGCGGGCAGCCGAATCGTTTGTTCGCCGATCCGCTTCGCTCGGGAAGAGGCAATGACCAGCCTGAAAATGCCGGGGGACGGAGCGCTTAGAGTAAATCGGCCGAAGCCGTCCGGCTTGACGGCCGCGATGGTCGCGCCGCGAAGCGTCTTGAGTTGGACGTTAGAGCTCGATGCCGGACGGCCAGAAGGACCAAGCAAAACGCCGTGGATCAGAACGGGGTTTCCAGCAGCCCTGAGCGCTCCTGGAGAAAAGGTTGCGACAACAATCAATCCGAAAATCAACGCGCGATGTCTCATGGATCCCGGGGGTCCGAAGAGGTGGTACGGCCCGGCGTCAATGAGACTCGCCGCTTTCTTTCTTTCCCGTCCAATTCCCTTTTTCGCCTTCAGTATTGCTCCAGTCTCCGCTCAGCGCGCCTTGTGAGTATTTCGCCTTTAACTGATAACTGTTGCCGTCACCGTCAATCTCAATCTGGAGGACATTCTGCTTGAACGAGGCGGAGGTGATCGGCGCGTCGCCCAGGCTGGAGGACACCGAGCCTGTCACTGTGCTTCCGTTCTGCTGGAGATAAAGCGTGAATGGAGTATCTCCCTGGCTTCCGCCATGGGCGATGCATTTCCACGTGCCACTCATTTCGTTCCCTTTCGCAGCCGAGGCGGGCGCGGTCGCCACGGCGAGCACAAACATCAATGACAGGATGGCAGTCAGAACCGGTGCAAAACGTTTCATAATCTCCTCCAGTATTCCTTATCTAGCAGATCCCTCGAAAAGCGGCAGCCTGCTCGGGCACTGCAAGGGATTTTCGCCGCCCGCGCGCCTTCTGTCAAGGTCGATCTCTGACGTCCACCCTTCAGTGACCGCGCGCGGCGGGAGTGCCGCGCGCGAGAGTTTCTGAAGTGAGGTCTACGTCCTCGACGGGGATGATGCGGCTGGGGCCAAATCGCTTCAAGCTATCCTCGAAGCTTTGGATGTTGCCTACGACGACAATCACGGTGTCCCGCGGGTTCAAGTACCGGCGAGCCGCGGCGCGCACCTGGCTCACGCGCAGGCTCCGCATTTTTTCCGGAAACTCGCTCCAGTAATCGAGCGGAAGGCTATAAACGAACAAATCCAACAGCCGGTTCGCAATTTGATCGTTGGTGACGAAGCGCAACGGCATGTGGCCGCTCAGGTAATTTTCCGTCGTTTGCAGATCCCATCTCTTGACAGCGCGCCCGCGAAGTTGGCTCATTTGATCGAGCGTCAACTGGATAGCTTCAACGGTGTGATCAGGGCGAGTGGACGTTTTAGCTTCCCAAACGCCGGCTTCCTGGTGGCAATCGAGAACGCTGGACGCCCCGTAAGCAAGACCGCGCCGGCTTCGTAGAGCGCTGAAGAGCAGATTTTCTGCCGGTCCGCCCAGTATTTGATTGGCAACCGATAGCACAAGATAGTCCGGGTCCGACCGTCCCACGACGCGATTGCCGATGCGGATGACGGATTGGGCCGCGTGCGGATCGTCCACCGCAACCACCTGGCGTTTGGGAAGCGATGGCGGCGCAGCCGCTGGCGATGGCGGAAGATGGTTCTTCTCCTTCCAGCTTCCGAAATTCCTCCGGGCCCAGGAGAAGACGCGCTCGGGCCGCATGTCTCCGACCACCAGTAACACCGCATTGGAGGGGCGATAATAGCGGGCGTAGAATCGCTCAAGGTCGGAGCGTGAGATGCGCCGGATCGAATCCGCTACGCCGTCCGCCGGGTGGCCATAAGGAGTTCCACCCAGGGTGGCTTCCTCAAACACCTCGTCGGCAAGATAATTTGGATCCTGACGAAGAACTTCGAGCGCCGAAAGCGTGTCACGTCGCATGAGCTCAACTTGATCGGCCGGGAAGGTCGGATGCATGGTTATTCCGGCGAGGAGCCGGAGGGCCGTCTCGGTGGACGCGCTCGGAATCTCGATTTCGGCATACGAGTCATCCCAGTCTGCTTCGGTATCAAGCAATCCGCCTGCGTCGTCGATTGCAGAAGCAATTTGCATGGCACTCTGCTTTCGGGCGCCTTCCACCAACATTGAAGCCACAAACTGCGCCAGTCCCGGCAGGCCGCGAGGATCGCCGCTCGAGCCCGTCATGATGGCGAGCTCAAGAGTTACCATGGGAAGTTGCGGCCGATCGAGGGTTACGACCTTCAAACCGTTGGCAAGCACCCGAAGTGAAGGCTGGGGAAGGGAGAATTTCAAGGGGGGCAGTGCGGTGGGTGGAAACTGGCGCGACCAGAGTTGGGCAGACCCAGCCACCGACGTGCAGGCAATGAGCAAGGCCACAATAGCTTTTCGCATCAAGTTGGTCTTCAGTTGATACCCTTGCCGGGTCCTGGTTTCGTCCGCGTCTGCGTTAAAATGGTTTGCCCGCCTGGATAAACTTCCACCAGCGTCCGATTCGCGGCCGTCAGATATTTTCGCGCCACGCCTGCGATTTCTGCCGGAGTCACTCGCAGCAGCCGGTCGGTCTCCGTATTGTATAGCGCCGGATCTTTCAGGATGACCGTATCGTAGCCGAGCGTTTCAGCCTCGCCGTGCGGGCTCTG
The DNA here is from genome assembly GCA_030041095.1 of Terriglobia bacterium. Taxonomy (GTDB): domain Bacteria; phylum Acidobacteriota; class Terriglobia; order UBA7540; family UBA7540; genus JASHON01. The sequence continues at coordinate 28,440 of JASHON010000014.1, forward strand.
GCGGCTCATGAGGTAATCCCGCAGGGCTTCGTTCTTCGCTCGTCCGAGCGCAACCGGGCCGAGGTTTCCCTCTTTTAACCGAGCCAGTATTGCGTGTGTTTCTGCCTCCAGGTCCTCCAACGTATAGCCCGGGTTCGCAATCGCCGTAATCACGAAGAGGTTGGGAAGTTCCGACAAATCAGCAGAACATTGCACGAGTAACGCCATCTGCTTCTGATAAACCAGATCGTGCTCGAGCCACGAGCTGTTGCCGTCGGATAGAATCTCTGCGGCCAGCTCCAACGGATAAGCATCAGGAGTGCCATCAGCAGGAATGTGGTAGCCTTCTACGAATGCGGGAAGCGCTACACTCTGCTTAAGCTTCACTCGCCGCTCCGCCGTTTGCTCCGGTTCTACGGGGTAATCGCGGGGAATAGGACTGGGCGAAGGCTCGAGCCCGCCGAAATCCTGCCTCACCCATGCGGCCGCCTGGCCTTCGTCAAAGTCTCCGGCGATCACCACGGTGGCGTTTGAGGGCGAGTAATATTCTGCATGAAAGCGGCGCACATCCTCCAGGGACGCTCGATCGAGGTCAGTTTCGCTTCCGATCGGCATGTGGCGATAAGGTGAAACGGTGAACGCATGGGCATAAAGCGGAGCGAGGATGTCGCCGTAAGGCTGGTTCTCGAAACGGCGCCGACGTTCTTCCTCGACCACGTCTCTTTCTTTCTCAAAAGCGCCCGGCGTGATGCGGAGGTCACGCATGCGGTCTGCCTCCAGCCATAATGCCACTGGCAATTGATTGGCCGGAATGCTCTCCCAAAAGACCGTGGCGTCTGTGGTGGTATAGGCATTATCCTCGCCTCCAGAGCGAACAATGAAGTTGGAAAACTCGCCGCGCGCCAGATTCCTGGTCCCATCAAACATCAAGTGCTCGAACAGGTGGGCGAAGCCATACATTCCCGGCCGCTCATCCTTTGATCCGACGTGATACCACACCTGAACTTCCACAAGGGGAGCTGTCCGGTCCTGCACCATTTCCAAGTGCAATCCGTTTGCAAGGTGTAAAGAACGAATGGGAGTGAACGGTAGCTTGACGCGAGCGCTCGCGCCCGAGGCCAGGACGATTAAAGAGAGCAACCATAGGACGGCGCCGGAATGGCAGTTGCGGGCTCTCACCGTACTCCAGTTGTACACTCTGCCTGAATCTGCTGGCAAGTACCGGCGTAAATCACAGGAAGGATGGCGCTCATCGCCCTTCCGGATTATGGTTCATCGTCATCTTCGCAGTTTTTGCAGCTCTTCCGCAGTGTACCGGCAATCAGTACCGCATGGCGTAAGGATTCGGCCCACTCATCCCCATACATCCGGATTGACACACAACCCGCCGGGATTTAGCATCGAAGCTGTCCGTTTCGCGCCTATGAAAACAACGCGAATCCCGCTTTGCCTTTGCATTCTGGCCTCTTTGGCTTTGCCGGCGCTGGGTCAGCAATCTGCTGGTAGTTCCTCTTCCACACCTGCCAGGAACGTCGTTGTGGAGCAGTCTCGAGCCGTCTATCAGCTCAATAACGACGGCACGGGCGTGATCGTTCAGAGCGCCCGCCTTCGTGCCCTCACGAACATCGGCCTCAAGATGATTGGAGAAGTTTATTTTCCCTACTCCAGCCAGATGGAGGATCTGCGCATCGACTATTTGCGGACCGTCAAATCCGACGGCACTGTGATTGTGGCCGATCCCTCCAAAGCGTTCGATCTGACCCCGCCCGTCACACGCGAAGCGCCCACCTTCAGCGATGTCAAGGTGAAAGCGCTCGTTGCCCCGCAATTGCAGGTGGGTGACGCCGTCGAATACCAATACACCACCACGATGAGCACGCCTTATATGCCGGGCCAGTTCTGGGCCTCACAGTCCCTCGATCGAACCTATCCCGTGAAGTCGGAGACAGTTGTTCTGAGCGTTCCCGAAGGCCGGAAGCTCTCGTTTGAAGCGGACCCATGCTATCCGTACACAATGAAAAAGGAGAATGGACGGCGCGTTTACACTTGGACGCTCCACGACCTGCAGCCGCCAAAATATCATTTTTCTCCCGAAGCGCCTCTCTTTTCCGTCAGCACACTGAGTGACTGGAAACAGGTTGGAGACTGGTATCTGAAGCTTCAATCCGACCGCACGGAGATTACTCCGCAAATCACCGCGCTCGCTCAGAAGCTCACGGCGGGAATGAAGACGCCGGAAGAAAAAGTGGATGCGATCTACGCTTATGTAGCCGAGAAAGTGCGTTATGTGGCCATCGAATTCGGCATCGGTGGTTACCAGGCGCACGCTGCCCAAAGCGTTCTGACCAGCGGTTACGGAGATTGCAAGGACAAATCGGGTTTGCTGCAAACGCTGCTGGCCGCCGTGGGCATTGCATCGCATCCCGCGCTGGTGAATGCCGTCGGAGGCCGGTTGCAACCAACTGTGCCGATGCCGGGGCAGTTTGACCATGTTATGACCGTTGTTCCACTTGCAGGAAAAACGCTGTGGCTTGATGCCACGCTGGAAACGGCAGACCCGGGCGTGCTCGCGCCGCCGGTGCTAGGAAAACACGCGCTGCTGGTGGAAGCAAACACCAGCCGGCTGGTTCAGGTCCCGGATGAAGAGCCCTTTCCGCAACAGTTCATCGCAACGGCCACCGGCAGCGTTGACCCTAACGGCAAGCTATCGTTGAGCACGCAGCTTCAGCTTCACGGGATAACCGAAGCTTTTATGCGCCAGATTTTCCTGCAAAAGGGCGGAGACCTCGCATCCAAAATCCTGAAATCCATGGCACAGGCGCAAGTGCCGGGCGCGGCTGTTACCGGCTCAGGCAATTCCGATCCCGACGACCTCTCGGAGCCTTTCAGCGTTCATTACGAACTGACCAAGGACGCTTTCTTCGACCTCCTTCAAAAAAATCAGGAGATGATTCTGCCCCATTATTTCATCGCGCCAAATCAGTGGGGCCGGCCGTTGCAGACCGCGCGCCTCGAGGAGGAACAACAGAACAAGTCGACCAGCCCCGGAAGCTGCGCGCCTTCCTTTCCTAACGACATCAAGCTTGGCGGGCCTGCGGAATACGAGGAAAAGTTCGATCTGGCTGTTCCTGCGGGATACCGGGTGGACCTTCCCGAGCCCATCCAGGTAAATCGGCCATTTGCAGCCTACTCGTCGACTTACACCTACAAAGACTCACGGCTTGAAGTCCAGCGCGACCTGACAATCAAGGCGTTCAAGATCCCGATGGATGCCCGCCTCAGCCTCGCTAATTTCCAGTCGCTCATCGACGCTGATTTAAGCCAGAAGCTCACTCTTCGGCGTCCGGCGAGCGCCAATATCCTTTCGAGCAGCGCTTCAATGAGCGCCAAGGAACTGGTCGCGGCGGCAGATGAGGCGCTCATTAAACACGGCAATCCGCTTTTATCGCGGGATCTGCTGCTGAAGGCGGTAGCCAAGAAGCCAAAAAGCCACGTGGCATGGAACGATCTTGGCCGGGCCTATGCCACGATGGGAAATTTCTACGATGCGAGGAATGCTTACCAAAAACAACTCGAGATCAACCCCTATGATGACTACGCGCACACGAATCTCGGCCTGGTCGATATGGCAGGATACGGCTGGAACGGCGCCATCGGGGAGTTCAATCAGCAACTCGAGGTGAACCCGCTTGACGGCAATGCCGAATCGCTCCTAGCCTCGGTCTACGATGATGCGCGCGACTGGGCGAGCGCGGCTGCGGCTTACGAGAAGGCCGTCCGCATCCGTCCCGGCAACGCCCTCCTCTACGCAGCTTGGGGAACTGATCTCCTGAAGCTTGGAAAGACCGCCGACGGCCGCGCCGAGATGAAACAGGCGATCCAGTTGAGCAAACTGCCCGTCGCTCTCAACAATGTTGCTTACGGTTTTGCGCAAGCCGGCGTTGATTTGAGCGAGGCGGAACCGGACGCCCGCTCGGCGGTGGATCAAACCACCCCGGAAAATGCCGATTCCCTGAACGTTCCAAAAACGTATTCTGCTCAATTCCCGCCATTTGCCGCTTATCTCGATACGCTGGGATGGGTGCTTTACAAAGAAGGCAAAACTGCGGAAGCGGAGGGCGATTTTAAGGCCGCGCTGGAAATCAGCCATGACCCATCAATGGCGAAGCATTACGCCGTCGTGGCCATGAAGCTTCATCAGCCCGGGCTGGCAAGGCGCTTTTACCGGTTCTCCCAGTTGAAGGCTTACGGGCCACCGGCTTACATCTCCAATGACCTCCTCCTGTATTTGAAGGCTCATGGCGGCGTGCCCTCCCTCACGCCCGCGCTTACGGCAGAGGCCGTCAAGGAATTGACGGAGCAGCGCAGAGTCTATCCTCCGGCAGGCTCATCCTTCACCGCGCCGCCGGCAACGCTGGCGGCGCCGGCTTTTGTGGCGATGAACGTCTTTGTGGATGAAGCTGGAAACGTTGAGGATGCCGCTGCTAAAGCGGCCTCATCGGCGGGCAAGGTCTCGGAGACGGAAATCGCGGCCCTGCGCTCCGCGGCTCTTAAAGACGTACGCAGGCTTCATTTCCCGCCTCTCGCATGGCCCGGTCACTCACTGAATACGGTGCGCGTGGTTCTCTTCCTCTACAATCCAAATTCGCCGGCGGCGGCTGACCGGGAGATGGTTTTCTGGCGTTACGGATTGATTCCCGAGCCTCCGGAAGCGTCGCTTGGACCCGAGTTGCCTGTGATTCTAGCTGTTGCGGCAGCCCGCTATTTCTGCGCCGAAGGGCAAGCTGGAGCAGGAATTCAGTTGATTCACCAGGAGCTTGCCACGAGCAAGAATCCTTCACGCGATTACAGCATGCTGATGCTTGCCGGCATCACGTTGAGGAGGGAAGATGATTTCGACGGAGCGAAGGCGGTCTTTCAACTTGCCCAGTCGATTCAGCCGAAGGATGATTTCCCCGACCGCGAACTTGCCGAGACGCTGACTGAGGCGGGCGAGCGCCCGGAGGCCATTCAAGCCTACCAAGGCCTGCTTCAAATCGCGCCTGACGATGCGGCGGCGCATTTTGCGCTGGGCTCAGATTATGAGGCGCAAGCCGCGGCCGGCTTGGCTCCGCCCATTGCGGCCGGATCCAGCCCAGCCAAGCGCGGCCGGCGCCGGCGGGCCAGCAAAAAAGAGTTGCGCGCAGAATACGAATCCGCGCTCAGCCAATACTCTTTGGCCAGAAACCTGGAACCCCAAAATGCTGCTTACAATACAGCCTACGCCAAACTGTACGAAAGGGTTTACCACCACCCGGCTCCTACCGCAACCAAGCGCTTGTGATTTTGCCGGTTCGGAAACTGTGAGAGAGCCGGCTGAGACGCGAAACGCCTCTCGCAGAGTCGCAAAGGTCCGCAAAGAAGCGAGCGCAGTCTTTGCGAGGAGGCCGTTGGTTGGTTCACGGCCGTTCCGTGAGGGATCCTCTTAGCGGGGCGCTCATTGGTACAGGATAAAACTGGGCTGCGGAGAGAGCAGTAACACTTGCTCCGGGGTCATGAGACGGCCACCCCATTTCACGTCGTTCTTATAGAACAGCTTGAATCCGGTGAACTGCACTGGCTGCCGCCCGATATAATCCTTGTAAACTGCAACCTTCAGGCCGGGCGATCCGAACCCGTCCATATCCATTACAATTTCCACTTGGGGCAGCGGTTTGATGGCGCGATAGTCTGTGACCATTCGCTCGGTGAAACGGTGAACGACCAGAATCTTCGGAGGCAGATTGTTTTCTTGCACCATTTTTGCCAGGAATCGCGCGGCAAAGTTGATGTCTCCCGCGCTCAGTGTGCCTCTCCACGCGCCGGGCCGCTTGCCTGCGACCAAGGCGAACTCCGGATCGAGGGCAAGCTCCACGTTGGGCAGCTTGAGGTAAGGCTCGAGACGCGGCACTTCCACCTGCACGGTGCTCCATCCCGGCTGGACATCCAAAAACAGTAAACCCTGAATCTCACTCGCCATGCTGACGGCCTTTTCGATTTGAGCCTGAGGCATGCGCATCCGGTATTCACCGTCCCGCCCTGGAAGGCCCTGTGCGGCGACCACGATGTAATCCACGGCGGGCACCACAGGCGTGGACGGGTCAGCTTTTGCCCATGCGGCCGCAACCGCTTTGAGCCTGGCGATCACCTCGTCCGGAGGATACTGGCCAAGAATCCCCATGCGTGGCGAATAGAAATTGCCGTAGTATGCGACGATCCGCTTGAAAGGAAGCAGAGCGCCTGCATCGGGATAGGCGGCGTGGACTGGCCAGACCGGCGCCCGGCATGGCCGCAGTGCGACGTTCTTCTGGCTAAGCGCCGCCGGCTTCAGCGCCGTCTCAGCACGCGAATTCTGTGCCGGTTCTGTCTTGGTAGGCGCAACAGAGTGGGGCTGGCCACAGCGGGTTTGTGGCTTAAGATTGGCAATGGCAAGCATCTTCGCGTTATACACAGCTTCATTCACAGTGACAGGCGCAGCCGTAGCGAGAGTTGCGGACGCGCCACTCGTCGCCGCCGTTTTGGCCGGCTGGCTGCCACCAGCGGGCAACGAAGCGCTCACGGCAACGATTCCAACGAATAGCAAAAGTAAAATTGGTTCCCTCCGGTTCATCCTTTTATTGTACACAGGTTTCAGCAAAACACGATCATTGCCACCGGAGCAGGCATGTTAAGAATACCGGGAGCCGGGAGGTATGGTACGAATCAGAGAATTGAGTGCGGAGCGGGGATGCGAGTTGATACACTGGGTTCGTAACCAGATGACCGCGAGCCGGACGGACACCATCATGGATGGAGAAGCGGAGATAACCTGTTGCTGAAATCACTTTTTGATTACGACTATTGGGCAAATCGCGCGGCTTTGGAAAGCCTGAACACGGTGCCGGGTGGGTGCCGTCCGGGCGAGGGAGCACTTAGGATCTTTGGACACATTGTCGGTGCACAGCAGCTTTGGCTGGCGCGCTTCAATAATCCCAATCCACCCAACGCGCAGCCTTGGCCGGCAGCGACCATCGATGACTGCCGCTCGGCGGTGGATGCCTTGCACGAACGCTGGACTGTTTTGCTCGATTCGCTGATGCCTGAAAAGCTGGCGGACGACCTTACCTATCGGAATACCAAGGGAGTGGAGTTCAAAACCTGGATTGAAGGCATCCTGATGCACCTGATCGTCCACTCCGCGTATCATCGCGGCCAGGTTGCAGCCTCAGTGCGCGCAGCAGGCGGCCAGCCTGCAGCCACGGACTATGTGGTCTATCTTCGAACCGCTGATTCCACCGCCTTGGCCAAATCCCGCGGGCTGACTGGCTCTGCCACATAGTCCCAGTCGCCGCGATGCATGGTTTCAACGTAGCAATTCATATCCAGCACGCGCGCCGCACGCCCTGGGACGGGAACGGGCCGCTGTTCCAAGCGCCTACTGCGGCCGGAGGCTGTCCGGCACGCTCTTCTTGGTTGACCCTCAAATCCCTCTGATATAATCGTGGGCTTACTCTTCCCGGAGATGCGGTGACTCGGAAACCGTTGTTCATCATCTTCGCTCTCGCAGCCGCTGCGGGCTTACTTCTTCAAGCGATGCGCGCGCAGTCAGATGCGGAATTGCAATTCAGCATCCGGCACTACATGGTCCCCATGCGCGACGGCATTCGCCTGCACACTTCGGTTTTCACACCCGTCATGTCGTCCAGCGGCGGCTCTGGGGCAGAGCAAGCGGATCGGCTGCCGATTCTGCTCATAAGATCCCCCTATGGCCTGGACGACGATCCTGCGCTCCTGAAACGCCTCAACACTTCCTACATCGATCTTGCCCGAGACGGCTACATATTCGCCTTCCAGGACATACGCGGACGCTATCTCTCGCAAGGCCAATTTGTGATGCAGCGGCTGCCTTGCGCGCCCCATGCGCCGAATTGCGTCGACGAGGGCACCGACGCTTACGATACGATTACCTGGTTGGTGAAGCATGTCCCGAACAATAGCGGCCGGGTGGGCATGTTCGGCGTTTCTTACGGCGGCTGGCTCACGGCCATGGCCATGATTCACCCGAATCCGGCGCTTAGAGCGGTTTCCGAGCAAGCTTCTCCGGACGATATGTTCCTCGGCGACGATTTTCACCACAACGGCGCGTTTCGCCTGAGCTATGCCTTTGAATACGCCGCCATGATGGAACGCGGCAAGACTAACAATCTGTTTCAGTTCTCACGCTACGACACGTTTGACTGGTATCTGTTTGACCTTGGCCCGCTGTCAAATGCGAATCGGCTCTATTTTCACGGTCAGGTTCCTTCCTGGAACGATTTTGTCAATCATCCCAACTACGACAGTTTTTGGAAGGAACAAGAGGTTTCCCATTATTTGACGCGGGTGACCGTGCCAGACCTGAACGTAGCGGGCTGGTGGGATCAGGAAGACTTTTACGGTCCGGTCAAGATCTTCGAAACTCTGGAAAAGCACGATACCCGGCACTGGAACTTTCTGGTTGCGGGGCCGTGGAATCACGGAGGATGGGCTGAAGGAACGGGTCAGAAGCTCGGACGGATCGATTTTGGAAGCGACACCAGCGAATACTTTCGCCAAAGTGTCGAAGCGCCGTGGTTCGCTTATTGGCTGAAAGGTGAAGGCCGCCTGCCCTTCGCCAAGGCGCTCACGTTCCAGTCCGGCGCGAATCGGTGGATTGCCTATAACCATTGGCCACCGCAGCAAGGGATCGAGGATCGCAAACTTTATATGAGAAGCCACCGCCGGCTCTCATTTAACCCGCCCGGCCAATCAGACTCCGATGCCTGCGACCGCTACATTTCCGATCCTGCGAATCCGGTTCCCTATCGCCATCGACCCGTCGAGGAAACCTATGGCCCCGGGAGCCGATGGTATACATGGCTTGTTGAGGATCAGCGATTTGTGGATAACCGGCCTGACACAGTGAGTTGGGAAACACCGCCGCTCAAGCGGCGCGTCACCATTGCGGGCGACGTCGTGGCCCACCTGTTTGCCTCAACCACCGGATCGGACAGCGACTGGATTGTGAAGCTGATCGACGTTTATCCCGCTATCGACGCCCGAGATTTGAGCATGAGCGGGTACGAGTTGATGGTTTCAGACGAGGTGTTTCGCGGACGCTTCCGGCATAGCTTCGCCCATCCCGAACCGATTGTTCCAAACAAAGTGATTGCGTACACCATCGATTTGCATACGACGAATCATTCTTTCCTGGAGGGTCACCGAATTATGGTGCAGGTACAGAGCACCTGGTTTCCTCTGATTGACCGCAACCCACAGAAGTTTGTGTCCAATATCTTCCTCGCAACCCAAGCCGACTATCAAAAGGCGACACAGAGCATTTACCGCTCCCGCGCTTACCCCTCCTACATCGAGCTTCCCGTAGTGCAATAAGAGCTACCAGCGATCAGCGATCGGTTATCAGCGTTCAGTCGTGCTCTCCGTTTAGTGATAAAATCGACAGCTTCCAAGCGGAAAAGGCCAAAAAAGCAAAGCAATAGCGCGCCATTCGAAGCTGGCGAGCACCGGCAAATCGCGGTGAAAGTGATCGACGACCGTGGTAACGAGTTGATGGTGGTGGAAAAGCTGAGCTGATTCAAAATTCCAGATTCAAAACAGAAAACGAAGCATTAACTCCTGCGGATTGAAAAGCCATGAAGTACGAGCGGTTTGAGCAGCTCCCAGTGCGGGAGGCGGGGATTGAGCTAGCCGTCAGCATCTATGCTCTCACGCAGCAGCCGGCCTTCGGCGGGCGCTATTCACTACGCGACCAGATCGAGCGCGCAGCGGTATCGGTGTCGAACAATATTGCCGAGGGATTTGAGCGAGGCACCAACCAGGAGCTGCTCACGTTTCTTTACATCGCACGTGGCTCAGCCGGAGAGGTCAGATCGATGCTTTGCTTGCTGGAAAGGATTGAGGTCTTCTCTGGCCTCAAGCGTGAATTAGGGAACTTGAAATCACGGGCCGAGAGCGTTTCAAAGCAACTCGGCGCCTGGATACGTTCGCTGCGTGATTCGGCCCGCCAGGGCGAGCGCTATGTAAGCGAGAAGACGCGGCGAGCCGACCAGGCAGCCCGAGAGCGGCGTGAATTCCTCGCGAAGCTGGAGCAGATTCGCCGGGGCAGTGAGTAGCCGATGCAAAATTCGAGATCCAAAATTCAAGACTCAAGCGATCCAAGGTCAAGATTCGAGATTTCAAATTCGAGATCTCTTCTTGCATCTTGCACTTTGAATCTTGAATTTTGAATCTGTGATTCGCGGGAAGCGCCACATTGAGCTTTGAAGTCTCAGAACCGATCCTGAATTCGCCGTTCGAGAAGCCCGGCCGCTACTGGTACATCCAGGAAGGCGAGCAGCCGGAGCTGTGCGCTGGCCGGTTCCCGTCATGTTGTTGGCGCGTCTCGCCATAGAGCGCCGCTGGCAAGGCCAGTCGATCCGAAAGGCGCTTTTGAAAGATGCGATGCTGCGCACGTTGCAGGCAGCAGACGTTGCCGGCACCCGCGCCCTCGCCGCTCATGCAAGAGAGGAGGCGGCCGGGAATTTTTACCAGCGATTCGACTTCGTCCCGTCTCCGAGTGACCCAATGCATCTCTTTGTCCTCTTGAAGGATGTACGGCGGATCATTCCTCGCTGAGTCGTTGCGGTATACTGGCCCGGCGGACTCATTATTTCGTCGCCTTCTCCGCGCCCCGAATGTTTAGAAAACTCAAGGGGGCGGAGTACGGACGACTCGGGCACTGGGCGAAGCAACAGGCGGCAACACGCAGCAACGGAGGGAGTAAAGTGCCAAGCAGTCTTGAGCAAATTTCGATTGATCGAGAGACAATCGGTCACGCACTTAAGGACCGCACGCTGTACGTTCCAATTCACCAGCGCTCATACGCCTGGGAAAACGAGCATGTGACCGATCTGTACCAAGATTTGGCGCGGGCGATTGATGAGGGGGATCGAGAATACTTTTTGGGAGCCATCGTCGTGGTCCAATCGCCGGCAAACAAACTTGAGGTTAATGACGGTCAGCAACGCCTTGCCACGTCGACCATCCTCATCGCCGCAATCCGAGATTATTTTTTGGCGAGCACGGACGGGGAGACCGCACGGCTTGTCGAAAATGAGTACTTGTTCTCGACGGATCGGAAGACACACGAAGTTTCCGCTAGACTTCACCTTAACGCGGAGGATCACGATTATTTTCAGAACCGGATTCTACATCGCCCCAAAGACGCCGAGAGGCTCGCGACCGAAAAGCAGCATCTTACGAAGGAGTCGCACCGAAGGATTGAAAAGGCCGCTGATTTAGCGGCCACCCACGTCAAGACACGCGTTGCGACGTTGCCCCAGGCGGATCGCGCGACTCACCTTCATAAATGGCTGGATTTTATTGATGACGGCGCGCGCGTCATCTGGGTTCAAGTCGCCGACAGTCGCGCCGCCTATTTCATCTTCGAGACGATGAACGATCGCGGCCCGAAACTGCCCGCTGCGGACCTGCTTAAGAATCACCTCATCTCCAAAGCGGATGACCGCCAGATGGAGGTTTTTCAAAAATGGCAATCAATGGCTGCCGTTCTCGATACGCTCGGTGAACAAGAAGATGCGATTGTGAATTACATCCGCTACTTTTGGATTTCCCGTTACGGGCCGATTCGCAGCCGGGATTTATACGACTCGATCAAGGACAAAATCAAGAATAAGACCGCGGCAGTCACGCACATCGCAGAATTGGAAGGCCGCTCGAAAGATTACGCCGCCCTGCTAACCCCGTCCCATGAAATGTGGGCCGCTTATGGGCCGAACGTCCGTAAGCAGATAGGCACGCTGTCCTTCTTGGGGGTTAAGCAGATCAGGCCGATCTTACTGGCTGCACTCGGTAGGTTTCGACAAAAGGAATTTCAGAAACTGCTTCGTGCCGCCGTATCGTGGTGTGTTCGGTATATATTGTCTGGGGTTACGCCTGGTGCACTCGAAAACCGGCACGGCAAGGCCGCCATGAAGATTTCTGCGCGCACTATCACCACAGTGAAGGAGCTTCTTTCCGAAATGGCCGGCGTAATCCCCGACGACGCAATGTTCCAGGCGGCCGTCGCAACGGCGAACGTGTCCCAAGCAAGGCTGGCAAGATATTACTTATCAGCCCTTCAACAGCAGGCCGACGGCGAAGCGGAGCCATATTATGTTCCGAGCGATGATCTGACGTTAGAGCATATCTTGCCGGAAAACCCAGGAAAGGATTGGGACGCCATCCAGCTAACCACCGCCAAGGAGCTGCTTAACAAACTGGGCAACCAAGTGCTGCTTCCGGCGACAGTTAATTCAAAACTGGGGAACGTGGGATATGACGCAAAGAAGAAGGCCCTCGCTGCTGCTCAGTTCTCTCTGACGAAGGATGCGGTTATTGCAGGAAAATGGGACGCAGATGCAATACGGAAACGGCAAGAGCGATTGGCTTCGCTCGCTGTGAAGACATGGCCGCTGAAGCCATAGAAGGCAGAGCTTCTACCGCCGAGTTTCCCAAGGGGCTCAGGCCGCAGCCCTGCCTTAGTGATAAAATCGACAACTTCCGTGCGGAAGAAAACTAGCGCCAAGGTCTCGACACACTCTGTTGGCAAGCGTGCCAAGATACGGTCCGTTGAGTCTATTGGCCGCAGAACTGATATCACTTAGAGGTCAGGGGACAGATGGCAAAGGGAAAGGGCACGAAGAAGATACAGCAGGCGGAAAGTTACAAGCACCCGGAATCGGAAAGCCCGATGCGGCCGGATGTGGGGACGCAGGCGCAGTTCAAGAAGAAAAAGCCTCCGGTTACGTATCGCTACGATTCCTCGCTCTCGCCCGCGCTCGATTGGGACGGGCAAAGCGGCGTGCGGGAGCTCGGCGAGTGGCTGCTTGCGGTGATCGAGGAAGCCTCGGCCTTGCCACCACCCCACCGGTTCAAGGAACCGCGCCGCTTCTTTTCGGGCAAGAACGGCGACGCGAAGTCCAGGGAGATTTGCTCCGTCAGCGGCCTTCAGGAGGCCCTTGCCAAGCTCAAGGCGATTAGCAAGCCGTTTCTGAACTGGGCGGGAAAGGCAGAGCGGCTGTCGTTTGATGTTCCCACTTTACCGCTCTTCGTTCACGAGCGGCTTTCCACCAAGGCCATCATTGAAACCCTCAGCAGCCACAAGCGCGATAAGCAGCAGACGATGTTTGAGCTTTTCGGTGACCCCGAACACTCGATCACCGACCAGGTGCTGAAGGCTTACGAGCACCGGGATAAGTGGGTGAACCGGATGATTCTGGGCGATTCGCTGGTGGTGATGAACTCGCTCTTGCAATACGAGGGCCTGGGCGGACAGGTGCAGATGATCTACATGGACCCGCCCTACGGAGTGAAATTCGGCTCTAACTTTCAGCCCTTCGTGCGCAAGCGCGACGTGAGCCACAACGACGATGAGGACATGACGCGCGAGCCGGAAATGGTGCAGGCGTACCGCGACACGTGGGAACTGGGCCTGCATTCGTACTTGACCTACCTCCGCGACCGTCTGTTGATTGCTCGTGATCTCCTCGCACCCAGCGGGAGCATTTTTGTCCAGATCAGCGATGAGAACCTGCATCACATTCGTGAGGTCATGGACGAGGTTTTCGGAGGGGAAAACCTCGCCGGGCTGATTCCATTTAAGAAGACAAGTGGACAGGCAAGCACCCTCATCGCGGGCGTGTGCGATTTCCTTCTTTGGTACTCTCGCGACAGGAGTGGGGCAAAGTATCGACAGCTCTACGTGGCGCTTGGAGAGGATGTCTCGGACGAGTCCTATAATTGTCTTGACCTGTCTGACGGCCAATGGCGCCGCTTGTCCGCGGGCGAACTTCGCGGGGAAACCCCGGTGCCCTCCGGTCGACGATTTAGGACAGCAAATTTGACTTCCCAAGGGGCAAGCGAGGAAGGCTCCGCACCTTTTGTGTTTGAAGGCAAGCCGTTCCGTCCATCGGCGGGAACGCACTGGAAACCCGGTCTCCACGGGCTCTCGTCTCTAGCCAAAGCTGCCCGTTTGGTAGCGGTAGGCGACACGCTGGCCTACAAGCGTTACATCGACGACTTTCCAGTAGTGGCCATCAACAACATGTGGAACGACACGGTCGAGAGCACCTTTGCTGTTCAGAAGCTTTACGCGGTGCAGACCGCGGCCAAGGTCTTGCAGCGCTGCATCCTGATGACCACCGACTCTGGAGACCTAGTTCTCGATCCCACTTGTGGCAGCGGGACGACGGCTTACGTGGCCGAGCAATGGGGACGCCGCTGGATCACAATTGATACCAGCCGCGTGCCGCTCGCGCTGGCTCGCCAACGCCTCTTGACCGCGACATTTCCCTGGTACGAGTTGAAAGACGAGGCGCGCGGACCGGTGGGCGGGTTTGTTTACAAGCGGAAACAGAACAACAAGGGGGAAGAAGTGGGTGGGATTGTACCGCACGTCACGTTGAAGTCGATTGCCAATAACGAGCCTCCTGAAGAAGAAGTGCTGGTGGACCGGCCGGAAACGGATAACAAAATCACGCGAGTGACAGGGGCGTTCTGTGTGGAGGGCACGATTCCGACGCCGGTAGAACTGGAGGCTGATGTAGCGCCGGCTTCCAGCCAGCATTTAGAAAGCCAGCAGGATGCTGGCGCTACGTATACCGACCGGATGCTGGAAGTGCTGCGCAAGTCGCCTGTCTTGCGGCTGGCCGGGAACCGCACCGTGACATTGAAAAATATCCGCCCACCGGCGAAGACGCTTTCCCTCTCCGCCGAGGCGCTTGTGGATGCTACGGCGCCGGGGCAATCTCCCACGTTGCAGGATGCTGTCCAGGAGGCCGCTGAGAAAAGCGGAAAGGCGCTGCCGCTTTCGGCCAAGCCCGTGGCACTCGTTTTTGGGCCGGAGAATGGCGCGATCAGCGAGCGATTGGTGCAGGAGGCAGCCAAAGAAGCCTCACTCAAGAACTACACTCACCTTTATGTCATCGGTTTTGCGATCCAGCCGAATGCTCGCCAGTTGATCGAGAATTGCGATGCGGTGGTGGGCATCGCAGCAACCTACATTCAGGCAACACCGGACCTGATGATGGGCGATCTGCTGAAGAATATGCGCAGCAGCCAGATTTTCAGCGTCTGCGGGCTGCCGGAGATCGAGATTCACCACAGGGAACACGGAGATCACCAGGTGGAGTTACGTGGCTTGGACGTGTTTGACCCTGTGACCATGGATACCCATCATGCCAAGAGCGAGAACGTTCCAGCCTGGTTTCTCGATGCCGACTATAACGGCCTCTGTTTCCACGTCTCACAAGCCTTCTTTCCGCGCACCAGCGCGTGGGACAGCCTTAAGAAGGCGCTGAAAGGCGAGTACGAGGAAAGTGTCTGGGACCATCTGGCAGGCACAATGAGCGCGCCATTCGAAGCTGGAGACCACCGGCAGATTGCCGTGAAAGTGATCGACGACCGCGGAAACGAGCTGATGGTTGTGGAGCAATTGTGAGTAAGTCACCGACCCTTTCCGCACGTTTATCGGAAGGTCTGGAGGCTACGCTTCGAGATGATAATCCCTGGTGGCGTGGGGAGAGGATTGCCAACCTGCCGCCCCTGCGCCGTTGGGCGTTCCGCCCAGTAGCGAATGGGCTGAAGCAAGGGCTGGCTCCGGTGACCGTGCTCCGCGGTCCCAGGCAGGTGGGCAAGACGACCCTCTTGAATCAGATTATTCAGGCGCTGCTCGATGAGGGAGTTGACCCGAAGCGCATTTTCCGGGCGCAATTCGACGAGCTTCCGCGCCTCAAAGAACTTGAAGAGCCTATTTTGGAGCTCTCACGGTGGTTTGCTAAATCAATTCTGGGAACGCCGCTCAACCAGGCGGCAGCGGAGGGCAAGCAGGCGTTCATCTTTTTGGACGAGGTTCAAAATCTCGCCGACTGGGCTCCTCAGCTCAAACATCTGGTGGACATCAATCCGGTCCGCGTATTGGTTACGGGCAGTTCGGCGCTGCGCATCGAGGCGGGCCGGGATAGCCTGGCAGGCCGGATCATGACGATTGAGATGGGTCCGCTGTTGCTGCGCGAGATCGCCCAATTCCGAACGGGCGACACGCTCGACCCGCCCCTTCCGCCAAACGGCCTTGCTCCTTTGAAGGACAAAGGGTTCTGGCAGGAACTCAGGGCTTATGGAGAGCTCCATCAGAAGGTTCGTTACCAGGCGTTCCACGCATTCTCGGAGCGTGGCGCGTACCCTGTGGCGCAAGCTCGTACGGACGAGCCATGGGAGCGTGTGGCAGACTTTCTGAACGAGACGGTGGTCCGGCGCGCCATTCAACACGATCTCCGGCTGGGCAGCAAAGGGCAGAAGAGAGATGAACACCTGCTGGAAGAGGTCTTTCGCCTTGCCTGCCGCTATGCCGGGCAGGCGCCCTCGCCTGCGTTGTACTTGGAAGAGATCAAGCGGGCTATGCACGCGAATATCGGGCCGCAGCGTGTGACAGCATACTTGAGGTTTCTGGATGGGACGCTTCTGGTCCGTTTGATCGAACCCATGGAACTGCGGCTGAAGCGGCGGCGGGGCGCTCCGCGGATTTGCCTGTGCGACCATGCGTTGCGCGCCGCGTGGCTGCAGGAAGTGGTGCCGCTAACGCCGGACGGATTGTCCCAGTCGTCTCACTTGGCCGATCTTGCCGGACACCTGGCGGAGAGCGTGGCCGGATACTTCATGGGATCGCTGGTTAATCTTGACGTCGCGCACTTCCCCGAACGCGCATCGGAGCCTGAAGTGGACTTTGTAATGACCATTGGCGAACAACGAGTTCCGGTAGAAGTGAAATACCGGCGACGCATCAGTCATCAGGACACACAGGGACTGCGGGCCTTCATGGATAAGCCTCACTATAATGCTCCATTCAGCCTGTTGCTGACGTTGGTCGATGGGTCAGGTTCTGACGATCCGCGCATTATCTCAATGCCTCTTTCAACATTTCTGCTCCTGCGATAGAGAAACGATGGCAAGCTTCGAAGTATCAGAACCGATCCTGAATTCGCCGTTCGAGAAGCCGGGCCGCTACTGGTACATCCAGGAAGGCGAGCAGCCGGAGCTGCGCGCTGGCCGGCGCCCGCCCGTAGTCTTCCCGCCCCGCGATCAGAAAGAAGAGTGGACCGAGAGCACGTTGCTCCGCCGCTCCAAAGAGTATCCGGCTGGATTCGAGATGGCGCTCGTGAATCTCATTCGCGAGCGCCTGGAGCCGTGGCGCGAGCAGGGCTTTCCCGGCGTGACGCGCACGACGCTTGAACTGTTGCGCTATTGGACGCGCGAGGGCCGCGAAAAGCGGCTCTTTTACGCGCAGCTTGAGGCCGCGCAGACGGTGATTTTCCTCACAGAATCGAGGGCGGATTTCCTGCAAGGCATCACAATTCCGCGTGATGAGCCGAGCGACGACAGGAAAGCCGAGGGCTACGGCGGTTTTCTGCGCTACGCCTGCAAGATGGCAACAGGCTCGGGGAAAACCACGGTGATGGGGATGCTCGCCGCCTGGAGCATTCTCAACAAAGTGAACGACCGCAGCGATGCGCGGTTTTCCGACGTGGCGCTCGTGGTCTGCCCAAACGTAACCATCCGCGACCGACTCGCTGAGCTCGATCCCGAACGCAACGAGGCCAGCATCTATCGCACGCGCGATCTCGTTCCGCCGCATCTGATGCCCGCGCTCCGGCAAGGAAAAGTTCTGGCTACCAATTGGCACGTATTCGAACCGCAAGGAGTGCAGGCTGGGGGCGTGAGCGCCAAGGTGAATAAGGCCGGTATTCCGGTGCGGACGCGGGAAACGATCAACATTGGCGCGAGGACCATGACGGCCCGCGGCGCCCGGTACCTTACGCTTGAAGACTACCAAAAGCAGATTGCGGCGGGTTTGCTAACCGTGATTGAAGAGCAGCGCGACCGCGATGGTAGTCTGAAGCGCGTCAGGATTGAATCCACACGATACGAGGAGAGCGACACGTCAGTTGTGAATCGCGTGCTCGGGCGGGAAATCGGCGGCAAGCAGAATATTCTCGTGCTCAACGACGAGGCTCACCACGCTTATCGCATTAAGCGTGAAGAGCCGGAGGGAGGCGAGGAAGAAGAGTTCGGCGAAGAGGAGGAAGCCGAGGAATTCTTCCAGGAAGCAACAGTCTGGATTGAAGGGCTGGACCGCATTCACAAGTTGCGCGGCATCAACCTTTGCGTCGATCTTTCCGCGACACCCTATTTTCTGGGGCGAGTGGGGCAGGAAACCAACAAGCCCTTTCCTTGGGTGGTGAGCGATTTCGGCCTGGTGGACGCCATCGAGTCCGGGCTGGTGAAGATTCCGCAGATGCCGGTGCGCGACGCCACCGGCGCCCAAATTCCGAGCTATTTCAACATCTGGAATTGGATTCTGCCTCAACTCACGCCGGCGGAGCGAGGCGGAACGAAAGGGAGTCCGAAACCTGAGGCAATCCTGAAGTGGGCTCATCATCCTGTCGCGATTCTGGGCGGCCTCTGGGAGCAGCAACTCGGGGACTGGCAGAAGGAGGGTGACGAGCCACGGCCGCCCGTGTTCATCGTGGTTTGCAAGAACACCCGAATTGCCAAGGTGATCTACGAATGGCTGGTGGAAGATAAGGGACCCGTCGGTATCCCACCCGCCAATATCGCGGGCTTCCGCAATCGCGATGGGCAACAGAACACAATTCGCGTGGACTCGAAAGTTGTCCACGAAACGGATACGGGCGAGGCGAAGAGCGATGAAGTTCGGTGGATGCGCTTTGTCCTGGATACGGTCGGCAAAACGGATTGGACACGAGATCAGCAGAGTCGGCCAGTCTACCCGGAAGGCTTCGAGGAGCTCGCGAAGAAGCTTGAGCGGCCGCTTTCCCCGCCAGGCCGCGATGTGCGCTGTATCGTGAGCGTCGGCATGCTCACGGAGGGGTGGGATTGCACCACCGTCACGCACATCATTGGGATTCGTCCCTTCATGTCGCAACTGCTCTGCGAGCAGGTGGTGGGGCGCGGCTTGCGGCGCGCGAGTTACGAGCTTGGGCCGGACGGCAAGTTCACTGAAGAGGTTTCCCAGGTCTTCGGCGTGCCCTTCGAAGTGATTCCATTCAAGGCGAATCCGCAAGGAGCGGCAAAGCGGCGGGAAAAACGGTATCACGTCCACGCTGTGCCGGAGAAGGCGCAGTTTGAGATTCGCTATCCGCGCGTCGAGGGCTACACGCAGGCGGTCCGTAATCGGGTGACGGTGGATTGGTCACGTCTCCCACCGCTGGTGCTGTTGCCGGACCGCATTCCGCCCGAAGTGGAAATGAAGGGGCTGAGCGTCAACAACGCTGGACGGCAATCTTTGAGCGGACCCGGGGGGATCAGCCACGCGGATTTAGCCGAGTTTCGCGCCCGCCACCGTCTGCAGGAAGTGATATTTGATCTCGCGCGCGGGCTGACCAAGCATTACGTCGCCCAGCCGAAATGCGAGGCGCCAGCGCAGGCGCTGTTTCCCCAGATCGTCGCCATTGTGCGCCACTACATGACCGAGAAGGTGAAGGTCGTAGAGCCTGCGAACATCAAGGACCTCTTTTTGGCTCCCTATTACGGCTGGCTGGTGGAGATTCTAACGGAACACATTCATCCCGACGCGTCACAAGGAGAGACGCCCGAAGTACCCCGTTACGAGGCCAGCCGGGGACCAGGATCGACGGCGGAGGTGGATTTCTGGACTAGCCGCGAGCCGCGTGAGGTCATTCACAGCCACATCAATTATGTCGTGCCGGACACGATGAAATGGGAGCAATCCGCTGCTTACCTCATTGACACGCATCCCGCAGTCGACGCATTCGTGAAGAATACCGGCTTGGGCTTCGCGATTCCCTACCTCCATAACGGCCAGATGCACGATTACGTGCCCGACTTCATCATCCGCCTGAAAACGGATCCGGCCATTCACCTGATCCTTGAAACCAAAGGCTTTGATCCCCTGGAAGAGGTAAAGCGCGCAGCGGCTGGACGGTGGGTAGCGGCCGTCAATGCAGACGGCAGTTGCGGAACCCGGCGCTACGCACTGGCGAAAAAGCCAACCGAGGCGCCCCAGATCATCTCGCACGTGGCTCATTCCACAGGTGTTGACGGGTGACAGACCCTAACGCCCTCTTCGTAGGAGTTCGCTGAGCGACTCAGCCCTCTTCCCTAACAGCGTGTCGGGTCGCATATCCAACCGGCAGCCTTCGGCGAAGTCCTCCCATTCGTTGAAAGCGTTTTCCAGCATCCTGCCAAAACGAGATAGCGGTGTCATGGCGTCATGGTGCTTTCCTGGGGCGCGAAGTCATGCTATGCTTGGCGCAATCGGGTAGTGATTCGGAGGTTGCTGAAAGACGCTTTCGAACCGTGTCCTTCTGATTCGCCAACTGGCGAATCTCAATGACGGGCTGGCTTTTTCAGCAGCGGGTTGGATGTGTTGGTGGAGTTCTTTCCTGGCAGGATTACGATATTTGACAACGGGAGGCACGTGTCATGGCAAACTGTACGCGTTGCGGGGCAAGTATTAGTGATGGTATAGCGTTCTGCGGATCATGCGGCGCCCCCGTGGGCGGCGGGGCCACGTCCTGGAGTCAGCCCGGAAGTACGGCGCTGGAATCGAACGTAGCCGGATTGCTGGCCTACGTTCTTGGGTTTATCACTGGAATCATTTTTCTGGTGATCGAGCCCTATAAGAACGACTCCTTCGTGCGCTTTCACGCTTTGCAGTCGATCTTCTTTAACGTCGCGGTATGCGTGTTCTGGATCGCGTGGTGGATTGTGACCGCCGTGCTGAGCCTTGCGACGCTGGGCACACTCGCGGTTCTCCTTGGAGGACTCAGTGTACTGATCATGCTGGCCATCTTCGCATTCTGGGTTTTCCTGATGGTTAAGGCATATCAGCGGCAACGGTACATGATCCCATTCATCGGCGCGCTCGCTGCATCGCATGCCGGATGAGGCTTGGCGATGCCTTGAATCCGGGCACGGCCGCTGCCGAGCCCGGATTCAGTAACCCCGGCCCCCTCACTCAGCGAAGCCAGGCAGCGCAAACCGGAGGCGCAACGCGCACCTGCCAAGGCCTCCGGTGAGGTCTCTCCGCTAACAGAACCGCCAGCGCTAACCGTCAATCCCCAACCCCTAATCCCCCCGTCCTTAAAGTCCCCGTTCCGCCATATCGAAGGCGCGGAGCACCGCCTTGGCTTTGTTCATGGATTCGTCGTATTCGAGCGCCGGAACAGAATCTGCCACGATCCCAGCGCCTGCCTGGAGGTAGCCTTTGCCATTCTTGAGCAGCGCTGTGCGAATGACGATGCAGGCATTGAGATTTCCTGAAAAATCAAGGTAAAGGACTGCCCCGCCATAGACGCCGCGGCGCGTGGGCTCGAGCTCGTCAATGATTTCCATCGCCCGGACCTTGGGAGCGCCCGTGAGCGTTCCAGCCGGAAAGCAGGCGGCGAGCGCGTCGTAACTTGCCACGTCAGGCCGCATCGTGCCCTGGATGGAAGAGACCAAATGCATCACGTGTGAATAACGCTCGACAAACATCAACTCGCGCGGCCTTACCGTTTGGTATTCGCATACCCTGCCAAGATCGTTCCGGCCAAGATCCACGAGCATGATGTGCTCGGCGCGCTCCTTCTCGTCAGTTCGCATTTCCTCTTCGAACCGCCGGTCTTCTTCTTCCGTCTTGCCACGAGGCCGCGTGCCGGCGATGGGGCGGTATTCGACGTTGCGGCCGGAAACCTTCACGAGCATCTCCGGAGATGAGCCAAGCACGGTTGCCTCGCCCATCTGCAGAAAGTACATGTAAGGCGAGGGATTGATAACCCGCAGCGCGCGATAAACCTCAAAAGGTGGCACTCGAACGGGGATGGTGAGCCGCTGGGACAGCACCACCTGAAACACGTCGCCGGCACGGATGTATTCTTTGCCGCGCTCGACCATGGCTTCATACTGCGCCCGCGTCATATTGGAGCGAAAACGGAGGGAACCGCGATGACCCGAGCGAGGCCGCAAATTCAAAGGACGGCGTAGCGCGCGTTCCAGCTTATCCAGCCGGGCGATCGCCTGCCCGTACTGCTGGCGCAAACTTCCCTGCCCCTCGTCTGTCAGCACATTTGCGATAAGGTACAGGCGGTGCTGAACGTGGTCGAACGCGGCGAGGTCGGAGAAATACATGAAAACGGCGTCATCGACATCAACGTCTGAATCAACGCGGGGCGGCAGCTTCTCGAGGATGCGAGCGGCTTCGTATCCGACGTAGCCGACGGCGCCGGCAGAAAACGGAGGCAAGCCCGGCTCAGAAACGGGCCGATACGCGCCCGCTACGGACTTGAGGTACTCGAAAATATTGCCGGACTCGGTCGAGGAACGGCGGCCGCGCTGGATGAGAATCCGATTTCCACGGCAAGAGATGACCTGAAAGGGATCCCGGCCGAAGAAGGTGTATCGTCCAACGCGCTCGCCGCCTTCTACGCTTTCGAGCAGGAAACGATAGGCGCCATCCCGCATCGAAGGCGTCCTGTGGTTGGAGCGCGCGCTATCACCGCCATCTTCGGCGCTGCCGGCAATTCGCAAGAATGCTGAAACCGGGCTCAACAAATCCGCAAGTACGGGACGATAGACGGGAATCACGTTGCCGCGGCGCGCAAGCCGCCGAAACTCGGCAAAAGTAGGCAACGCATCATGCATGGGCGATGGTCAAGTAAAGCTGGAGCTATGGTCGGCGCGGCGACATCGCTGCGTCGCTGGCGCCCGAACCGGTATTGCGAGACATTTCAGATCAGCATCATAACAGGACCCCGGACAGGTTTGCGAGCAAGCGACGCAGGGGCGCCCGGTCAGTCAAGATCCGTATCCGTGTGATCGAAGCCTTGCATGACGGCCTGCTCCATTAGCGCACGCGGGGCCGAGTGTCCGGTCCAGATTTCAAATTGCCTCGCGCCTTGCGCCACGAGCATTTCTAAGCCGGAGATTGTGGTGAGGCCGCGGCCACGCGCCTCCGCCAGAAAGCGCGTCTCCATCGGGAAATAGACCATGTCAAAAACCACGCGCACGCGCAGCCGCGCCAAGTCGATCGGCACGGCATCCGAATTAGGGGCCATGCCAATCGGCGTGGCATTGATCACGGCGTCCACATCCAGCCCGCCGGCGCTGTCCCATGGAACCACCTGGGCCGAAATCGAGCTCGCCAACCGCCGTCCGGCAAGCTCGCGCCGAGCCGCAATGAAAACATTCACGCCTTCCCCGCGCAGCGCGAACGCAGCGGAGCGCGCCGCGCCACCCGCTCCGAGCACCAGGACCCGGCTACCCGCCAGCCGCAGCCGCTTGGTGAGCACTTCTACGACGGCAGCCGCATCCGTATTCCAGCCCATCCATTTCCCGTGCTGCACGGCCACCGTGTTGCATGCGCCAATCTGCGCTGCAAGCGGCTCAATCCAATCAAGCTCACGAATGATAGAACGTTTGAACGGCATGGTTACGCTAAAGCCGGAGAAGCCCATCTGGCGCGCGAACCGAATAAAGTCTCCCAGGCGGTTCGTCTCGCACGGCAAGTAAACGGCGTTCACCCGCTTGGCGCTGAACGCGACGTTGTGCATGGAGGGTGAAAGCGAGACCGAGGCTCGTGAGCCCACAATGCCAAAAAGCTGGGTGCGGTGGTCGAGATGCTCCACGCGATAGACCAGGCGCATCGCCTGCGCCGGGAGCTGGCCGGAAGCCACGGCCAGGTGGCTTCCGGCCGCAGCGTAGGTGAATGGGCTGCCCCACTTCAGGCTCAGCAGACGGGACGGCAAGCCCGAGGGTCCAAGGCCGAAGGCGATCAAGCGGGGGCTGCTGTTTCGGTGTGATTTCAGGAGCTTTTCCACTTTGAGGTTGTCCACCAGGTGGCTGGCGTGCCCCGCGATCTTCACCACTTGGACCGGCAGCCGTGCCAGGCGGCGATGAACCTCACCCAGGCGCGGCATGGTGCGGTAATTGTGATGTGAAACCACAATGCGCGACGGTCGAAAGCGCTCGAGCAGAGATTTGCCTGCGCGATACACGCTCTCTTCCTCTACGTCAACCCAGTGGCATCCGGCGCGCACCGCTTCCTCCAACACTCGGGCCTGCTCCTCGACCGTTCCCTTGAAAAGACCTCCGGCTTCCAACCGCCGGCAGGTGGCGATGGATGAAGGGAACCGGAGCCGGGTGAGCATATCACGCAATTTCGTTTCCAGACCGCTGAAGCTTTGAAGATAATCCAGCCGCCATTCGTAGCCTACTTGAGAGCTGCCGATTGAGCTCGCCTGCGACTCCATGTGAGACAGCGTCGATGCGGCAACCGTCACGTAGATTCGTGGTTGACTGTGCTTGGCCAATTGTTTTCCCCTGGTTCGATTGCGATGCTCCGCTAAGTCTGTCAATATAAATTCTTTGATTCGTAAAACGCAAGAATATAAACGCCGCGAGTTCCCTGACGCGCCTATTCTTTGCGTCGGCGCCGTCATCATCGACGATGGCGCCGTGGCCCTGGTACGCCGGAAAAACGACCCACAGAAGGGTGAATGGACCATTCCCGGCGGAAGGGTGGAACTTGGCGAGCGAGTGCTGGCTGCTGTTTGCCGTGAGGTTCTCGAAGAAACGGGCCTGCACGTCGAGCCACTCGAGCTTGCCGCCGTTTTTGAACGGATCGTCAAGAAAGCAAAGCGGGTGCAGTACCATTACGTGGTGCTGGATTATGTATGCCTGAGAACTGGTGGACAATTGCGGGCCAACTCGGATGTTTCCGCAGCGCGTTGGGCCAAGGAAACCGACTTCTTAAAGTATCACTTGAGGGCTGAAACCAGGCGTGTGATTCGCAAAGGCTACAGAATCTTGGCCAGTTACTGCCCGTAGCGCCCGTTGAGTCTGGCAGTCCGGGCGCGCAGCCCGGGCCTGGAAGAGAGCGGTGCATCGAATTTTCCCAATGCGCAACCGAACGGCAATGTTTAAGCTCGCACTCACGGCCGCACTCTGCTGGCTCGGTTGTAATGTAGCCCTCCGCTCAGCCACCATTTCCAGCGCTCTGCTGGCTAAGCGGCTTCAGTCGGCTCCTTATTCCAACCAGCAGCGCGAGCTTCTTATCCGGCATTGGTTCATGGAAGCAGGTTGCGCAGGGAAGGATTTGACGCAGGAACAAGTGAGCCGAGGCCAGCCGCCCAATCTCATTTGCCGGTTAAATGGGGCGAGCAATTCTCTGATCATTGTCGGCGGCCACATGGATCACGTGAGGCGCGGAATGGGAGTGGTGGACGACTGGAGTGGCTCATCGATGCTCCCTGCGCTGTACCAAACCCTTCGCGCACGCAAGCTGAAACATACGTTTCTCTTCATCGGCTTCACGGAAGAAGAGAAAGGGTTGGTGGGCTCGCGTTTTTACGTACGTCATATGCCTGAAAGCGAGAATCGGGAAATCAAGGCGATGGTCAATCTTGAGTGCCTCGGACTCGCCCCGCCGGAAGTTTGGAGCGACCACGCCAATCCCAAGCTGCTTTCCGGCTTGTTCCTGGTGGCTCGCAGAATTCAAATCCCGCTTCGCGGCGTTGACCTCGAGCGAATAGGACGAGATGACGCCATGTCCTTCCGCCACGTTGATCTGCCCACCATCACGATTCATTCCTTGACGCAGAGCACGATCCACGTCATGCACACTCCGCGCGATACCTACGCTGCCGTTCACCTGGGGTGGTACGTGGAAAGCTATCGGCTGGTAGCAGCTTATCTCGCGTATTTGGACCGCACGCTGCCAGACTGATCGGCCACGCGATCCCGCGAGGCACAGTTGACCCTTGACGCCCGGGCACGGCCCAATCGACTTGTTTCTTAGCAGATTGTAGAAGAACTCGGCGTCGCCGCGAATGGTGCGCCGGCATCTTGCCGGCCTCGATTGAATTGAAGGGAGTTGCCGGCTGGAAGCCGGCGCTACGTCAACTCCCGAAAAGACTTTTCCCGCAGCCGGTTAGAGCAGACCCAAACCATATCCACCCCGAGTAGGACGTCAACCCGTTCTATGATCTTGGAGAAGTAACCTCCATCTACAAAAACAGCACAGGATTCCACAGAGGCTCCCCAGCCTGCAAGCCGAATAGGAAGGCCCGAGAGAAAATCCGTCTTAGAGTGCCGTATATAGAGTTTTACCGACCGCCAAGCTAAGATGGAGGCTCCCGGGTTGCAGGGACGATATCGAGGACACGTGGAGACAGAAATATGACGCGGCTACAAAGCATCACGTTAAGCGGCTTCAAAACTTTCCGCGGGCTCGAGGATTTTCACCCCGGATCCGTCACAATGCTGATTGGGCCGAATGGAGCGGGAAAGTCGAACTTTATTTCGTTTTTCCGACTGTTGTCTTGGGCGCTGGTCCCGCCCGGCCAACTGCAAGAGCATGTCGCCAAGCTAGGGGGAGCGAGCGCCATCTTGCACGACGGGCCGGAGCGAACCCGCGACGTCGAAGCACATCTCGTCCTTACCACGGACAAGGGGTCTAACGACTACTCATTTCGCTTAGCGTACGCTGCAGGCGATGTACTTATTTATACCGAAGAGAAGTATCGTTTTTCTAGAGTTGGACTGTCGCCAAACCGCAACTGGAGCATCCTCGGTGTGGGCCACCGGGAGCCCGAACTGATCAGGTCTGCGGATGAAGGTGACATGACTGCAAGGACCATTTTGGATCTTCTTCGGGGAATAATAGTCCACCAATTTCACGACACCTCCGAGAGCTCGCGTATTCGCCAGAAGTGGGACCAAGACGAAGGGCGGTGGCTTAAGGAAGACGCTGGGAACTTAGCTCCGTTCTTGTACCGCCTCCAGCTCCAACAGCCAAAATATTATGCCCGGATTGTGGAGACTATACGCCTTGTTCTTCCGTTCTTCGCCGATTTCGAGCTAAGGCCGGAGTTCAACAGGGTTTTGCTTGGGTGGCGAGAGCGAGGGAGCGACCGCGTTTTTACGGCCTCTCAAGCTGCTGACGGAATGCTTCGGATCATGGCGTTGGTAGCCCTTCTGCAGCAGCCAGAGTGGGACCTCCCCAGCGTGGTCATCCTGGACGAGCCGGAATTGGGCCTGCACCCCTATGCCATCGAAATCCTTGCTGGACTGATTCGGTCTGTCTCGCAGCATGCCCAAGTGATTGTTGCCACGCAGTCCGCCTCACTGGTCGATCGATTTACCCTTGAGGACATTGTGGTGGTAAATCGAAGGGGCCGCGAGTCAACCTTTGAACGTCACAACCAGGCCGAACTCCAGGAATGGCTTAACAACTACACCCTTTCCGAGCTGTGGGAAAAGAACGTGATCGGGGGGAGGCCCTCTTAGCAGTGCGGCTGCATTTTCTCGTTGAGGGCCAAACCGAAGAAGCCTTCGTCCGAGACCTCCTCGTTCCCGCGATGGCGCCAAGGGGAATTTATTGCGACGTTCACTGCGTCACGACGGGAAGACGGGGTGGAAAGATATATCGTGGCGGGCTGCGGACATACGTCCAACTTCGAAAGGACCTCGATCTATGGATGAAGCAAGACCATGCCGCCGACTCGTGGTTCACTACGATGGTCGATCTGTACAAACTACCTTCGGATTTTCCCTCGATGGCAAAGTCCCGAGAGATCGTTGACCCCCTCCGAAGGGTTGAGTTCCTTGAGCAAAGCTTTCGGAACGATGTAGGTGGCCCCAGGTTCGCTCCGTATATCCAACTCCATGAATTCGAGGCGCTTCTTTTCTCCCATCCTGAGAGCTTTTCCATAGCGTTCCCCGCCATCGGATCGGAGGTGAAGGAGTTGAGAGCCATCCGGCAGGCGTGCTCATCGCCGGAGCACATCAATGACCGGGAAGATTATGCGCCATCGAAGCGGATTCTCACAATATTGCCGGCGTACGACAAGGTGGCGTTTGGGCCGTTGATCGCAAAACACATTGGACTCGTAAGATTACGCCGCGAATGTCGCCATTTTAATTCCTGGCTGTCATCGCTGGAGGCGGCAGGTTAAGACAGCCCCTGCCAAGTGAAGAGTGGCTACATTGGCTTGAATCACGTTCGTGACTCGGAAGGCGTGTGGAGGGCGAGAAGGCCGTCTTTGGCAAGGAAGAACACTCTGGTTGACTGCCTTACGCGCTTACGCCGGAACGGCTTGCGCCAAGCTCTCTACGGGTTCGCGGGCCTCGAAACGCACGGACACCAGCTTCGAAACTCCTGCCTCTTCCATAGTGACGCCGTACATCATAGGGCAGGTTTCCATCGTTCTCTTGTTATGGGTAATCAAAATGAACTGAGTGCTGCGGCTCATTTGCTGAATCATCTGTGCAAAGCGGATCACATTTGAATCGTCGAGCGGGGCGTCCACTTCGTCCAGAATGCAGAACGGGCTGGGCGTAAAGCGGAAAATGGCGATGAGCAGCGCCAATGCGGTGAGCGCTTTTTCGCCCCCGGAAAGAAGGAGAACGTTTTGCAGCCGCTTGCCGGGAGGCTGCACGGCCAAGTCGATTCCGCTTTCCGGATCTGCCTCGTCGCTGTAACGCATTTCGCCTGTGCCGCCGCCAAAAAGGGTGCGAAAGGAGTCGGCAAAGAATGAGTTGATGGCCGTAAATGCCTCGGCAAACTTGCTGCGCGACGCCTCGTCAATCTCGCGAATGGTCTGCGTTGTATCGTTAATGGAGGCCAAAAGATCCTGACGCTGCGTTTCCAGGAAATTGTACCGTTCTTCCGTCTCCTGCAGTTCTTCGAGAGCCATCATATTCACCGGACCCATTCGCTCCAGCTTCGCTTTCATTTCGTGAAGTTCATTCTCTGCGGCAGCCAGCGCTTCGCCTTCAAGCCCATCCTCGGGCCGCAGGCCGGCGTACAAGGGTGCCGGCTCGGAATCCAAGTCCTCGCGGCACTGCTGTGTGAGATGGTCAAGGTCGGAAGACGAGCGGGCCAGGCCAACTTCGACCTGAGACCGCTTGTCACGCGAGATATCGAGCACGGAGCGAGCTTCGCCGGCTTGCGGCTGCAGCTCATCACGCTGGGAGCGAGCGGCAGCGCACTCCGCCGCCTGCGCGTCGCAGTGCTCGCCGAGGGCTTGCGTCCGGCTGAGTGTGGATTCAAGTAAAACTTCGGACGCTTCCGCCGCTGCCTTCAGTTTCCGCGCTTCCTCCCACCGGCGATCGGATTCGCTCTCGAGCCGTGCGGCGTTCGCTTGAGCCTGCGCCGCTTCCTCACTGACGCGTTGCCGCTCGGCATCCGCCGCCCGCCAGCGCTCCTCGAGCGCGGTGGCCTTCACCTGCGCTTCTCTCAGCGCATGGCCCAGTTGGTCCAGTTGAGCCCTTTCCCGGCGGATGGATTCCGTTGAATCATTCATGGCGGCCTCAAGGCGTCCCTGCTCGCCTCGCGCGTCTTCAAGACCCTGTTCAGCCTGCGCGCGGCGGCGCTGCAGCTCCTCCCGCTGTTCCGCAAGCTGGGCCGCTTCACGGTTGAGAGTATGGAGACGATCTGCAGAGCGTCTGAGGCCCTCCCGCGCGCTGATCAGCTTTTCTTCCGATGCAACGCCTTGCTTCTCGAGATCGACGTGTTGTTCCTTGAGGCGGGCGATGCGAAGAGACAGTTCTTCGAGCCTTGCTTCGGCTTCGGCAAGCCGCTGCTCCGCGCCATCACGCTTGCTCTGGAGCTCAACGGCTTTTCGCTCCCAGTCATGGAAATCTCTGCGCAAGGCCAACGGGCCCGCGCTGGCCGTCTTTCCCGCCGACATGAGACGATGGTGGTAGTGTTCGCCCTGGCGCGTGAGGAAATGCTCTGCCGGATAGGATGCGGCCAAGCGCTCCGCCGTGCTCGCATCTTCCACAATGAACGAGTGCGCCAGGATGGGAAAAGCCAAGTCGCCATTCAGGCCAAGGCTGTGCTCCAGCCGGACCACTTCCTGAAGCGAAGCCAGCACGCCGGGCTCGTTCCTCACTTCCAGCAGTGGAGGCGCTTCCGACCGGTGGCCGTTTCCATTCGAAGGAAGACGACGAACGAAAAACGTTGAGCGACCGCCCCCATTGCCTTCCAGCAAGGAAATCCCATTCCGGGCCGCCTGGTGTTCCTCAACCACCACTCCATCCAGCTCAGCTTTGAGAAACTCTTCCACCACGTCCTCAAATCCCGGTGAAACCTCAACAAAATCAGCCACAACGCCCAAGGCGTGAAATCCGTTACCGGAGGAAGACATGGAAAGCAGACGTCGAACACCGTCCGCCGCGTAAGAGTGGCGAGAGAGCGACTCCTCCAAGGCTTCTTTGCGGGCCGATGCCGCGGAGAGCTCGCGCCCCAAAACCTCTAGAGTTTCATGGGCAACGTTTCTCTCACCCCGTGCAGCGCCAAGCTGAGATTCCGTTTCGGAGACGGACTGCGCCAGCGCTGCCAGTTCGTTCTGCCGGCTTTGGTGCTCCTGTTGGAATCGCTCCAAATCGGCAGATAAACGCGCATTTTCCTGCCCGGCGATCTCTTGCTCTTCCTCAATTCGCTGAAGCTGGCGGTCGAGGGCCGCGCTCATTTCCTGGGCCTGCAAGACTTCGTTGCGGAGGTTGGCAAGGCGGCTGACGGCCTGGAGGAGGCCTTGCCGGCGCGATTCGGACTCAGCTTCAAGGGACGCCAGGTGTTCGGCCGCGCTCCTGTGCAGCCCTTCAATCTCATCCGCGGACTCGCGCGCCCGTAACCACTCCTTATTCACCTGCGTGGCTCGTTGCTCCTGCTCCTGGGTTCGAAGCTGCAGCCCGGCCGCCTGCTCGCGCAGCCGCTCGCGAGAACCCTCCGATTCCCTTGCCCGCTCTTCCAAAGTCTCGGCTTGCTGGCGCGCGTTGGCGATGCGCGAGCGAAGGCGCTCCGCCTCAAGCTCGCCGGCAGCAAGCGCTTCCCGGCTTTGCTGATGCTCGGCCTCGAGCTGCGAAACACGTTGCGCAGCGCCCGTTCGCCGAGCTTCAATCTCTTCAACTCGCCGCACGGCTTCGGAGCAGGCTTGTTGGGCCGCTTCCAGCTCCCGGCGAAGCCTCCGGCATTCTTCGTCCAGCTTTACCCATCGGCATGCCAGCACCTGCCTCTGCCGCCCCCTGAATTCCTGCTGCAGTTCGCGGTAACGCGCGGCCTTGGACGCCTGCCGCTTCAGGGAATTCACCTGCTTGAACACTTCCTCGAGGATGTCGTTGATGCGGGCGAGATTTTGGCGTGCCGATTCGAGCTTGGCCTCCGCAAGCCGTTTGCGTGATTTGAACCTGGAGATTCCCGCCGCCTCTTCGATGATGGCGCGCCGGTCGGAAGGCTTGGAGCTTAAGATCTGGCCGATTCGTCCCTGCTCGATGATGGCATACGAGTCCGGACCGAGACCCGTTCCCATGAAAACATCGTGGATGTCGCGGAGGCGGCACGGCTGGCCATTCAGAAAATACTCGCTCTCACCCGACCGGAACAAGCGGCGCGTTATCTTGATCTCTTCTCCGGGACCGCATAACGCCGGAGTCTCGCCAAGCAGTTCCTGATTCTCCTGGCTTTCTTGCGCCTGCACGAAGACCGGAGATTCAGCAACGGAGTCATGCGAGCTCGCTCCGTTGTCCCGCCGGCTGGGTAGCTCCAGAACTCCGTCAGAGTCTTGGACCATTACGACGCTGACTTCAGCAAGGCTTGTGGGAGGGCGAGACCCGGCGCCGTTGAAAATGACGTCAGTCATCCGTTCGCCACGAAGCATCCGCGCGCTCTGCTCTCCCAGCACCCAGCTTATGGCATCCGCCAGGTTGGACTTCCCGCAGCCGTTTGGGCCGATGACGGCCGCGGTGACGCCGTCCAGCCGCAGCCGCGTGCGGTCAGCAAAGGATTTGAAGCCCAACATTTCAATCTCTCTTAGCTTAAGCAATGCGAATTCCTCCCGTACGTTAAGCTGTCTGCTATGACCGATCAGCTTTCAAATCGTCCTGAAGCTCCCCGCAAATGGTTGCTTGCCGCTCAGTCTCGAACTGCAAAAAAGGCCGTGGCCGGGGGCTTTCTGTTCAAGACAGGCAGCCACCGTCCGACCGTCGATCGCCGACAATTGTTTGCTAAGAGTTGACCGCTGAATGCTGGGAGCTAAATCAATCATCCGTGCTGGCGCACAGCGATGTGACGAGAATCCCTTGCCGATACGAACTCAGACTATCACGGAAGTTTCCGTGTGTACAGGAAAAACCACAAGCCGTATGGTTTTCTTGCTGAATCAGCCCAACATCTTGGGGCAGAACATGATAGGACTATTGAGCTCCACAGCACATCAAGAGTGAGTGTTTCGCGGACCAGTTGAAGAATTGCCTGATTCGAACGGCCTCCCGTATAATCGTAACTGGACCGCCAATTGCCCTGTCCTGAAAATGCGCCGTTCCGAATCTCCAGTGCACCCTGGTGCCGAAATGCCGTCGCATTTTCAAGACAGGGCATGACTTTAGTCGTGCCGCAAAGATGCTGAAGGAGAGAGGGCCTTACAGGCTGCGGAAAAACTCTTTCGGGAGTTGCCGTAGCGCCGGCTTCCAGCCGGCAACTCGCTTCAATTCAACGGAGGCCGGCAAGATGCCGGCGCTACGTTCGCGGCGGCGTCGAGTTCTTCCGCAGCCTGTAACGCCCGGCCATCGGCGGACCTGCGT
This sequence comes from Terriglobia bacterium, assembly GCA_030041095.1. GTDB lineage: Bacteria > Acidobacteriota > Terriglobia > UBA7540 > UBA7540 > JASHON01. Next base: position 61,092 of record JASHON010000014.1, read on the forward strand.
GGGCACGACTGAAGCCATGCCCTGACACAGGGGACCGAATCGGCTGCCGGAGCGCCTGGGAAACGGCCTGTGAAATGTAGAAACTCCACGGAAAGGCAAGCCTTTCCGCACGTCAGGCGGCGGAGCCGCAGTGTGGCCGGGCCACACTCCTCAACGAATGTAGAAACGCGAGCCGCGAGCCCGTCGAACAGGCCGCGTGTGCTGTCCTGATTCCGTTCCGTCATCATGTTCAAACGCCTTCGCCCGCTCATGCCCTACATGTCCCGCTACAAGGGACGGTACGTCGCGGGATTTGCCGCTCTCGTCATCACCCAGCTTGTGGGCATCACGGTCCCTCTGATCATCAAAGCGGGCATCGACGGGATGCAACGCGGTGAGCGGGGCAGCGCGCTTCTGGCGATCGCCGGGCTCATCCTGGCCGTGGCTTTGGTTAAGGCCATCTTCCAGTTCTGGATGCGCTGGATTTTAATCGGCATTTCCCGCGACATCGAATACGACCTGCGGAACGAGCTGTTTCGCCATCTCATGCGCCTTTCGCAGCGCTACTACAACGAAACGCGCACGGGCGAGCTTATGGCCAAGCTGACCAACGATCTTAGCGCGGTGCGCAATCTGGTGGGCCCGGGCGTGATGTATTCCGCCACCACTCTGGTGCTGGGCGTAGCCTGTCTCGTGCTGATGTTCCATTTGGATTGGGAGCTGACGCTGTGCGCGCTGGTCCCCATGCCGATCGTTTCCTACGCCGTCCGGCATTTTGGGCAAAAGATTCACGACCGGTTTGAAGAAATTCAGGCCATGTATTCCGAGCTGACGGAGCGAGTGCGCGAAAGCCTGGCAGGCGTACGAGTGGTTCGCGCGTTTTGCCAGGAAGAGGCGGAAATGGGCCTGTTTGCGGGCATGAACCGCGAATATGTAGAGAAGAACCGACGGCTCATTTGGATCACGAGCTTTCTTTGGCCCATGCTTGCCCTGCTGTTCGGGGTGGGTTTTCTTTTGATTCTCGCCGTGGGCGGCTTTCACGTTCTTTCCGGCAGGATCTCGCTCGGCACGTTCATGGCGTTCAACGTCTACCTCATGTATTTGATCTGGCCCATGATCGCATTGGGCTACGTCACGAACCTGGTACAACGCGGCTTTGCCTCGCAGGAGCGTTTGTGGACGATTTTTGAGGCGAAGCCGGATATCGACGATCGCGATGTGCCGGAAGATCCCGTCGCCGAACTGCGCGGGGAAATCGAGTTCCGCAACCTGACATTCTCTTATAACGGCCGGCCGGTGCTCAAAAACATCAATTTGCGGATCCCCGCCGGCAGGTCCGTGGGCATCGCAGGCGCAACAGGCTCCGGTAAATCCACGCTGGTGAGCCTGATTCCGCGCCTCTACGACGCGCCGCCGGACAGTGTTTTCATCGATGGTGTGCCGATTCGTCAGATTCCACTGGCAACACTGCGCCACTCCGTTGGCTTTGTGCCCCAGGAAACATTTCTCTTCAGTGACACCATCCGCGAAAATGTTCGCTTTGGACATCCCTCCGCCACCAGCCAGCAGATCGAGGACGCTACGGACGTTTCGAACCTGCTCCCGGAGATTCGCGGATTTCCTGACGCGTTCGAGACGCGAGTGGGCGAGCGCGGTTTGACGTTATCCGGCGGCCAGAAACAGCGCGCCTCGATTTCTCGCGCCGTGATTCGAAATCCAAAGATCTTGATCCTGGACGACGCGCTTTCCAGCGTGGACACGGGAACGGAAGAGAAAATTCTCAGCCGTCTTACGGGAGTTATGGCAGGTCGGACCACGCTGATGATTTCGCATCGGGTTTCCACGCTCCGGAACGCCGAAGAAATCGTTGTCTTACACGATGGAGAAGTTGTGGAACGTGGAACCCACGAGGAGTTGCTAGCGCAGCAGGGTCATTACGCGGATCTCTACCGGCGCCAGCTTATCGAAGAAGAGTTGGAGCGCGACCCTTGAAGGAAGGGGCTGGCGGTTAGGGGTCCGGGGTTGGCGACTCCGGCGCCGCGTAGCGCATCAGACCCCGGCGCCTGCGGCCTTTAGTTCAGGACGCCCTCATGCGGGCCAGCCCTAATTCCCTGGCCCCTAAGCCCGGTTTTCAGCATGGACGACTCTCACGACGAAGAAATTCTCGGCAAAGCGTATGACTCGCGGCTGATGCGCCGCCTGCTCGGATACTTGCGCCCCTATCGGGGCGTGGTCGCACTGGCTTTCATCGCCATCCTGCTCTACGGCGTTTTGCAAGCCGTCCCGCCGTATCTGCTGAAATTGGAAGTGGACCGCTATCTCGACCCTGCCAGCCACCGGCAATTGCCGCATTTCTTGCAAGCCTTTCTCAGTGCCAATCCTCGCGTCGGAATCGTTCAAATCGCGGCTCTGCTGCTGCTGCCCTCCATTTTGCTCGCTTTCTTTTTCGAAGTGGGCCAGGACCTGGCCATGCAAATCATCGGGCAAAAGGTGATGCACGATCTGCGCAATGAGGTTTTCGGCCACCTGCAAAAACTGCAACTGAGCTATTACGACCACAACCCGGTGGGCCGGCTGGTGACGCGAGTGACCACGGACATCGACGTGCTGAACGATTTGTTTTCTTCCGGCGTCGTGGCCATTTTCGGCGATTTCTTCACCTTGCTCAGTATCGTGGTGGTGATGCTGGAAATGAGCTGGAAGCTTGCGCTCATGACGTTTGCCGTGCTGCCTTTGATCGTCGTCGTCACCATGGCGTTCCGCCGCGCCGTGAGGGAATCTTACCGGCGCATACGCGTGGCCATCGCACGAATCAACGCTTATCTGCAGGAGCATCTGACGGGAATGGCCACGCTCCAGCTTTTCAGCCGCGAAGAGCACAGTTTCGAGGAGTTTCGGAATATCAACGGTACGTACATGAAAGCTTATAAGGATTCCATCATGGCGTATGGTTTGTTCTATCCCACGGTGGAATTTCTTGGCGTGGTGGCCATCGCCATCATTCTTTACCAGGGCGGCATGATGAGCGCGCATGGAGCCGTGAGTCTGGGTACGGCCATGGCATTCATTCAATATTCACAGCGGTTCTTCCGGCCGATTCAGGATCTAAGCGATAAATACAACATCCTGCAATCCGCCATGGCAAGCTCGGAGCGCGTTTTCAAGGTGCTCGATACGCCGGTCACCATCCAGGATCCTCCCCGGCCCGTACCCTTGCCGGAGCCGGAAGGCCGCGTCGAGTTCCGCAACGTCAACTTTGCCTATACCGCCGGCCATCTCGTCACGGAAAATGTTTCCCTGACGGTCGATCCTGGAGAAACGGTCGCCATCGTCGGGCATACGGGCGCTGGAAAGACAACCTTGACGAATCTTTTGCTCCGCTTCTATGACGCGACGGAGGGACAAGTGCTGCTGGACGGCGTGGACGTGCGCCAGTTACGGCTCCATGATTTGCGCAAGAATTTTGCCGTCGTCTTGCAAGACCCGTTCCTTTTTTCAGGAACCATCCGCAGCAATATTCGCCTCGGCAGCGACTGGATTTCCGAAGACGCCGTGCGGGAAGCCGCGCGAAACGTGAATATCCTCGGCTTCATCGAAAGCCTGCCCGGCGGTTTCGACGAGCCCGTCAAGGAACGTGGCGTAACGCTCTCGGTGGGCCAGAAGCAGCTTCTCTCCTTCGCCCGTGCTCTGGCGCACCATCCCAAGATTCTGATTTTGGACGAAGCCACCTCCAGCGTGGACTCGGAGACCGAGTACCTGATTCGAGACGCTCAGCGGCGTCTGTTGGGCGGGAGAACGTCTCTCGTCGTCGCGCACCGGCTCTCGACCATCCAGAACGCCAATCGAATTGTGGTGATGCATAAAGGGCGAGTGCGGGAAGTGGGAACTCATCGCGAACTGATGGAAAAACGGGGCATCTACTTCAAGCTTTATCAACTTCAATATCAGGACCAGGAGCTACCTGCGCTGCGAGCCAGCGAGGAAATTGAGCCAATGAGAAATTGATTCAATCAATCATCGAGTCATTGATTCATTGAATCAATGATTCATTGAGTCATTGGATCATTGCGCCAGTCATTCGCTGCTTCAACGGTCCGATGATTCAATTCTTGCGGAGGAAACTAAACCATGGGTGGTCAAGAACTCATTCCATCTCGCCAGATTCCCGTCAACATCGAGGACGAGATGCGGCATTCGTACCTGGATTACGCGATGAGCGTGATCATCGGACGGGCTTTGCCGGACGTGCGCGATGGGCTGAAGCCGGTTCACCGGCGAATTCTCTATGCGATGTACAAGGAGGGGATCACTTCCGGCAAGCGGTATACAAAATGCGCCGGAGTCGTCGGCGAAGTCATCAAGAAGTACCACCCTCACGGGGATGCAGCGGTTTACGATGCGCTCGTGCGCATGGCGCAAGACTTCAACATGCGCTACCTGCTGATTGACGGCCAAGGGAATTTCGGCTCCGTGGACGGCGATCCGCCGGCCGCCTACCGGTATACCGAGTGCCGCCTGACGCGGTTGGCTGAAGAAATGCTGGCCGATATTGAAAAAGATACGGTTGATTTTGTTCCCAACTTCGATGAATCGACGGAAGAACCCATCGTGCTCCCGACGCGCGTCCCCAACTTGCTGGTCAACGGCTCGGACGGCATCGCCGTAGGGATGGCCACCAAGATTCCGCCGCACAACCTCTCGGAAATTGTCAGCGCCGCCATTTTGCTGATTCAGAAGCCTCAAACCGGCCTGGACGAGGTGCTGAAGCTGGTGCCCGGGCCGGACTTTCCCACCGGCGCCACAATTTATGGCAAATCCGGGATTAAGGCAGCCTACGCCACCGGCCGAGGACAATTCACCATGCGCGCCAAGGCCGCCATCGAGCGCCCGACGAAAGAGAGGCAGCAAATCGTCGTCACCGAAATTCCGTTTCAGGTGAATAAAGCCAAGGTCATCGAGCGGATCGCGGCGCTCGTGCAGGACAAGAAGATCGAGGGCATTTCCGACGTTCGCGATGAATCAGATCGTGAAGGGCTCCGGATCGTTGTGGAACTGAAACGTGGCGAACAACCGGAGGTCATCCTGAACAACCTTTACAAACACACCCAGCTTCAGGAAACCTTCGGAATGATTTTGCTGGCCATCGTCAATGGCCAGCCGCGCACACTTTCGCTGCTGGACGCTCTGCAGCTCTTCATTGAGCATCGCGTGAACGTGGTGCGGCGGCGCACGGCGTACGAGCTGCGCAAGGCACGGGAGCGAGAGCACGTGCTGGAAGGCCTGTCCATTGCGCTGGATAACCTGGATTGCGTCATCGCCATCATCCGCCTGAGTAAGTCAAAGGCAGAGGCGCGCGAGAATCTGCTGAAATGGAGCAAATACAATTTGACGGAGGAAGGATGGCTCAAGGCGCCCGAGGGTCTGGTGGGTGACCGGAACGCTGTGCGCGCCCAGGAACTGCGGCGCCTTGCGGGCGTGGAAAAGAACCTGAAGCTCGATCAGGGCGGCCACATCACGCACTGCCGGTTTGGTTATTTCTGGTCGCCCACGCGCGGCCTGGTTTCCGGGAGCGAAGGCCTATCGCCCGCGCAAGTGGACGCCATTCTTGAATTGCAGCTTCACCGCCTCACTCAGCTTTCGACAGACGAACTCCAGACGGAGCTGGGTGAGTTGAAGAAGAGCATCGCGCGGTATCAGGAAATCCTGGGCAGCGAAAAAGAGCTCCGGAAGCTGATCGTGGGCGAACTGGAGGAGGTCCGGAAGCAATACGGTGACGAGCGGCGCACGGAAATCATCGAGGAGCAGGCGGAAATTCAGCTCGAAGACCTGATTGCCGTTGAGGACGTCGTCATTACCGTATCGCATTCCGGATACGTCAAGCGGACGCCGCTGAGCGCCTATCGGCAGCAAGGACGCGGCGGCAAAGGCCGGCTGGGCATGAGAACGCGCGACGAAGACTTTGTTGAGCGGCTCTTCATTGCGTCAACCCACAGCTTTATTCTCGTCTTCACGAATGCCGGGAAAGTCTACTGGCTGAAAGTTTATGAAATTCCCGACGTCGGCGCAGCCGGCAAAGGAAAACATATCCTGAACCTCGTCAATCTTGCCAAAGACGAGAAGGTGGCCGCGCTCCTCGCGCTGAAAGAGCTGCCGGAAGAGCCTCAGGATGTGACGGTGGATGGGGAAGCCTACGCGGCCGAGGGTTATGTGGTGCTGGTCACGCGGCAAGGAATCATCAAAAAGACGCGGCTCATTCAATTCTCCAATCCACTTTCGCGCGGTGTGGTGGCCATGAAAATTGAGGATGGCGACGAGCTGATCGGCGCCAGCTTCACCACCGGCCGCGACACCATTTTTCTCGCTTCACACGAAGGCATGGCCATCCGCTTCCCAGAGAGCGACGTTCGGGATATGGGGAGGGCAGCCTATGGCGTCAACGCCATGAACCTCGAGAAGGGCGATTATCTGGTTAGACTGGAGATCGTGGGCGAAAAGGAGTTGATCCTCTCCGTTACGGAGAAAGGATACGGAAAGCGAACCGCTATTACCGAGTACCGCTTGCAGTCTCGCGCGGGGAAAGGCGTCATTAACGTGAAAACTACGGAGCGCAACGGCAAAGTGGTCAGCGTGCTGAGCGTCGCTGAAGATTCCGAAGTGATGCTGATCAGTCAACAGGGAAAAATCACGCGGCTGGATTCCAGCACGATTCGCGAATGCGGCCGGTCAACTCAGGGCGTCCGGCTCATCCATCTCGGAGAAGGAGATCAGGTGGCCGCCGCCTGCCTCATCCGCAGCGAAGAAAACGGCAACGGCAGCGAGCCTCCTGAACCGGCTCAGGGAACGCCGATTCAGTAAACCGCCAACGGCAATCCGTTGAAGGTTCACGTGCTTCTGCGAAGCGGGACAACGAACCACGAACGCCGCCGGGCAGCTTGAATTCGAAGTTTCGATCTGCTAGATTCGGGTCATTCTGGTGAGTGGAGTGTGAACGATGGCCGTAAGCCAGGAACTGCTGGACATTCTTGTTTGCCCTTTGTGCAAGACGCCCGTAAAACTAACCGCCAACGGACAGGGCCTTAAGTGCTCTCAGTGCCACCGCGTCTACCCTATCGAGGACGACATCCCCGTCATGCTCATTGACGAAGCGAAAATTGAGCCCGAATAGCGTGGGCCATCCGCCCAATGATCGCCTGGTCCGTGCGGCCGCCAACTCAATACTGCCGAATCTTCCCGCTGAATCGCGAATCCTGTTGATCCGGCTGCGATCGATCGGAGATATTGTATTGCTCACGCCGGCGTTGCGTCTGCTCAAGAGCTGGCGGCCGGACCTGCGTGTTTCCGTTCTGATTGAAAGTCGCTTCCGGGAATTACTTGACACAAATCCTTGCGTGGACGAGGTGTTGGACGTCAGTCACGAACGGGGCTGGCGAGGAATGCTGGAAATGAGAAAGGTGCGGCGAACACTCCAGAAGAGGAAACTGTCGCTTTGCCTCAACCTTCACGGAGGGCCACGCAGCGTCTTCCTGACAAAACGTTGCGGCGCGCGATGGAAAGCCGGCTTCGCTCACTTTCGAAATCAAAGAATTTACGATTTCTCGATCCCGGACGCGCGGACCATTCTGGATCAACCGTTGATTCACACGGCGGAACATCAGGCGGCAGCGCTCTTCTGGCTTGGTTTGCCTCGCCTGCTCATTCCGCCCTCGGAGCTTTTTATTCGTGACTCTGCACGCATGGATTGGAAACAGCGGCTCCGCGACCTCGAAGTTGCGGAGGGCTCTGGCTACGCGATCTTTCATCCTGCGGCGTTGTATCCTACCAAGGTCTGGCCTGCGGAGCGGTTCGCAGGGCTGGCCGAATACGTTCAGGAACGCGCCGGTCTGGTCCCGATTTTTTCCTGCGGTCCCGGTGAGTCTCGCTATCTTGATGCGGTGGAGCGCTCGGCTCGAAGCCGCCTTCGCAGGCTTGAAGCTGCCAGCTTGAGCGTATTTGCCGCGGCGCTGGAAGGTTGCAGCTTGTTTGTTGGCAACGATAGCGGACCCGCCCACATGGCTGCTGCCGTGAAGCGGCCGGTTGTAGTGATTTTTGGTTCCTCCAGCTCGCGGATCTGGGGGCCCTGGTCAGGCTCGGCCGAAGAGCCGCAAAGGGGAAATCGGAAGCCGCGGTCCGCAGTGGCTCAGAACGCTTATGAATGCAATCCGTGCCGGGGCGACCGGTGCACTCGGTACGACCGTCCCGAATGCATTCTCTCCGTCACGCTCGATCAGGTGAAGTCCGCGGTTGAATCCGTATTGGACCGATGAATACTCAATCGCATTGGGCGCGCATTGTCCGCGCCTTTGAAAAAAAGAACATCGGCATCTACGGCGATTTCATGCTGGATGAGTTGCTGCAGGGCGAGGCCTCGCGCATATCTCCGGAAGCGCCGGTGCCCGTGGTGCTCGTGAACCGAGAAGGCTGCGCTGAGGGCTTTCCGGGCGGCGCGGGAAATGTGGCTGCTAACGTCGCCGCCTTGGGCGGCGTGCCGATACCCTGGGGGGCCATCGGAAAAGACGAAAGCGGAAAACGGCTGGCGCGCCTGCTCGATCAGCGCGGCATCAACTGCGAAACTCTGGTTCAGGAGCCGGGGCGCTTGACGCCGCACAAGCTTCGAATTGCCGCCCACCATCACCAACTCCTGCGGCTGGATGTCGAGCGCGTTTCGCCGCTATCCTCCGAGTCTTCAGAAAAGCTGTGCCGGTCTTTCCGGCGGCGCGCGCCGAAACTCGACGCACTGATCGTTTCCGATTACCAGAAGGGCTCGGTTAGACCCGAAGTGTGCTCGAGAATGTTCGAAGAAGCGCGACGGAGGCGAATGCCGATCTTTGTGGATCCTAAGCCCGCCCACGCGGATCTATGCCGCGGGGTAACCATGGCAACGCCAAACCTGCACGAGGCGGAATTGATGGCGGGGCGAGCCCTGCGCGACGCTCGTGAATTGGAAAGAGGCTGCCGCGAGCTGATGGAGCGGCTTGAATGCGAGCATCTGCTGGTGACGCGAGGCGGCGAAGGGATGACGCTCTTCACCATGGGCGGCCGCACATTGGAGATAACCAGCGAGCCGCGCCCGGTCTATGACGTTACAGGCGCCGGCGATACCGTGATCGCCGTTGTGGCGCTGGCGTACGCGTCCGGAGCTTCCATGCTGGAAGCGGCAAGGCTGGCGAATCTGGCTGCAGGGCGAGTGGTGCTGCGATTTGGAACTTCGCAGATTTCGCGCGCGGAACTCATTCGCGCCATCCGGGATCCGGAGTAGAAATCGTGAGCGCAGATTACCGGCTTGGGGTCTGCCTTACGCCGGGCTCGCGCAGCAGAAGATCCCGATTCACCACTCATCCCCGCCCCCAGTCCGATCGATCATTCGAAAAGGATCGCGGCCCCGGATCGCCCGGTTGCACACGACCGCGCCTGCCACTCCGCTACTGTTTCGAAAACGCGGAAAACGCCGACTGAAGCTGGTTAGCCAAATACGGTGCGAACATGGTGGCGCCGCCGAAGAGAAAATACATGAAGTCCTTGATCTCCTCAAAGGTCAGCGTGCCAGCAAAGGCCGCGTACAGGATGTAGTAACCGAAGCCTAGAAAGATCACGAGAATCGTGAGGAGTCCGAGGAAGGCGATCAGCCGGCTTGAGCTTGCCACCAGCACAGCTTTCACGCCCACCGGCAGCGGACTGGGCTGGTTCCCCGCTTCTTCAGAAAGCGCCTCCCCAAACGACCAACTCTTGCTTCGCAGCAGGCACAACGCAGCGATGGCAAAGAGAATGAGCAGGAGAAAAGTCATGATCAGGAAGGCGGCCCAAAACACCGAGTCCTTGCTCACGCCGAAAGCCGATCCGCCCGTCGAAGCCTGTTCTGCGTTCAGCAGAGCAGGCTGGAGCAAGACTCCGGCAGCGAGCGCTGCTGTTGCCCAAAACGGCGATCTCATCATAAGCCTCCATTACACTACGGTTAGAACCTTAACGAGAGAGCGCGATCCCCTCCGCTAGACGAGTGTCCTCTTCCAAAGACCAATTGCGAACGACTACCTGCGAAGTTTCGATGCCCGCAAAATCGCCAGGAAATGACTTGTTATTATCATCGGTCGAAATGGGATGTCAAGAGAATTCTCAGTTTGAGAATTGCTGAACAGTGGTCTCACGGGACAGCCGAGGCAGTCCCGCCGGGTTGGAGGGGATAACCCAGCGGGACCGGTCCCTGGCTTACTTGGAGGCGGACCGCCGATGAGGCCGGCGGTGGTTCTTGGCTGAAAAGCCGCAGACCAAAAGCGGGGGTCTGCGACCCGTTGCACTACAAAGCTGATTGCTGACCGCTGACGGCTGATAGCTTCCTCTTGCGAATGATTGCCGCGAGCCCCAACAACCCTGTGCCAAGAAGGATCAAGCTGCCTGGCTCGGGTGTGGCCGCTGCCGGGCTCGCAACAGCAAGCTGAAAGCCAGACCAGTCGACTTCGGGGCTGGCTCCCGTGTTTTGCGAATTAAACGCCCAGGTTCCCGTGATGGTTCCAGTTGCGCTCGTTGTGCCGGTAATGACACCCCAGACGGTATCGAAATTTTCAGTGGTAGGAGTGCCAGCAATGGTATTGAAGCTGCTGCCTCCAACTGAGAATATCGCACCCCGGGTGCCACCTAGATCGTCGGCGTACAAAAACAGCGTGAAGCTCTCGTCGGGAGCAAGGCCAGTGAACTCGAAAGTTTGGGAGGGACTTTTGGAGTAAATGTAGGTATCGGGAAAATCACCATCATCGAGATTGAATGCGCCGTTGATGGACGAGATGCTTAAGCTCGCGCCCGTTTGCGCGCCGGTGCTGCTCAACAGGTTAGAGAAGGCCACGGCGCCCGGTTGCCGGAAGTTGGCTCCCAGATAGTTCCAGACATTCGAATTCGAGAAGACAGAATCGGCAGCCGCAGCATCCGGTTCAACACCCGAATAGTTAATGGCGCCAACTGCGAAGCCCTGGTTGTTTTCGAATTGAGCGCTGATGATTGTGTCTGCTTTGGCGCGGCCGGCCGAAGCCAGCAGGGACAACCATGCACAGCACGCAAGTAAACTTATCGTTCGCGTCAGTTTTCCTTTCATGTTATCTCTCCTCTTTTGAATTGCCACGGCACACTTCGCAAGCCGTGGGTTGACCGATTCTTTTACGGAAGAGCCGCAGACCAAAAGCGGGGGGTCTGCGACCCGTTGCACTACAAAGCTGATTGCTGACCGCTGACGGCTTCACAGGCTGCGGAAAAAGTCTCTCGAGAGTTGCCGTAGCGACGGCTTCCAGCCGGCAACTCCCTTCAATTCAACGGAGGCCGGCAAGATGCCGGCGCACCATTCGCGACGTCGAGTTTTTCCGCAGCCCGTTCAGCGCTGATCTCGCTGGAGCTGCCCTGCACCGGGGCTTTTCCGCACGCGGGTGTTGGTTCGTAAGGGTCTCCCGTTAATTCAGAAAGTGGACCAGCTCGAGCAGGTTATCCTTCACCACGTAACCGCAGGCGCCTGCCTCCTGCGCTGCTTCGCGTAATTCTACCTGGTCGTAATCGGTTACGATAATGATCTTCGCCGTCGGCTCTAACGCCTTGATTCGGGCTGTAGCAGTAATTCCATCCATCACGCTCATCTCGATATCCATGAGCACGTAATCCGGCCTGTGCAGAACGTAGGCAGCCACCGCCTCCGCGCCGTCGCTACACTCATAAACCTGGTCTGCGACCGGCGAGACGATGTTCCTGATCAGCCGGCGCATTGCAGAGTTGTCCTCAACAATCAGAACGTTCATGCAGGTCCTCGCCCCCGTGGCTCGCGGTGGCGACCCGTCATCGATGTCAGGCAGCGCGTGCGATCCATGGGAATCTCCGACCGCGTACAAAACCCGCTGACCCATTGAATGTACGGAGGTTGATTCACGGGCGGAATAGCGTGAGCTACTCAATTTGAGTAGGTAAGTATGCTCAATTTTCTGAGCAGTTCTACTCAGAGCGAGAGGGAAACGGATGGGTCAGGCGAGCTCGGACTGGTGTTGAATGGCGAATTTGACCAGGGCGTGACTGCCGTGCAACTCCAGCTTGTTGCAGATATTCGCCCGATGATTCTCGATGGTGCGCACGCTGACTCCAAGCTGGGCAGCAATCTCTTTACTGGTCCGATAGCCGGCCAGAAGGGCGAGCACGCGCCGCTCGGTAGGGCTCAATTGGGCAAGGGCAGGGCGCTCCTGGGTGAGCGCGGAAGCGCGGCGCGCACGTTCGAGCAGATGGGTGGAAAGCGACGGGCTGATGTAACTCTGTCCCGCAAGAACGGCTCGGATGCAACTGACCACCTCGATCACGGCGCCGTCTTTCACGACGTAACCCTTGATCCCCAAGCCCAACGCTTCGTTGAGGTGCAGTTCGTCGCGATGCATCGTCAGGAAAACGATCTCCACAGGCAGGCGGGCGTCACGCACGCTCCGAGCAATGCTGAATCCATCCCGCACCGGCATATCGATATCGAGCAGGGCAACATCGGGCAATATCTCTCGAATTCGCTCGAGCGCGCTCTCTCCGTCACTGGCTTCCGCCACCACCTTCAGCCCGCGCTCTTTTTCGAGCACATGCCGCAGACCGTGCCGGAAAATGGCGTGATCATCAGCGATCACGATGCGGATTTCAGCTTTCATGCCCGTTTTTGGAACAGGTAAGTCTGATGGTGAGCCGGGCGCCATGGCCGGGAGATGAATCCACCACGCAAGTTCCTCCCATCAGTCTCACGCGCTCAGCTATTCCCAGCAGCCCAAAACCGCCGCGAACGGGTTCGCCGTCCGATGCGGACCTGACGAATCCGCGTCCGTTATCCTCTATTTTCAACTCCGCTGCTTCTCCCAGACGCCGGATGGTGAATCGTGCCTCGCCAGCGCCTGAGTGCTTGATGATGTTATTCACCGCCTCCTGCACCACCCGATAGATATTGATTTCGGCCTGCTTGGCGAAGAGCCCGTCAATCGGCTCCAGCTCCGTGGAGAAAACGATGCCCGAAGTCCGCGCGGCCTGCGTGCACATGGCCTGCAGAGTCTTCGTGAGTCCAAAACGGTCGAGCCGGTACGGCCGAAGATTATGGGCGATGGTTCTGACCTCTTCGATGGCGTCGGATGCCGAGGCGGAGATCTCATCCAGTTGTTCCTGCGCGGAGGCGGTGTCGTGAAGCGTCTTGAGCGCCAGGTTCGCCCGGTTCTTGATGATGAGCATCGTCTGCCCCAGGCTGTCGTGTAATCCGGCTGCGATTCGTTGCCGCTCCTGTTCTTGCGATTCGATCAACTGGCGCGAAAAAGCTTCCTGCGCCGCGTTGGCGCGCTTCAATTGCGCCACGCGGTATTGCCAGGCAAGAATCACTGCGCCCGCGGCCAGGAGGGCGCCGAGCATGAAGAACCACCATGTGCTATAGAACGGCGGCAGCACGACGATGGCCAGGCTTTTCCCCCGAATGTTCCATACGCCGTCGCTCGTGGCCGCGATGACTTTGAACACGTATCGGCCGGACGGCAGGTGTGAGAGGTAGGCCGTTCGCCTGCTTCCCGCCTCAGTCCAATGTCGGTCCAAGCCTTGCAATTTGTAATTGAAACGTATTTGCCCGGGGTGGATGAAGCTCAGCGCGGTATAGGTGATTTCCAAATTGGTATGGCCTGGCCTGAGACGCAAGCCTGGGTAGCATGGTACCGGATGCAGGTCAACCAGGCAGCCTTCGATCCTGACGCGCGGCGGAGTTTGGCTAACCGCAACCGCCTGGGGATCGACCACTGCAACGCCCTGTAGTGTAGCGAACCAGAGCCGGCCATCTCGAGCCTTGAAGGCCAAGGCTTGTCCCCCGCCGGTGTATTGCTCAGGCATCCCGTCGGATGCCCCGAGATGGGTGCAGATGACCTGGTTAACACGGCCGGCTGCGAAATCGTTGAGTAGCTGCTTGTGAACCCGGAACAGGCCAGAGTCGCAACTGATCCACAGGTAATCAAGATTGTCCTCGAGCACCTGGTCGGCGTTATTGCTGTAAAGCCCATCCACAGTGGTAAAGTGCGTGATCTTGAGACCGTTGGAGCCGGCGGCCAGACGATAGAGGCCGTCGTCGCGGGTGCCAACCCACCAGACATGCGCATGATCTTCATAAAGCGCCTCGACGCAAACTCCCTGGATTCCCACGACCGGGACGAGCCTCCCGCTCACGTACTGAGCCAGCCCGGCGCTGCCGCCCAGCCAAACCTTTCCATTGCGGCCTTCCTCAATAACATTAACCACATTGCCTGGCAGTCCGTTGCGTACCGTGAAATGCGTCAGCGCGCCGTCGTGCAGCCGATACAATCCCTGTTCGCCGCCAAACCATATGTTGCCGGCATGGTCGCGAAAGATGACGTTGAGGCGGCCCTTGACCGCGGCGGAGAGCGTTTTCTCCTCATGGAAACGGCCGTGTTTGAGCCGCAGGATGATGCCGTCCCACGTGTGCACCCATAGTGAGCCGTCAGAGCCCTCACAAAGCGCGTCAACTTCGTTGGCCCAACGCCACTGAGAGTGCGACGTGCCCGGACGGTAAAAAGTCATGAATCGTCCGTCTTTGAACCGTGTCACCCCAACGCTGCCCAGCCAAACGGCGCCAGAGCGATCCTGCAGCATCGGGCCGATCACATTTGCCTGCTGCACTCTGCCAGGCAGACGATAGGTGGTGATCACTTGTTTCCGGAGGCGGTAAAGGCCGCTATCGAGGGTCGCAATCCACAGGTTTCCTTCGCGGTCCTCCATCACTTGGAAAGGGTTCGGAGTGGCGATTCCTGGCAAGTGATGGAAACGACCGTCCCGCCATAACCCGACTGCGCCATAATGATTGCCCATCCAGATTCGCCCTTCCCGATCCTGGGCACAAATGTAGGTCAAGGCGAAGGAAACGTTCGGCAAACCATGAAGCACTTTCAAATGGCCGCGGCTGACACAGTAGTATTCGTGCGGACGCCCGTCCAAGCTGAACCATAACCGGCGCCCGGCATCCTCGGTGATGGCCGCGACGCGAGCGTCGGTGGGATCTTGGACGCCCGGCGGCATCGGCAGCGGAGACCAGTGCCCGTAGGCGAATCGCTGCCACTGGCCTCCAGCGAATCGCCATAGGCCGAAAAAACGAGCGTCCGGACTCCAGTTTTTGGGTATGCCCAGCCAAGCATCCAAAGACCGGTCAGAACGCGACCGCGGCAGAGCCAAGCGCCCGTCTCTCCAGCGCACCACGCCCGCGCTGGTAAATATCCAGACGACGCCGGAGGCATCGCCGTCAATCCGGATGATCTTGTTGCTGGGCAACCCGTCCTTTGTCGTGAGCGCGGTGAAGACGCCGTCGTGATCTCGGATCAGCCCGCCGTCCTGCGTTCCCAGCCACAGGTTGCCTTGTCGGTCTTCCCACAGCGCCCGATAAGTAAACCAGTTGGTCGTGATCCCTGGCGTGTTAACCCTGTTGAAGACGCGGAAGTGCACGCCATCGAAACGCGCCACACCATCCATCGTGGTCAGCCAGATGTAACCGTCGCGCGTTTGGTGAATGGCCGTGATCCAATTATTGGGAAGGCCGTTTTCAGTTGTCCAGGAGATGACGCTGTATCGAGCGAAAGCGGCGCCAGGCAGGCCGACACAAAGCAGCAAGCACCACAGGCGCCCTGCGCGTTTCGAGCGGCAAGCCACTCTTAGCATTTCGATGAGGTTATGCATCGACGTCCAAGTGGCGGAACAACCCATGAGGTTCCTTAAGCCGCCAGTGGCGAATGAAGGGTATTGTACATCCGATCGGAACGGATTCATCGCATGGGTCACGCAATAGCCCAGCGACCCTTCATCTACTGTTGACCAAGGTAACGGAAACTGGAGCCAGACTGGTTCCCTGGAAGGACTCTTCGAGATTCTTCCCAACGTTACCCAAGATGGAAGGCAGCTTAGTGCTCTTGACGTCATATTCAATGACTGGTTATTACGTGTATAATCATCAGAACTGCATAGCGCCCCCGCAAGGGCGCCGGATTGGCGCGGCGCCTCTACGTTCGTTTGCAACGCGCGCGGGAGCATTCAAGGGTGAGCGCCTGAAAGGACGCTCGCACGGGAGGGCAAAAATTATGTGCGGAGGCAGCCAAAGCTCCAGTCAAGCGGGTGCGGTGACGCAGACCTCGCGCTCGAACGAACTTACCGACGGCGACAAGAGGATGATTGAGATCAGAGTTCGCGAGATCTTCCTTCGGTTGAATTCCGTGGCCGACGTTAAGCGCGATCTCAGCACAATGAAGTGGGCGGAATTAGGAATCGACAAGGGGAAGAGCAACCAGGCCAGCGCGTTTGCGATGAGGGCGCTCACTGATCTCCAAAATCGCGGGCTCGGTGAAATCCGCGACCTTGGCTATGCGGTTCTCAGTGTGGCTACAGAGAGCGAATCAACTCTTGCGGGTTACCGTGCGCTGGATGCGGTGGCGCGAATACTTTCCAAAATTTACACCGAGGAGACATGCATCGCCGTTTGCATCGAGCCCAGGTATCAGACCAGCCTCGTTATAGCTTCGAACGGCCAAGGGTTAGACGCGGACGCGGTCAAGGCGAAGCTTCGCGGCGAACTGCTCGAGGGAATTTCCCTGGAAAGCTCAACGCAAACGGTCCGGCAGAATGGGGGAGAGCTACGGTCGCTTTCGAGCCAAAGAAGCAACCTTACACGCACGGGTCGAGACCGGTATCTTGATTTGCGTTACGATCGCGACAAGCTGAAGGTGCAGACGGCGCTGAACAATATCTTGAAGCTGCTGCGCGTCGTCGTGGTAAAATCCTCCGCCAAGGACGCTCACGCGGAGCTGCAAATACTCGATTACGTCGAGGGGACCATTTTCCGAGTGGGTGGGGAAGCGAGGCAATTACCGCTTTACATCGGCGTATCCCTGCGCTGCTGCGGAAAGTGCCACACGGTCATCAATGCCTATAACTCCTGCGGATTCAACCACACCCGGGTAATGACGCGAGGCGTCCACCCCACGTATGACGCCGGCGGATGGAGATGCCCGGACAGCCTCGTCAGGCTGATCTCCGCGAGCGATAGCAGCTTTCGCCAGCTTTCTGAGATTTTGCAATACGCCAAGCAAGACGCGCAGCGGGGGCATCCCATGTCAGCCGAGCTTTCCGATTCAGAAGACGAATACGTTAGCTCCCGCCACAAAGCGTAGACGCCCCACAGATCACCTGACAGACTGCGGAAAAAGGCCAGTCTGTCATGCTGAGCGAAGCATCTCTGTGTTTCTTTGGAAATCAATGCTCAGATTCATCGCTGCGCTCAGAATGCGATCCGTTGAAAACGTTTTTCAGCATCCGGCTACAGCAGGCCCGCCGGAAACGAGCGTGGAGGATTGGGAGGCGCGGCTGTTTTCGGGGACTGACTCTCCAAGCCGGGGAGGCAGGTTACTTCGCTATTCGAACCGCGTTCTCTGGACCGCGGCAACCCGAGCGGGTTACCGCGGTCCATCCCCTCACTACGCGCGGGCCACAACCCCGCTGCGTAGCACCAGTCAACCAAGTCCGAGCAGCCCCGTACCCAACAAGAACAAGCTTGCGGGTTCCGGAGTGGAAGACGTCTCAGCGCGCCACTCCCCGGCTCCGCTTGCAATCCACATCAGTAGATCGAGAGCGGACGAAGAGGAGTGCTCTACCTTGATGCGGCCGCCGTCCCCGCCGCTGCTCCGCCACTATTTGCCATGACCAAAGAACGGACTCGAGTAGTCCGGGCATCCACTTATGACTTGACTATCTTAAAATCCATGAAAAACGCGTGTCAAGTACGCAGGTGGGTAATGACCGCCTTTATATGGAGCGCGGTCGCTTGGCGGATTGACGGGCTCAATACCCGCGGACTCGGGCTTAACAGGCTGCGGAAAAGCTCTTTCGCGACTTGACGTAGCACCGGCTTCCAGCCGGCAAGATGCCGGCACTACATTCACGGCGGCGTCGAGTTTTTCCGCAGCCTGTTTAACCCCAAAACACGGCCCTGGCCTTTGAGTTGTCTCGTCCCCGGTAGACATCAACGTACAACGTTCACCACTTCATTGCGGTCAGGGCGCAATAGACTCCCACGCCGCTGGTGACTGCGCAGGTGGCCGCCACGACCCACAAGTAAAATCCGCGCAACCGGTGGGGCTCTGGCAGTATGCGGGCCGCAAGGAGCACCAGAAAGCCGAGAACCAAAGGCAGGAGTAGCGCATTCATCACCTCAACCGCCAGGTTCAGAGCGATCAGGTTCGGAACCCAACCCACCAGAAGGGCGGACCCCACCACAGCGGCGGCATACACTCCGTAGAACCAAGGCGCCTCGCGTGGATGACTTTCGAGCGAATGTTTGTAACCCGTCATTTCGCCAATTCCCCAGGCGGCGGCCAGCGAAGTCACAATGATGGCAACGAGCGCCGCGCCGAGGATGCCCAGTCCGAAAACCAGCCGGCCGGCATCCGCTCCCAGATAAGGGGTCAATGCCTCTGAAATCTCGCCCACCGTTTCGAGCGATCCTCCACCGTGGTTGAGGCCGAGTGTTGCCGCGGTGGTGATCATCACGGCAGCCATCACGAGCTGCGTCACCACAGAGCCGATCGCGGTGTCCCATTGCGCGCTGCGCAGGTGATCGCGGCCGAGCCGCTTGTCCGCAATCGCGGATTGTTGAAAGAAAATCATCCAGGGCATGATCACCGCGCCGATGTTGGCGGCCACGAGATACCGGTAATCCGGCTCGCGCCAGGGCGATAACAGGAGACCCTGCCCCAGCCATCCTTTCCGGGGATGGCAGTTGAGAGCAACCCACAAGAAAGCCATCTCGAACAGGCCCAAGCCGAGCGCAATCCGTTCCACGCGCCGGTATGAACCCGCCGAGACCACGAGCAACAAGAAACCGGCGGCGAGCGAGAGGCTGATGGCTCGAGGCACGCCCAGAAGTTCGCCAATGCCAGCGATTCCGGAGAATTCCGCCACCATCGCTCCGGCGATAGATACTGCGAGGCCCCCGACTGAAATCCAACCCATCGCAACGCCGTAGCGCTCGCGAATCAACTCGCCGTGTCCTTTGCCGGTGAATATGCCGAGGCGCACCGTGAGCTCCTGGACCATGAAAAGCACAGGGATCAAAATGAATTGCAAGGGTAGCAGCGAATAACCCCAGCGCGCGCCGCTTTGCGCGGCTGTGATGATGCTTCCCACTTCCGTATCCGCCATCATCACGATCTGCCCTGGCCCGACCACGGCCAGGAAAACCAGCACGCACTTCAGCCGGTCTCGCAGGCTGACTCCGCTTCGCCCGGTCAGGCACTCGACGACGCTCGCAGCGTTCTGCTGTTCGGCGAGCTCGGCAACACTCTGAGTGTCCTCCTGGCAACCCGGAACGAACTGTTGTGGTGTTTGACTCATCGTCACCAAACGAACTTGACGGCGGATTGGACGATCCGAAGAGCTTGCGATAGATTTCCCCCAGCCGGCCAGGACTGAGGGCATGAGATTCAAACTCCCCTGCTCCGATGAGCTGCCCAACCCCGGCGACAGTTGCCAAGCAAATGCCTGCTACCGTATCTCTAACGTCGGCGGGTAACGCACCGGCGTTGCCGGCCGAGCGATGAAAAAACCACTATGAGGAGCGGCAAAAAGCTGGGGGCGGGAGAAGCCGGAACCGTGTCCCCCTCCCCCATCCGTCAGGCTCTACCTTCATGCTTGCCAGGATATCGGAACGGCGGGAGAGATGAATCAGCGATATCTTGTAGCAACTGGAAAAGTTATGTGTAATATATATCTTTTAGTATAGTATTAACCTCTTGAGCGGAACACCCCGATTCAGTCCCAATCAACGCCTGCAAACCGCACGGTAAATTTGTTCTGACAAGGGGCTGAAAAAACACTTCGGGTCATGTCATGCTGAGCGTAGCGAAGCATCTCGGCATTTCTTTGGAAACGAATACCGGGATTCTTCACTGCTCTCAGAAGGACATTCGTTGAAAGCATCTTCAGCATCCTGTTGGAGCTGCGAGCGCGCAAAAACGTGGGAACAAATCGCGCCGGAGACGAGAAGGAAGATGTGAAACGAAGTCCCTGTACGTGCTCGCGAATGCGTGACAGCGACAAAAACTATGACCAACAAACCCAGTAAATTGTTGAAAACAAATGGCCGCGATGAGGCCAGTTACCAACAAACCCAGTAAGTTTATGAAAAGCGAGGAGTTATGGAAACTCGCAACTTCATATCCCAGTAAGTTGTTGAATAAACATGCGATAGCCAAAAGCGAACTTCGAGGTGGCGCTGCTTTCCCCGTCACGATAGATTTGTTCTGACAGGGGGCAGAAAGAACAGCTCGGCTCATGTCATACTGAGCATAGCGAAGCATCTCGGCATTTGAAAAATCAAGCAAATGCGGTGATCCTTCGTCGCCCTGGCTCCTCTGCATAAACTCACTTGGCAACCGACTGCATGGCAATGAGTTGCATGTTGAGGGCGGCAGCTTGTTTTTGAAGCCATTTCATCTGCGTTTCGCGATATTTGCGTTCGTAGTGTTCCATCCCTTTGTCGTGGTATTCAGTCCCGAACCGGAGCATGCGATACAGGAGGCAGGCCAAGTGATGGGCCAGGGCGGTGA
>JASHON010000157.1 GCA_030041095.1 Terriglobia bacterium
CGTCAACTCCCGAAAGAGTTTTTCCGTAGCCTGTTGGCCCCTGGGCAGCCGGCTGCTGAGACTTAAGCCTTGCTTCACCATCCCGCGCAGCCTGTGGGACACTATGAGGTTGTAAGGATAGACGGGCCATAAGCGCTGCAGGCAGCGGGTGAGCGGATCGCCATCTAACAGAAGGCATGCTGGAGCGAGCTTGCACAGACTTCAGGAAAGATCGGGTAAAGAAACCGCCGGAACCGAACGTGCCGCCGCGCGCCGGGAAGCAGTGCCTCAGTTTGAGTTGCTCGAGACTTCGCACCACGAGCGGCGGCGCTGGTGGGCGAGTCTGGGCGCCAGCTCCGTCATCCAAATTGTTGTGCTGATCGCGCTGTTCTGGTTTGTTTCGGTGCGTTTCTCGCCCGAGCAACTCGAGACCAGCAACAAGACCATGACGTTCACTCTGCTTGCGCCGCCTCCGGAAAATCCTGCGCCCAGAACCAGGCCAGTGCGTCTTCCCCAGCCTCAGCCAATAACGCACGCCATGGTGGCTCCGAGCACCGTGTGGAAGCCGGCGGTTCCACGTGAGACTCAGGTGACGAAACCCAAAGCGCGGCCGCAGCAGTTCCTCTTGCCGCGAACGCCGGCTTTATCGGCGCCTCGCATATCCGCATTCAAGCCTGCTGTTCCGCAATGGAAGCCGCGCACGCACGTGGGCGTCTTCGGGGGTAAGCGTTTGGCGGCCACTCTCAAAATGCCGCGATGGAAAGTTCAAACAGGTGGCTTCGGAGATCCGCACGGCTTGTCGGGCAAGCCGAAAGACAAAACCGATATTCCACACGTCGGCTCGTTCGACGAGCCCCAAGGCGCCGGCTCAGGGAATGGATCTGGCGGCGCGCATGGCGCGCGCGGGCTGGTGGCGAGCGCCGGATTCGGCAACGCCATGGCTGGCGAGCCGGGGCAGGCAAACGCCCAGGCGACTCGAGGTCAAACTCGCGCTGCCGGCTTCGGTGACGGCATGGCCAGCGGAACGGGACAGTCCGATTCACCCGGTCCCGGCGGAGAGCCTCACGCCGCGGGCTTCGGCGACGCGGCGGCCGTGCCTCGCTCCGCCGCGCGTGCGGCAACGCGGCCAACGGTGGCTGCGTTTGTGCCCGTTGAGATCGAATCCAAGCCTGAGCCTGTTTATACCGCCGAGGCGCGGCGAAAGCGGATTCAGGGCACTGTAATTTTGCGGGTTGATTTCAAGGCTTCCGGGGGCGTCGAAGTCCTCGGCGTTGTTCATGGCCTTGGCGACGGTCTCGACCAGGCGGCGGTTCGGGCGGCTGAGGAGATCCAGTTTAAGCCGGCCCGCCGGGACGGCCAGGCAGTCGATACCGCGGCCGTGCTCCACATTCTTTTCAGGCTTGCGGATTAGCGAGCCACATTCAAGCGAGGAACGTAATCGTGCGCAAAAACAAAAATCTTGGCATCGCAGTGACGCTCTTTGCGATGGTGTTATTCGCGCTGGCGCCGGAAGCCGTCGGCGCGCCGCAGGCTGGCTTGAAGACTCCTGGCGCAGGTCTGCATCCGCGCATCCAGCAGATGACGGCGCCAGACACCTTCGAGTCTTGCACGGATTTAACCGGCGCCCGCCAGTTTAATTGCGTTGTCAGCGACATCATAGTTCGCGAAAACCAGTTGGTGCAGACGCTCCAAAAGTACCGGCCGCTCATGGAAGTTTACATACAAGATGTGAAGCCGGATGCGGAGCTGGGCGTGGTGCCTGTTGACGATCACTATTTCCTCGGACAAGTGCGCTTTCGGCGCAACAAGACGATCAACGTTCAATCGCTGCTTCCACTGCCCAGCTTCGCATCGCGCCTGAGCAGGGGCGTGGGAGGGCCTATCACCGGCTTCATTTCGCCGCATTACCGGCCATCGGACTTTTACTTCAGTTTGGTGATGGATACGCGCCGGTTCAACCGGCGTTTCTACAATTTCAGCTTCGTGCGGCAGCAGTTTTTGGGCAACGTGCGCTGCCTCGTCTTCGACGTCACGCCGAAGCTTCACACTTACCGCCATTTTCTTTTGCTTCATTATGAGGACATCGGTCTTTTCGAGGGCCGTATCTGGGTTGAAGATCACAATTACCACATCGTTCGCTTCAACGGAACGTTCGCTCCTTCGCCGCCCGGCACAGCCTATTTCCATTTTGATAGTTGGCGCGAAAACGTGCGGCCCGGTCTCTGGCTTCCTGCGTATGCCTATAGCCAGGAGTCCGACCTTAAGTACGGTTTGAATCGCACGATGAGATTCAGGGCGCAAATACGCTTTTGGGGTTATGGACTGCAGAATCCCAGCCGTCAAACGGAAATGACCCAGATTCAAGTGGAATCGCCCGGCCAGGTCAAAGACCTGAATGCAGGGTCTGGGGATTTTTCACCCGTGCTCAGCCAGCGCGCCTGGCAGGAACAGGCTCAGGATAACGTCCTCGATCGCCTCCAGAAAGCCGGACTTCTCGCGCCTCCGGGCCCAGTGGATCAAGTGCTGGGCACGGTGGTGAACAACCTCATCGTCACAAACCACTTAAATAATGTGCCTGCCGTGCAGTGCCGCGTCTTGCTCACTTCAACGCTCGAATCGTTTGCCGTCGGCGACACCATCGTCCTTAGCCGCGGCCTGATTGACGTATTGCCGGATGAGCCGAGCCTCGCCGCCATGTTGTCCTACGAGCTGGCTCGCATCGTGCTTCAACAGACGGTGAACATCAACAGCTCGAAGTGGGCATTCGAGGATCGCCTGATGGTTCCGAATGACGAGTTGCTCAGCATCCTGGACTTCAAGACGAGCGCGCGAAATGAAGAAGCGGCGGATAAGAAAGCGATCGAGCTGCTGCAGAATTCGCCCTACAAAGATCAGCTCGGCAAAGCAGGCCTGTTCTTGCGCGCGATGGCGCAGGTGGCGCCGCACACGCCGCATCTTTTCGGCGCGCAGCTTGGCAATCGCCTGGTGGCCAAGAAAGGGCAGGTGCTTCAATTGGCCGCGCTCATGACCGGCGCGCCCAAGCTCGAAGAACGAGACGTGGACCAAATTGCCGCTCTTCCGCTGGGCGCGCGGGTGGGAGTCGATTCGTGGAATGACCAAATCCAGTTGATGAAGACGAAGCCCGTGCCGCTCCTCTCCGCTCGCGAGAAGATGCCGTTCGAAATTGTGCCGATCTTTCCTTACCTCACTCGCCTGCCCACCGAGCAGGCGCGCCGGTAACCGCTTCGGCGCCCCAGTAGCAGGGCACGACTTCAGTCATGCCCCGGAGTTTCTGCGCTTGTTCAGGAGTGTAGCTTGGCCACACTGCGGCTCCGCCGCCTGACATGCGGAAAGGCTTGCCTTTCCGGACCTGAGCCCTATCATCGTTCCTTCTTTTTTTTCGAAAGCGAGGCTGCGCCTCGCCCTGGAGTTTCTACATTTCACACGCCGTTTCCCGAGCGCCCCGGCAGCCGCTTCGGTCCCGTATCAGTTGCTCATGTCGCTTCGCGACACCCACGAAGCGATGAAAGCGTTTGGGGTAGGGGCGGGTTTCAAACCCAGGGCTGTCCAAATTAGCTTCGGGCCAGCAAACCGCTTGTTGATTCTATTGAACAAACTTCGCCCCTGAAGGCTGGTTTGAAAACCAGGTTCCCCCGGCGGCGGAGGGGAACGGGTCGGCAGGG
>JASHON010000158.1 GCA_030041095.1 Terriglobia bacterium
AGGCGTGCCCATTTTCCATCCATCGGGAAGAACGAGAGTGGCCTGATAGATGAGCTGCTGGGCGGGCGCGCCGGCCGGATATAACAGGTTTTGATTCCAACTGATGTCTACCAATTTCTCCGTGGCGGAAGCTCCACCGGTATACGGCCCCGCGCTCGGCTCGAGGTAGTCGAAGGAAATATCCAGGCGGTCGACTCCCGCCGGAACGTTAACGTGGAAGGTGAAAACATCCAACAAGTCACGCCTCCATGGCAATGTTTCCCCATTGGCTACGAACTTCAGGCCGGTCAAATTGGAGACGGGGCCATCCGG
Organism: Terriglobia bacterium; assembly: GCA_030041095.1. Classification (GTDB taxonomy): domain Bacteria; phylum Acidobacteriota; class Terriglobia; order UBA7540; family UBA7540; genus JASHON01. The sequence goes on from JASHON010000158.1 coordinate 313, forward strand.
CGCGTGCTCGCCGGGAATCCATTTGGGATAATAAATGGTGAGCGGGCCGGGCTTGACCGGAAGCACCATGTGTGTCCGGACGATCATGCGCGGCGCTTGCGTGGCATCGACCGTCAATTGAATCGTTTGTGCGGGCTGGGCCATTAAGAGCGCCGCACTACAAGCGATGAGCACAGCTAGAGACAGGAGCATGCGGATAGGCCGAGGAAACATGGAGTCCTCCGATCAACGATGATTTGGGAACCGGCGCCGTGTTCGCCTTGAGCGCGGCTTTCGATCGTTTGGTTCTTTGAAGCGAGCCGTCCAAACTCAAACCGCGAATCATACCTCCCGTTGCGCTTCATTTCAAGAGACCGCGTTCTTCCGCTATAATTTGCAAGTCGGCACGGCAAGCGTGTATGGGTGCGGGCGGAATTCCGATTCGAAGTAAGGGAGGTTACGGCATGCCGGAACAGAGCGGGAATGAGCGGGAAAAACTGGAAGCGCTGCTTGAGGAGACACGAATCTATCCGCCTTCAAAAGAGTTCACCGACCAGGCCAATTGGAAAGATGCAACGTTATACGACCGTGCGCGCAAGGACCTGGAGGTTTTTTGGGCGGGGGAAGCCGAAACTCTTGATTGGATCAAGAGATGGGACAAGGTCCTGGAGTGGAAAGCGCCTTGGGCCAAGTGGTTTGTGGGCGGAAAGCTCAATGTGACGGCGAATTGCGTCGATCGTCACGCCGCTTCCTGGCGGCGGAATAAAGCAGCGCTCATCTGGGAGGGCGAGCCGGGTGATTCCCGGGTGCTGACCTACGCCATGCTGCAACGAGAAGTCAATCGGTGCGCCAACGCGCTGAAATCGCTTGGCGTCAAGAAGGGCGACCGGGTGGCCATTTACATGGGCATGACTCCTGAACTGCCCATCGCTTTGCTTGCCTGCGCAAAGATTGGCGCGCCGCACAGCGTCGTGTTTGGAGGATTTTCGGCAGAGTCGCTTCGCGAGCGGATCAATGATGGGCAGGCAAAGGTGCTCATTACGGCAGATGGCGCATGGCGTCGGGGAAATGTTGTGCCGCTCAAAGCCAGCGCGGACGAGGCAGTGGCAGGCTCGCCCAGCATCGAAAGCGTGTTGGTGCTTCAGCGGATCGGAAGCCGCGCTGCCTGCCCCATGCAGCCTGGACGCGATGTATGGTGGCACGAATTGGTGGATCGCGCCTCAACCTCGTGTGATGCGGAACCGATGGATGCGGAAGACATCCTCTACATCCTTTACACCAGCGGAACGACCGGAAAGCCCAAAGGCGTCGTCCACACTTCTGCGGGTTATCTCGTTGGAGTTTCCACCACGCATCGAGCGATTTTCGACTTAAAGGACTCGGACGTCTATTGGTGCACGGCGGATATCGGGTGGGTCACCGGCCATTCCTACATCGTTTACGGTCCGCTTGCCAACGGAGCCACCAGCCTGATCTACGAAGGCAGCCCGGATTATCCCCACCGCGGACGCTTCTGGGAGCTTGTATCGAAATACGGAGTGAACATTCTTTACACTGCGCCCACTGCGATTCGTACTTTCATGCGCTGGGGAGCGGAGTGGCCGGAAAAATTCGATCTCTCATCGCTGCGCGTGCTCGGAACCGTCGGCGAGCCCATCAACCCTGAGGCATGGGTTTGGTATCACAGGCATGTTGGGCGGGGCCGATGTCCTGTGGTCGATACATGGTGGCAGACGGAAACGGGAATGATCATGATCTCCCCGCTGCCAGGGTTAACAGCCACCAAACCCGGATCCGCTACCCGTCCCTTTCCCGGCATTCAGGCGGAAGTGCTGGACGATAAAGGCCAGCCGGTTGGCCCCGGCGGCGGCGGATACCTGGTTCTCTCGCAGCCCTGGCCCGCTATGTTCCGCACGATCTACGGCGATCCGGACCGATACCAGCGCCAATACTGGTCCCGATATCCTGGGAAATACCTGACCGGCGACGGTGCCAAAGTGGATCAAGACGGCTACTTCTGGCTTCTGGGCCGGGTTGACGACGTGATGAACGTTTCAGGACATCGGATTTCTACGTTCGAAGTGGAAAGCGCCCTCGTCGATCACCCATCGGTGGCGGAAGCAGCCGTCATTGGGAAAACGCATGAGATCAAGGGGCAGGGAATTGCGGGTTTCGTCACCCTCAAAGAAGGAGTCAAAGCCAGCGATGGTCTCAAAGACGAACTCAGGGAACATGTGGCTCGGAAGATTGGCGCACTGGCGCGGCCCGACGATATCTTCTTCACCTCGGAGTTGCCGAAGACGCGTAGCGCGAAGATCATGCGGAGACTCTTGCGCGATATTGCGGAGGGGCGCGTGCTGGGCGATACCACCACGCTGGCTGACCCAGGCGTGGTTTCACGGCTCAAACAGCAGTACGAACAGGAAGGTCTGGCCGAATAAGGCTGCGGTGAGGATTCGGACTTGCTGTATGGCTTCGGCTATGTGGCAAAGGGAAAGGCCGCAGGGGCTAAAGCCGGCAATCGGGCCGAGCTGAGGCGGCATGACTGAAGTCATGCCCTGTCTTGAAAATTGAGTAGGGGCGGGTTTGAAACCCAGGCTTGTCCAAATTAGGTTTTTGAAAAAGGCGGAATCTCCGGTAAGTTGAGGTTTTGTGTTGCCGCACGATTAATCTCAACTGAAGGAGGTTCCACCGTGAATCGAGTATGCAGCATCTTCTCTCAAATACTCCAGCTTTTCCCCCGCCTGGAGTTTG
>JASHON010000159.1 GCA_030041095.1 Terriglobia bacterium
TATAACGTTTCATTAAAACATATCCTGTTGGCGGCCCTTTCGTGCTAGTCTTGAGGCGTGGCGGGAAAATCCCGGCGGCCCAAGTTGATTCTAACCTCCGACGAACTGGAACGGCTTCGGCAGTTGCGTCAATCGCAGACGGCACCTTGGAGGGAGGTGCAACGAGCGCAGATTTTGTGGCGCTACCATGCAGGGGAAAGCGTCACCGAGATTGCGCGGGCGCTCAAGATGACCCGCAAGAGCGTCGGCAAGTGGATTGGAAAGGCTTTGGAGATGGGCGTGGCGGCGGCTTCGAAAGACGCTTACCATCGCCCCAAGGCCCCAGTAATTACCGAGGAGGCCAAAGCTTGGGTGGTTCACTTGGCTTGCACCCAACCGAAGGAACTGGGGCACGCGGCCGAGGTGTGGACGCGAAAAGCTTTGGCCAAACATGTCCGGGAGCACGCGGTGGAAGCGGGGCATCCTTCGCTGTCGAAGGCGGCCAAGGCTACGGTTCAGCGGATTTTGGCGGAGCAACCTTTGCATCCGGAGAAGGTGAAGTATTATCTGGAACGGCGCGATCCTGATTTCGAGGCCAAGATGCGCGAGATCTTGCTGGTGTACCGGGAGGTTGACCTGCAAAATCAGCACCCCGGCGGACTCACCCCCGGACTCACCCCGGTGATCGTGACGGTCTCCGTGGATGAGAAACCCGGGGTGCAGGCCCTCGCCAATACCGCACCGGACCTGCCGCCCGTTCCCGGCGAGCACGGGACCCTGGCGCGGGATCACGAATACAAGCGTCTGGGAACCTGCTCGATTCTGGCCGCGCTGGACCTCCACGATGGCCACGTCACGGGCCGGGTCGAGCGGCGCCACCGGAGCCGCGAGTTCATCGCCTTGTTGAAAGATTTGGATCATTATTATCCGCCCGAATGCATGATTCGGCTGGTCCTGGACAACCACTCGGCGCATATTTCCAAGGAAACACGGGCGTTCCTTGCGACAAGGCCCAATCGGTTCAAATATGCACTCACGCCGACGCACGGATCCTGGCTCAACATCGTAGAGACGCTTTTTGGAAAGATGGCCCGCACGTTTCTTCGCCACATTCGAGTGCAATCTTGGGAAGAACTTCGCGACCGGATTATGAAAGGCATCGAGGAAATCAATGCTGAACCGGTCGTTCATCGCTGGAAGAATTTTGACGCACTCCCAACAGGATAACGTGGATATGTTTTAATGAAACGATATACTCTGCACGGGCATCTCGTTATACGTCAGCCCACCCTCGATTTCCCATATGAGTTGCTGCAGCGGCCAATACTCGACGCGTGCCGCGGGTGAGCGGGAAAGCAAAGCCCTGAGTATGGGCGCACGGCTTCCCGTTAACGGCGCTAAAGCGTATCTGAGTCCACGCTGGGTTCCAGCAACGTGAATGCCCGTGCAATACATTCGAACCAGTATTGTGTAGTCGCCGGGCGGGAGGCGCACAACGCCGTCAGAGGAGTGCGCCAGTTGGCCAATGATTGAACTCGTCCCGTAGGACACCCCGCTAAACGGCGGACCCGGCGGAGTGGGAACCATGGGATAGACGCTCTGCGGGTCTATCACTATCGGCTCCCTCGGAGCGAGAATGCCCTGGCCATAGATCGCTGAGCAGAAAAATGGCACAGAACATAGAAGCGTTACGAAACGCAATCCTTTCCTGAATCGCATAGATTCTTTTCGACGTTCTTTATCTCTTGCGTCAGCCTTCCGGCCCGAAGACGAAGACCCTCCGGGCATCGCCATGTGGCGCCTCGCCCCGGCACGCTTTTGGAGTTTCCCCAACGTTTCTCTCCAGCGAGAAGGCGCCGGATTGGTGCGTGTTCCTCAAAGTGCCTCCTGCGGCCTCACTGCACCCGTTCCCAGATGACCGGGTAGCCGCCGCACGGGTTAAAGAATGGCGTGCTCAAATCCTCCTCCATATGATCATTGTCAATAACCTTGAAAGATACGGGTACCCAACGCGGGTTGGTATAGTTCACATCCGCGCATATCTCCTGCGCTCCGAAGCCGCCAGGATTGTAGGTTCCGTAGAACATCATCTTGCCCACCGGAAGATAGCCGGTGATTGTAGAATCGCCGCCGACGACAGTGCCAACGACCTTCAGACCCGTTTGCCGGACGCTAACGCGCAGGGTTCCGATAGCCCCTTGGTAATGTGCGAACCACTGCCCGGCCAGCCCGTTGGCAGAGGGTGTCGGTGGGGGGGGAACGAACGACTGCGCTGGACCGGCGGCACCCGCGGCATTGGCGGACGGGGGCGATGGGGCAACGGTAGCCACGGCGTTGATTGGGGTTACGGAGGCAATCGTAACGGGAGCCTTGAGGGTGAAATCGACCTTGGCCTCGGATGCCACTTTGACTTGCTGCCCCTTGGTGGCGGCCTGAACGCCAACGCCGGTAGCGGCGCCGGCCGCGGCGCCGATTCCGGCACCCTTTCCCCTCCCGAAGGCTGCTCCGAGCAGGCCACCCAGGAGCCCTCCTCCAGCCGTTCTCTCGGCAGTCTGCTTCCCACGCGATTTCCCCTGCTGCTCGTAGTAGTTACTTTCGACCTCGTAGAGGGTTCCATTCACGGTCAATGAAACCAACTCCAACGCCAGTTCCGACCGGCCCTTTATGTGCCCCGCGCTCGCGGCGTTCACAAGCCGCAGACGCGCTTTGGAAAACTGAGGAATAGCAACGTAGTTGCCCACAACGACCGAGGTATATACGGTAGCGTTAAATTCGTCGCCGGGCTTATTGGTTGCGGAATCAACAGCGTCAATCATCTGCACAGTGATGGGCGTTCCAGCAGGTACGGTTAAGCTGACCGGTGCAGGCGGGCTCGCGGCTGTGGACGATGCTGCAGGGGCACCAGCAGACGACTGGCCCGAAACAGCGAGATTGTCGATCACTTGCTTGACGCCAGGGTCCTGGCTGGCAATGTGTTCGACATCGCCTTTCTCGACATCCGTGCTTACCGTGCCCGAGAGCGTCACCACGCCGTCTTGTGACGCCACATGGATATCCAGCAGCTTCAGCACAGGGTCGGCAAAAGGGCTCGACTGGATACCAGTCACAATCGTCTTGTCGTCTGGGTTTTGCGGATCGGCCGCACGCGCCTGGCTGCACAGTACACAGGCGAGACAGATCAGGCCGCCGAGGACAGCCACAAATGCACAGCGTAAACGAAACTTCAGCATTCCAGTTACCCTCCGTTCTTTTTGGCTGCGTACTCAAAGGCGCACATACAAGGCCGGCGCTCCGATTAGCAACGAAGCCTGCCAGCTCTGTGACTGCCTCAGTAAAAAGCAAAAACGCCGATCAGGTCCGCCATGTGATTTGGGTCCTGGCCGCCTGCCGTCGCAGCGCTGTGTTCCGTTACCGTGTAAGCGCCGGACGGCAAATACGCATGGGCAATGGCAACCCCATCGCTGGTGCGTTGGGTGGAACTCGGGGCGTCCGTCCGCAATCCCGGAATGCCCGTGAACCGGATGCTCTGTTGGCTGGCAGCCAGTCCAATCACGACTACGAGAGAGTCTCGGGAAACTGTGAACGTGTCCGACGCCATTGGGGCCCCACTGATACCGTTTGACCCGTAGGACGCGCTGTAATGGCTAAACCCGGAAACTGTGACGCCTCCCATCGTGTGATAACCAGTCTCGGTCGTGAAGCTGTTTGCGTTCTCGGGAGTTACAGCGAGCGCGGCAGCAAGTTGTCCTGCCGCATCGGAAACCTGGGCGTGCGGGCCGGTAGAAAAAGGAGTCGAAGGCGCACCTCCGCCGGTCGCCATTCCATAGAGGTAAATCGAGCGCCCGGGCGGAAGGCTTAACGAAGTCTGACCGTCTGCAACGGTTGGGTCTTGGATTGCCGGCAGGCCGGATCCTGTTGGCTGGAAGTGGGAGCCCGTGTTCGCTGCTGAATTTGCCCGTGGTGGTAAGATACCTGCCCCGGAGAGAATTTCGACTGACCGCCAGTGCGTGTGGCCCTGAGCGGTACCAGGCTCACCGCTGCCGTTCTGAAGCAGCACAGCGTAAAAGGGTCCACCGCCGATCCTGACGTTTGTTTGGCCGACGATGTCGGCCCCATTTAGCACCTTCAATAAGGCGTTGCCCTGCCCGTCTAGAAACATTGAGAGCGTGTACCAAGTGTTTGGCTCCAGTGAGTTGACCAGCGTTCCGCGAGAGTTCCGCCTTGATGCCGGTCCGGGTGTTAAATATTGGATTTCTCCCTGACCGTCGGCCGAGTCCATCCGTCCTGCAACGGCGACCCCCTTGTTTCCCGCGGCGTCGCAAAGGGCCAATCCAAACATGGCGCCGCCACTCGGCATCACCACAGCCTTGATCAACAGAGGAACGTCGAACGAGGCGACACTCTCGATTGAAGCCAGTTCGTTAGGCCGGACGGCGCCGGTCATTTCGAGGCCATTTGTGGCAGAGAAGATGGCGACAGGCGTAACGAGGGGCATTTGCCCGAAGCCCGGCGCCGAGTTGAGTGCTCTGACTACCGGGCCTTTCACTACCCAAAGCCCGGAGCTCAACGATTGGTCCTGCGTAAAATCGTCCATCATGACGCTGGCGCTAGCGGGAGCGAAGGAGACCCAAGGACGAAACAAAAGGACGAGAACGACTGCGACGACGATAGCCGCGGCGATTACAGTCCAGAGCCACGGCGCTTTGAGGACTGACCGTCGGGTGGGTGTTGGAGCTGAAGGCACCGACCGCTGCTGGGGAGCGCCCGCCAGGAGCCGAGCCTTTTCACGGTTAAACTCCTCCTGAGTGATTGTCCCGGCGTCAAGCAGCGCCTTGAGCTTTGCCAGCTTGCTCAACACTTCTTGCATTCCTGCCTCCGCTTGGTCGCCCGCTCCGGCCATTGTCCGGAGCATCACCAGCTCGTTCGTCGCTTTCACCCATCACGACGGCTGCCGATCGAGGTATTTCACGCCGACGACACGCGAAAGGGCGCTAGATCTCCGCCAGGAGTTTTCGCCTTTGCACCTCGTACTCCTCTTCGCTGAGCGCGCCCGCGTCCTTCAGCGCCTTGAGTTGCTGTAACTCGTTCTCGTTCTGGGCGGGCGCGGGAGCTCCGCCCAGCAGCCGAGCCTTCTGCGCGGCGAATTCGGCTGGCAAAAGCACGCCTCCATCCACCAGGCTTTTGAGCTTTGCCAAGGTCGCCATGTCCTCCACGGATAAGGCCCCCACGCCCACGAGTCGAAGAGTGCGAATCGGCCCGGCCGCGATTAGCAGCATAATGCCCGGGATGATCCCAGAAAAAATGATTGCTACGATGGCCCAGCCGGTTGAGTTCAGAGCCTTCAGGTCAGCAATCTTTCCACGATCTGCCGCGGCTCGCATCCTCTTGATGCGGAGCAGGCAGAGGATTGTGAGCACAATCCAGCCACCCCAGAAAATAAGCCAGAACACGGCGTACACTATCGCCAAGCCAGCGTATGCAGCGTTGACGCCAGCAGCTAGCGGATTGGACGAGGCATGGGCGGCGATAGCCGCAACAAGAGCCAACAGCGACATGAAGATCAAGAGAAGGGACCACGGGATGAGTGCCAGAATCGCAAACACAAACCCGACGGTCAGATAGGTTTTTATGGATTCCAATTGGTGGTTCATCGGTTTCCCTCCTTTATGACTCCCTTTTTCCAGCTCGCCAACGATTGGAGATGAAAGTTTGTTTTCAGACTGGGCAGGTAAAAACCCCCTCCTTCGAGCGGCAAACGCGATCAATCCGGGTCAGGCTTCCTCTGCCCCCATCCCGTCCTCATGCCCGGGGGTCTGGCGAGCGCGGCGAGGCGGGTGAGGGGCTTCGGCCGCGTGCGGAAACACGCGGCGCGAACCCCTCGCTTCAGCAATCTGCGCCTCTTCGACAGAATTCACACAAAAGCGCGAACCTTGAGAGCGAGGGCCTGCGCTGCCAACTCGCGGGCCTCCCGGCACCGCCGTCGCGCGAACCTGGTAGCCCTCTAGTGGAGCGGCTTGTCTGCTTTCACAGTTAACGAAAACCCAGGTCAGACCCTCCTTCGCCAGCACTCCTGGGCACGACGACGCGCGAGCCAGCTCAGCCCGAGTAACCCCGTGCCAATTAGCAGGAGGCTGGCCGGCTCCGGTGTGGCCGATGGGGGGCGGGCTTCGGTGATGAAGGCCTCTCCGTTGGCGTTCCCCAGGCCATGCCCCGCGTAATTGAAAAGGAGAGTGGTGGAAGCGTTCGCTGGGTTAATCGAATACATGTCAGTGCCCGCGACGCCGTATAGGGCTCCGTTGCCCGGACTCGCTATGCCGTACATGTCTGGGACGCCCATGTCGCCGACCAAGGTTCCCTTGCCGGTGGTCGGGTCGACCAGTATGAGTTGGCCGGCGGTGTCGGTCAGATACATCCGGCCGTCGACAAACGCCAAGTCGCCGGCGGAATCATACCCAACGTTGCCGACCACCGTTTCCGCGCCCGTTGTGGTGTTTACCGTGTAGAGGTCACCGTCGAGACCGGCAGAGTAAAGTGCGCCGTTGGTCCCAAACACCAGGGCGTTGCTGTCGCCCAAGCCTCCTAGCGGACCAATCAGAGTGGCTGCACCAGTTTTCGCGTTAATTGTGTAAAGGTCCGTGAAGGTGACCCCAAAGAGCTCGCCGCTCGGAGAGAATGCGATATCGGTCAGCACCACCCCTGCGCTCCCGATCAGCGAGACATCACCTGTGGATGTGTTGACGGTTCCAATCATTCCGGATGAGTCGTCAACCCACATATTGAAGCCGGTCGCAAAGGACCGACCGCCCGCAAGCAGGACAAGACTTGCCAGCGCTATACCCATCAGTTTGCACTTCATCGTTGCCTCCTCGAGTCCAAGAAACCCGTCATCCAGGGCCGAAGCCGCCTTTGGACCAAGCGAAGCCGCCTCGATTGCGATCGCAGCATGCCCCCTCGCTCCGTGCCTGTCAAATGCTATTTCTATGAACCGCCATGAATCGATAACTTCTGCCCGTTCTTGCGCTTGACAACCGAAATGGGCCGGAGTAAGTTAGGCTGAAATTAGCTCTATATGTGTGTTTATTGAGCCAGTGTTGAAGGGAGGGGAAGACGGTGGAAAATCTTAAGGCGGGTCATGGCGCAGTCAGTTTTGGTGTCTTCGAATTCCACGCTGAAAGTCATGTCTTGTATAGAAAGGGTGTCGATAGCGGCCTGGACCACCAACCTGCTCGCCTGCTCGGGTTGTTGCTGACTCGCCCCAACGAAATCGTGTCTCGCCAGGAAATGCGGACAGCGCTTTGGCCGCCGGGAACCTCGGGTGACCTTGACGACAGAATAAATCATGCAATCAAGTGCATACGAGAGGCACTGCACGATCGGCAGGAGGATCCGCAATACATCGAGACGATACCCAAACGCGGGTATAGGTTCATCGGCCATATTCAGCGTGAGAATGCGGGCGAGCCTTCTTATGCGGAACAGGCAGATTTGGATTCAGGACCGCCCTCGAGCAGGGTCAACGGGGGTCGTATGCCGGTGTCGCCGCCCGCTGCCTCCCACGCCAAAAGAGCCTTCATCGTGATTTCTATCGCCGCAGCCATCTCTTTGTGCTTCGTTACCCTCATGGTGGCGACCCGCACCGACGCTCCCGTTATCACCTACGTCTCGCCAATCCGACCCCGGCCCGATCAGACCATCGTTATCAGAGGCCGGCATCTCGGCAGATATGCGCCCTACTCTCATACGGACTCCCCGTGGCTCGCCATCAGAGATAATACTGCTCACTGGGCTGCGGGAAGGATCATGCAGCGAAATTTCGATGGTGTGATGTTGACCGTCGCAGGTTGGAAAGATTCTGAGATCATCATTACGGCCTTCACGGGTATGTACGGTCACGGCAATTGGAAGCTCAATCCGGGCGACGCCATCGAGGTTGCCGTGTGGGACCCCGAAACCGGAGCGGGCCCAGCGAGATTTCACTTGCAGGTGGCCGCTCTAGAGGCGAGTCGGTAGTGGGGTGGCTCAGGCTTCCTATGTGGTTCTTTCGGCCACCCGACCCTTCCCAGATTAAGGACGAGCCCGCAGCAACTGATGGAATTCATTGGTCGGGGCGCCCGGATTCGAACCGGGGACCTCTTGCGCCCCAGGCTAGACCAGCACGACTATCTCGTTCATCTTGCGGCACACCTGGCTACGTTCAAGAAACAAAAAAGCACGGGGAAAACGCTCAAGTGGCACTGATTTGGTACTCGATGGTCTTGGTTGCTGCACAGGAGTCCTCCGGTCACAACGTCCTCACTAACGGCACTTCTGTGGATTCGCCGAATTTGCCGCGTCATTTGGGTGCACCACACGAATTCCCGAATAGCGTGTAAAGTCCGGGCCATTGAAAGTGAGCAGGCTGCTGATTCCGTAACCATTCATAGCAGCAACGATGCTGGCGTCATGGACCCGAACGCCTGAAACGGAGTGGGCGACGACAAGCCGACGCCATTCGAGATGAATCGTGGGGATGCCGGGGAGAAGGATCAAAAGACATTCGGGCCATGAGGCTTCGCGGTCCGCCTCACCAGGGGTAAGACCCAATCTATTTCGGTCTACCGGTCGCGTACATGCATTCCAGAGCCCACACAGCCAAATTTCGGTGAACTTGTCCTCACTAAGAGGATTCGTACTGAAAAACTCCACGATGACTTTGAGGTGCCCGGCATACTCAGTTTTGATTCGGTCAAGTTCGTCTTTTCACGACTTCGCAACGTCGAACACTTCGGCAAGCTTGCAATTCAAGAGGACATTCATGTCTTCCCGCGTGGCCTTGGTAAATCTATCTCCTCGCAGGGGTACACCGAACGCGATTTTTCTGATGGCGTCGTCCCTCTACGGAAGCAGTACAGTGTGGTCTTCATTCACCCAGTTCGGAAGTCCCTTCATTTGTTGGTGCGCCTGCGGGCCCCATTCCACCGCCAAATGCGGAAACACTTCCATTAGCATCATTGGAGAAAGTTATGATTCTCTCCCGCAGATCTGAAGCTAAGGGATAATCCTTGAACGTCTCCGCAAAGTTGTGAAACGTATCACTATCAAAATAGATGTAGCGCTCCAGAGTTACGTTTCTAAGGCCCTCCTTTCAGGTGCAGCGGGCTAATCGCGGGTGGGCCGCCAGGTTCGGTGGCCGGTTATACTGTAACGCGCACATTATCCCGCAAAAACTCGGGCGCAAAGTCAGCTCCATTCGGCCAGACGAGCGTATGAAACTCGGGATGAATTTGGAACTGACTGAATACAGCAGGGTCCCGCAGCGGTTCGAATATAGGGCCACGAAGAGCCGGCGCCAGATCGATCTCTCCGCTTGTCCCGTCGCGAAAGCGGAGCCACACGACGTGGCCGGTCATGTAGCGTGCCTCGACAATGTGGTAGTCCATGATGCTTACTCCAGTGGGGCAATGCGCCTGAGCGGTTGCCCTTGCCTCGCAAGTTGCCAGTTCTCGATCAGTTCTTCCCTGTGAAGGCTTGCCCATTCCAGCACGAGTCGCAAGGCTCTTGCCGGAAATTGGCCGTGAATCTTTCCTGATTCCACCTCGACCGAGATTTCGTATTCGCCGTAAACCGCGTGAAAATGTGCAGCGCCGTGCTCGCTGTAGAATATGCCGATCACGATACCGAGGAATCGAGAAATCTCAGGCATGGATTGTCATCGGCCTAACTCAGGCTCAGGCCCAGCCGCTTTAGCTTCGGGCCAAGGCGCTCATGCCCAAGCCCCGTACGCTTGTGGCGCGGATGCCTTCACATTATAAGGCCACTTGTGAATCTTCTTGTCTACGGCATCCTCTTTCCGTCCTAACTTAAGACTACAACCATGCTTCATGCGCTCGGAACCACACCTGCCGTCCAAAAGGAACAACTGCGCCACACCGACATCCAGACCACGTTGAATATCTACGCGCAGGCCGTCTCCGCAGAGAAGCGTGAGGCAGCATCGAAATTGGCTAGCGCACTATGGCAAGCGGAAGGGGTACGAAGTGGTACTTTCTGAGAAAGTCGCCTTTGGTGCTAAGCCCTTTTAGATGATGGTCGGGGTGCCCGGAGTCGAGCCGGGGACCTCTTGCGCCCAAGATAACTTCACGGTTTGTATCTTGTTGGTTCGCTTAGCTTTTCCTTCGGTCAGCATCACCGTTTTCGGGGTATTGGGAGCCTCTTGTTCGCCAAATGTTCCCTCATAGGCCGCTTAAGCACAGCATGAGGTCCACCATCTGACGGCCGCTACTACACCGTTAGGATCGACGGTGACATAGCACGCCAGTTTGCCTCCACCGGATACTTCTGTCCGTACATGGGATTCGAGAATGCAGCGCTCGGGCTCCCCGCGTGCGGCATCCCGTCGGTTCTGGCGAAGAAAAATACCTGATCGAACTAAAGCAATCCTCGGAAGGCCGGCGCGATCGACTCATCCCACTCCTGTCCCAGGCAATTTTGCAGGCGCGAGTCTTCAGCAAGCTCTTACCACAATCCCCGGTTCCGGTGGTGATTATTGCGGCGGATCGGGTCCCGGATGCGGTGGCCGAACAGCTCAAGGCATTCGCAAGGCTGTACGCCCCGGATGTCGGCATTGGGATCGTGGACCTGGAAGGATTCTGTGACTTTCAAGGCTTCGGTTTGGAAAGGTTTAATGCTCAGCGCGCCGTGGCCTCCACTCGTAGTTCACTTCCGAAGAACGGGTCATCGGTATATTTGTTCTCCGACCTGAACCAATGGATGCTAAAGTTGCTTCTGGTGCGGAGCATTCCCGAATCCATGCTTTCCGCCCCGCGAGAACAGTACCAAAGTGCTGCACAGTTGGCGCGCGCAGCAGACGTTTCAGTGATGAGCGCATCTCGCCTCGTCCGGCAGTTATGGGGCGCTGGCGTAAGTCAAATCCGCGAGCGCCTTTCACGGGACAATGCCGAGGTTACGACATGATCGCCTTTGCGTCCGCCGAGCCGCTGACAAAGTCTACGTGCAAATTCGGACCGTTATGTCGAAGGTCGAGCGCTATTGTTGCCCGTTGAAGATCGTCATCGCGTTCTGGGGCATCTTGCTTGCCACTGTGAGCGCGACCAGCATACTTTGCTTTTCCACCGGCCACGCTACCGTCCGTTCCATACCTGTCTGGCCCTACGGAACTGACCCTGGTAAATCGAGCCCTGCTCTGAACGGGCGACCGGACACCAGTCTCAAACAATTACCCGGCGCGAAGCTTAGATTCACGGAAGCGCAAATACAGAATCCTTTCGGCCCGGCGGACTGGTTCCCTGGTGATCATCCTGCCATGCCCGCTATCGTGGCGTTCGGCCGCAAGCCCCTCATCATGGCGTGTGCCTTCTGTCATATGCCGAACGGCAAGGGTAGGCCGGAGAACGCAGGTATAAGCGGGCTTCCCGTTTCTTACTTCGTAGAGCAAATGCACGAGTTCAAAGAGGGCCAGCGGAGATCGGCGGATTCGCGGAAAAGAAACACGGCCCTAATGGCTTCGTTCGCGAAGGCCATGACGAACGAGGAGATTCAGCAAGCGGCTGAGTACTTCGGCTCTATGAAGTGGACACCCTGGATCAAGGTGGTGGAAACAGACGTGGTGCCGAAAACGCGCACATCCAGTGGTATGTATATCCCGATTCCCGGCGCCGGAAAAGAAAAGCTGGGCGAAAGAATCATTGAGGTTCCGGTGGATCCCTACGGCACCGAAGAACTTCGGAATCCGCGCTCGGGATTCATCGCCTATGTTCCTTTCGGAAGCATTGAAAAAGGTAAAGCGATAGTTGAGGGCAGGAATAAGCGGACGTCTGCGTGCGCGGTTTGCCACGGCCCTGGCTTGAAAGGTCTAGGGCCGGTGCCCGGAATCGCCGGACGCTCGCCGAGCTATATGGCGCGGCAACTCTACGACATGCAGCAAGGCACGCGAAACGGAAGCTGGACGAAGTTGATGATACCAGTTGTCAGAAACATGAATGAGGAAGAGATACTGGATGTCGTTGCCTACGTCTCGTCGCTGCAGCCTTAGAAGCACAAAGGCCGCGGAATGCGCGTTCCCGGCCGTCAACTCAGCGGACCCGATCTGAATTCGACGTCGTGTTGGAGTAAGTATCCCCCGGCTCTGCCGGGGGATACTCACCCTGGAGTTTCTACGTTTCACACGCCGTTTCCCGAGCGCTCCGGCAGCGGCTTCGTACCCCCGTATCAGTTGGTCATGTCGCTTCGCGACACCCACAAAGCTATGAAAATGTGCCGTCCCGGTCTCCACGGCGTCCCAGTGACGGAGTACCGTCACATTTTCAAGACAGGACATCACTTCAGTCATGCCGACTCAGGTCCACGCGATGGCCGGGCTTTAGCCCCTGCGGCTTTTCGCTTTGCCAAGTAGCTAAGGCCGTACAGCAAGCGCATAGGGTTGGGCATGATGACGAAACCATGCAGTCAGCAGGGGCTGAAGCCCTCTTCCCTTCACTATCTTTGTGGCATGACTGAAGTCATGCCCTGATACACAGCGGCTTCGATCAATCCCAAAAGGTTGAAACTCCTCAGTAAGTATCCCCCAGCTCTGCCGGGGGATACTTACTGAGGTGCCCTGAGCGCGTTCAAAATCGGCAGCGGCGATGACTGAACAGCCTCTTTGATTAATTGATTCTCTGGAATTCCCGCCATGCGGCCTAAAATGATTCGCGCGGGTTCTGCATGCACGTCATGCCACTTCGCCATCTCGATTAATGGCTGCAATGCTTGAGCTCGCAACCTCGCAAGCAATGCCGGGTTTCGTGTCTTCGTGAGTTCCATCAGGACGAAGAGGGCCTTATTCCGGTCCGTCCAGACGCCGGATCCCAGCATTTCAATAAAAGGTCCCGCAGGAATATGCCGGGCAACTTGTGGGCTTGATGAGGCCAGAACGCCGAGAGCCCGTGTCGCGTTGTTGCGGACGTCCGGGTCAGGATCCTGAGTGGCCGTCACGAGTGCCATGATCTGGCTCCTCGACTCCCGCGCATATCCGAGGGTTTCGGCAGCAATCTGACGCTGCTCCGCGCTCGACGAGTGTCCAAGCACTCCTAAGAGTTCATCCTCGTGCCCCTCGGCATAATCGTGTAGCTTGAGCTCCCAAGAGCGGGCGGAAGGGTCGTTTGTAAGCGCGTAGCCGCGTGAATCGTCCTCCTCCGCTGCCGATCCCCCCTCTCGCACGGCGGCGCCCATTGCCTCCATCAGCCGGTAATAGATGTGGACAACGTCCTTAGAAAGGTGGAGTCTTCTTTTCGGCGCGGGATAGTACAAGACACTCACCAGGGTCGGCCCTGGCAAGCCGATGAATACTGTATAGTTCTGATGGGCATCACAGCATATCAGTGCCACGTCCGTCGGTGCGTGGAATGTGTTCTGCTTTACCGTCTGGCGTATTTGCCGCTCCGTTTGCGGTATGACGAGATCACGGACTCTGACGGAGAGTTCCTTCCGGAGTTGGCTTGGCTTGGCGAAATCGGTGTAACCGAAGAACTCGATATCGCCGATGCGGTCCTTCCCGCAGGCCCGCGCCGCCAGCAACGTAACGCAACATAGGAGAAGTGAAACGTACCGCAGCCCTGCTTTTAACGATGGGCACAATGTGAGGCCCCCGCGCGCCGCGAGCTGTGTGGGCTCGCGGACGGCTTGTCGTGCGGCTTCCACCTGCATGTCCCGCCTATCCACAAGGGCAGCACGAGAAAGCTCCGCGGGATCATCCGGTTCTATGCCCTTGCGCTCCAGGGTGTTTCCGCTCCATGCGTGAAACGCGAGAATGCGAAGAACAAAGCCATGTCCCATCTTACCGCCTGTTCCGCCTAAAACCTGGCGTGGGGAATCATCGTAATTGAAAGTGACGACCATTCCAATATATTCCGCGAGCTGGCAAGAGGTCGCGAATCAGGACCTGAGTCGACTTTAGGCCGCCAACATCCCATAATCGGTGTAGTGCTAGCATGACGATACGAGTCGAACTCAACCCGGAGATGGAAAGACAGCTTACCGCGGAAGCATTGGCGCGAGGCGTCGCGCTGGAGCTGTATGCGGAGCGGCTCCTACAGGAAGCAATCGCTTCCAGGAGCAAAGAGCACGCGCGCGCAAGCCAAGAAGAATTTCGCGCCTTTCTGGATGCTCTTGCGAGCAAAGCGCCCAATGTCCCTCAACTGCGATCCGAGACCTTCTCACGCGAAATGATCTATGGTGAGCATGCCTGATGCCCGGATCGTCCTAACTTGGTGGACACAAACATTTTGCTCCGCCTCGTGCAGCCGGACAGTCCACAATAGGGAGTCGTCCGGCAATGTACAGACCGTCTTTGGGAACGAGGAGCAGACCTCTTCTACACATCGCAAAACTTGGCTGAATTCTGGAACGTCTGCAATTGACCGTCTGATCGGATCACACGCCGTTCCCCGGGCGCTCCGGCAGCCGCTTCGTATCCCCGTATCAGGGCATGACTTCAGTTATGCCGATCCAGCTCCGCCGATAGCGGGGCTTTACAGGCTGCGGAAAAACTCGATGCCGCCGCGAACGTAGCGCCGGCATCTTGCCGGCCCCTGTTGAATTGAAGGGAGTTGCCGGCTGGAAGCCGGCGCTACGTCAACTCCCGAAAGAGTTTTTCCGCAGCCTGTTTATCCCCTGCAGCTTTTCGCTTGGCCAAGTAGCTGAAGCCGTACGGATACTCCTCAGGCGACTCGACAAGCCCCGCCTTCACCGGGTTTTCCAGGATGGGAATCGCCGTGCGGTACTGCCTGGCTTGCACCAGGAGCACTGAATAGTCGTACGCAAAATCGGAATTGGCCGGGTCGATTTCGCAGGCGCGCTGGAGATTGACGAGCGCATGAAGATCGGGGAAGGAAAAAACGAGCGGCGGCATGGCTAATTACCACTGCTTGATGCCACTCGCTCGTCGCCGGCGTCCTTAGTGTGCATAGGCCAGGTAAGGAACAAAGCCCGGGTTGATGGTCCGGATGCAATACACGGACGTTGTGGCGGTGATGTACAAGCTGCGGTAGCCCGGTCCTCCCCACGCAAGGTTGGCAGGCTGCTCTGGCATGACGATGGTTCCCAGGTGCTGCCCCTCGGGGTTCCACACCCAGATGCCTTTGGGTCCCACCACGTACAGGTTACCCTTCACATCAACCTTCATACCGTCCGGAACGCCACCCCGATCATTTTCGCTGCCGAAAATCCGGCCGTCGGACAAAGTCCCACCGGGACTGAACCGATAGACGCGAACATTGCGTTCGGCGCTGTCATCGACGTAAAACAGCTTGCCATCCGGGGAGAACGCCAAGCCGTTGGGCTGAGTTAAATCTTGCGTCAGGAGCCGGACGTTTCCCTTGGAGTCGAGGCGATAGACTCCTTGAAACGGGATTTCCTGCTTCTGGCCTTTCGGCAAATCGAGGGTGGGGTCAGTGAAATAGAGCGCCCTGTCCGGCCCTAACACGACGTCATTCGGGCTGTTAAATCTCTTTCCTTGGTAGCGGCCAGCGAGAATATCGTACTTTCCGTTGGGTGTAACCCGAATGATGGCGCGCAGCACGCTTGCGCAATCGATAAGCTGATGTTCAAGGTTGTAGGTGTTTCCATCCGGGTCGCCCAGAGCGATCACGCGTTCTCGCCGTCCGTCCGGATCGACGCGGTAAATGGCGTTTTGAACCTCATCGCTGACATAGAGGAAATTCCGTTGGTCCCAGATTGGCCCTTCTGTGAAGCCAAAGCCCGTCGCCACTCGCGTGAGTTTAGAGCGGCGCGGTATGAGCTTCCAGAATTGCGGTGAAAGAGCCTGCAACGCGAATTTCCGAGGCGAGCGTGCAAGCAGACGACAGACTGGGAAAGCGAGAATGGCCACGGCCACAGCCGCGAGCCAGAATTTTTTAATTCCGGAATCAAGCGTCAAAACCGATTCTCCTTGTCATCGCCGGCGCTTAGTGTGGGCCGACGAAAAGCACTCTTACCTTCGGGGGCGCTTCCGAGGCTTTCGCCAGAAAGCTGACCATGTCATCCAAGTCCCGTGAACTGAGTCTTGTACCATAATTCGAAGGCATGAGGGAGCGCGGCTCATGCCGTAAGCTGGACAAATCCGACTTCATCAGGAGATGAAAGGCCCCGTCCGGCGTTTGCAACTGCAAAGAGAAATTGTCCTCATTCCGCGCAATGCCGGCATACCTCTGGCCCTGGCGCGTCACTGCAATAACGATATCCTGCTGCGGGCCAAGATTCTTGTTTGGACTGACGATAGCCTGGCGAACCTCCCGGAGCGAATGGGTTCGAGTGTAAGTCGAGAGATCGGGCCCGATAAATCCCCCTTTGCCAAGAACCCTGTGGCAGGTTGAGCAGGCGGCTTTGCCGAAAAATAACTGCCGGCCGCGATGAGGGTTTCCTGGAAGCGTTGCAAAAGCATGTTGCCCTTGGAGAACGCGGAGATAACGGACGACCGCGCCGATCCTGGGGACGCCCAACGACTCAAACGAGGGCATGCCGGAAGCGGGAATGCCATGTTCGACGATCCCGAACAACTCCGCGTCCGAGAGCTGGCGGACTGTCGGATCGGACGCAATGTTGGGCGCGTGCTCGCCTCCCCGGCCGTCCAAGCCGTGGCAGAAGGAGCAGTTCGATGCGAAAATAGGCCTGCCCCGGCCGGCAATTTCGCTTGCGGGCCGCTCCTTCCGCTTTGCGCAGGCACTCGAGAACAGCAAGACCAAGAAAAGGATACAAAAGATCGAGGCTGTGGCTGCAACAGCTCGCCGCGATTTCTTAAAACCCGATCCAAGCCCGACAGGCAACCCAACGTCCTCGTTACGCTGCCGAACGGCATACCGCGCGGCAGCCCGTGCAAGATACTACCACACTAAAACATGAATCTCAGTGCCATTTGCAGAATGCGAGGAGCATTCGTCGATGTGACCAAGCCGAAAGCTGTAGAATCAATGTTTCCGTCGGGAGAATCGAACTGCGCGTGATTCCAGATGTTGAAAGCTTCCACGCGAGACTGGAGCGCTTTGGACTCGCGAATCTTGAAATTCTTTAAGAGGGCCATATCAAAGTTGTTTATGCCAGGCCCGTGGAAGAAGGCTCCATTGCAATTCCCCATTTGCCCTAGCGCCACCTCGCTGAAGAGCGAAGTGTTGAAGCAGGTTTGGCCATTGCGAGGATTGGTATTGTTCAGGATCCTCCCGGGAGTAAAGTCAGGCAGGCCGACGCCGCAATCACCAAACTTTAGTGGTATATATATAAAACTTCCAGGGTTGTCTTTTTGAGAGCATACGCGATGAGAACCAGTCTGTCGGGAGGCAAATGCAATGGGAACCGTGAATCAACGCACTCGGCGTAATTTCCTGGTTGGGGCTGGCGCGTCCATCGTAGCTCTTTTACCGGAGAAATTGTTCGCCGCTCGCGCGGTGCGGTCCGGGGGACGTTTGGCCAAGGCGCCGTCTGCGCCGAACACCGCCAATATTTACGACGAGTTGGGAGTGACCACGATTATCAACGGATGGGGAACGATTACTTTGATCGGAGGGTCGCTCATGCCGCCGGAAGTGGTGGCGGCGATGGAGGCGGCTTCCAAACATTATGTCAGTATCCCGGATTTACTGGAGGCTACGGGGGATCGCATCGCCAAAATGCTTGAAGGCCTGCCGCCCGATCATATGGCAACCGTTACCTCCGGGGCGGCTGGGGCCATCATGTGCGGCGTGTCAGGGGTGCTGACGGGCGAGAATCAGGAACTCATCCAACGGCTGCCCGACCTCACGGGAATGAAGAGCGACGTTATTTTTCAGAAGGCTCACCATGAGGCTTACGGTTACAATCAGCAAATCTTAGCCAGCGGAGTAAAAATAATCGAGGTGGAGTATCCGGAGGATGTACGGCGCGCCGTGAATGGGCGAACTGCTTTGCTTTATTTTGCAAATTATTTGAATGCGGCCGGCCGCATCAAGGTAGATGCCTGGGCCAAGCTTGCCAAGGAACTGGGTGTGCCGTGCTTCAACGATTGTGCGGCGGACACCCCGCCGATCGCTCACCTGACGGCTTATAACAAGATGGGTTATGACCTGGTTGCCTGGAGTGGAGGTAAGGCGATTCGAGGCCCGCAGTGCGCTGGAATGCTCATTGGCCGGAAAGATCTGGTACGTGCGGCCCGGCTGAACGCCGCTCCTTTTGACCCGACGCTGGGGAGGGGAATGAAAGTGGGCAAGGAGGAAATTGTCGGCATGTGGAAGGCGGTGGAAGTCTATCTTCGGCAGGATTCGAAGACCGAAACAGACGATTGGTGGGACCGCCTGGAATATATCTCTAAACAGCTCAGAAAAGTTCAGGGAGTGACGACGGCGTTTTACGTTCCCCCGATCGCCAACCATGTGCCCACCATGCGAATCGAGTGGGATCCGCGCCAGTTCTCTCTGACGACGGACCAGGCCTTGGATTTCTTAAAGAACGGCAAACCTTCCGTGCTCTTGCAGGAAGAGAACGATGGCGTATCCTTAGCCATGAATTCCTTTATGTTGCGCCCCGGCGACGACCGAATTGTCGCGTCTCGGCTCAAACAAATGTTCCAGGCCCATCGCGCTTGAAACAAAAAACAGTCATTGAAACGACTGCCTGCGAGATGGCGACTTCAGCGTTTGCGGCCTCGCTCACCTGGCGCTTTTCACCGCAATGGCGGAGATCTCAATGCGGGCGCGGTTCACTAAACGGGCAACCTGCACCGTGGTTCGAGTCGGCCTGGGGTTTGGGAAGAACGTTTGGTAGACCCCATTCATGGCGGCGAAGTCGTGAACGTGCGCAAGGTACACGTTCACGGCGACCACGTCACTCATCTGGAAGCCCGCCCTCTTCACGACCCTTTCTATGGTTTCCAGCGCAGCGCGCGTTTGGGGACGGATGCCGCCTGCGACGGGTTCTCCGCGCTGGTTGAGGCCTTGCTGTCCGGCAACATAAAGCGTGTTGCCCACGACAATCCCATCGCTAAAAGGCAATGCGGCCGCGTGGCCGGGAAGACGAATGGCACGGCGAGATTGAGCATGGGCTAGCGATGGTGTTTCCAGCGCGAGTGCGGCGCCGAGCAGGGTGACTGCAATGGCTTTTTTACTGATCATCATTACTCCTCCTTGATTTTAGGAATACCGGCAAATCGTGCCCGATATGTATACAGCCACGAAAGGTGGATGGACAAGTCATTGTACGCTACAAGCATCATTCGAGGTTTTTGGGAGGTGCAGAATTTCGAGACGGTTTGAAAGAGTCGTCAAAACGAAAATCCTGCCGCTCGATTTAATTGTCCTGGCCTTCCTCTATTCTTTGGCGTCCACCGCTATCTGTTTGTGAGTCCGCGGTACGAAGGGCGCTATTTCCCTCCCTCTGAGGGCGCTCGACGGGGACGTTGGTTTAATTACGAGGCGATAAAATCTGGCCTTTGCCAGAAGGGAACAATCTTCAAGATGAAGTTTGGATTGATTCGCGGTATGGATGGATTGCGGTGGTAGATGGCTCAACGAAATCGGTGAGGAGCGGACGTGGCGATGATTCCCTTCGAGCGGGTGAGTCCGATCGATCTTCTGAAAATCCATCACGAGTTCCAAATGAACCCCTCGGTCGCGCGGGTGTCGCTCCATCTAAGGTCCGAAGGGCAGTTGACCTGGGATCACTTGGCGAGGCTTGGGTAACCGGGGAAGGGCATGGTTCATAGGTTTATGGCACACAAACGGCAACTCGTAGCGATCGTTGCCGCTGTCGTCTGCTTCGGCGTTTGGGCGAAGGCATGGCAGAATCCCGACCTCCCGGTGGCCAGCCTGGTCGACGTCAAGCCTTCTGACTTGTTAAAGCAGCCGCCTGGCGCGAATTGGCCGTCGTATAACGGCGATTACACAGGCCGGCGTTACAGCGGTCTCGCGCAGATCAACGTGCATAACGTTCGCGATCTGAGCGCGCAGTGGGTTTTTCATCCGAGAAACTCGCCTGGAATGGAAACGACACCGGTGGTCATTAATGGCGTCATGTTCATCACTTCGGGCAATGACGCCTATGCTTTGGATGCCCGAACCGGCCGTGAAATCTGGCATTACTCGCGTCCTCTTTCCGAAGGACTCATCGATGACGCCTCTGCCCATCACAATCGCGGGGTCGCCGTCTGGCACTCTCGAGTTTATATGGAAACTGATAACGCTCACCTGCTGTGCCTTGACGCGCAGTCGGGCTATCTTATTTGGGACGTAGCGTATGCAGATATTCACAAGAACTACGGGGCCACCAGCGTTCCTTTGATCGTCAAGGGCGAAGTGCTGGTGGGCACGTCGGGCGGGGACGATGGAGTTCGCGGTTTCCTTGCCGCGTTTGACGCTCGCACGGGAGCACTGCGGTGGCGATTTTGGACTATCCCGGGGCCCGGCGAATTCGGTTCTTCAAGCTGGCCTGGAAAGAGCTATTGGCATGGCGGCGGCACCACGTGGATGCCGGGAACTTACGATCCCAAGCTCAATACGCTTTACTGGGGAACGAGCAATCCTTCGCCGGACTTTAATGGCAGTGTACGTCCGGGTGATGATCTCTATACCGATTGCGTTCTGGCTCTTAATCCCGATACAGGCAAGCTGAAATGGTATTTTCAATTTACGCCCCACGATCTTTATGATTACGATGCGACGGAAACCCCGGTGCTGATTAATGCAATTTACAACGGGAAGCCGCGCAAACTGCTGGTTGAGGCCAATCGGAACGGGTTTCTCTACGTGCTGGATCGGACCGATGGAAAATTTCTCGGCGCCACGCGGTTCGCGAAGAAATTAAACTGGGCGGAGGGAATTGATCGTAGCGGCCGACCGATACTTACCAAGGTGAAGCCTTCCCCTGCGGGTACTAAGATTTGCCCGGGGTTTTCCGGAGCTACCAACTGGTACTCGCCCTCATTCAACCCCGCTACCCGGGCTTTCTATTTTATCGCGCTTGAGGACTGCGACCTCTACTATGTGAAACCCAAAGCGTACGCCCCGGGGCGAACTGATTACGACACAGGTACGCAGCGTGTCCCGGGTAAGCACGGTCAAAAGATTTTGCTGGCTTATCGCCTGAATGCAACTCGAATCGAATGGCGATATCCTCAGGTGGGTTCGGGAACATCGTGGGCAGGAACGATGACTACGGCGGGCGGGCTTGTGTTCTTCGGAGATGATTCTGGAAGTCTTGAAGCAGTAGACGCAGGAACCGGCGCCCCACTTTGGCATTTCAATACTGGGCAGCAAATCCACTCGTCGCCGATGAGCTTTGCAATCAACGGCAGGCAATACGTGGCCATCGCTGCGGGAAGCGATCTTTTTGCCTTTGCGTTGCCGGGTCAGGACGCAGGCGCTCCAAAGTGACGGACTGTCGGGTAGCTCGGCCGTCTCGGCGGCAATTGCCGAGGCCGGCAAGATGCCGGCGTGCCGCGAAAAGGCACTGTGTTTTGCAACCTTCAGAAAGACGGAGAAAGCCATGGACTTCAATATCAAAACCGGCCGCAGGTCATTCCTGGGTGGAGCGGGTTTTGCCCTTGGATCGCTAATCAGCGGGGGAATATCCTTCGCGAGGCCTTATCGTGACAAGGACAGCTTGGGTTCCGGGTTGCCGGCAAAAGTCACGGGACTGGGCGACACCGGAGATGTGTATAAGGAATTGGGAGTTGTAACCGTCATCAACGGCCAAGGCACGATGACCATGCTGGGCGGTTCGCTGATTCCTCCCGAGGTCGAGCTCGTGATGGCGGACGCGGCGCGCCACTATGTTCATATCCCGGCCTTGGAGGTGGCGGCGGGCAAGCGAATCGCGCAGATGCTCAAGTTGCCCCCGGGCTGCACGGGACTGGTAACTTCAGGAGCGGCCGGCGCCATGACCTGCGGATATGCCGGCATTCTTACCGGAGACGACCCCGAGCTTATCCAGCGGGTGCCGGACTTAACCGGGATGAAATCTGAAGTCATTATTCAGAAGGCTCATCGCTATCCTTTTGACCACCAGATTCGCGCGACAGGTGTGAAACTGGTGGAGATAGAATGGCGCGAAGACTTAGCTAAGGCAGTCAATCCGAGAACGGCAGCGATGCACTTCACCAACTACCTTAATGCCGAAGGAAGAATCAAGGTTGATGAATGGGTGAAGCTCGCCATGCAATATCGCCTTCCTTGCTTTAACGATGCCGCTGCCGACACGCCGCCGATTTCTCACTTGTGGGATTACGTGAATATGGGCTATGACCTGGTAACGTTCAGCGGAGGCAAGGCCATTCGCGGACCCCAATGCGCCGGGCTGCTTTTGGGCCGCGAGAATCTGATTCATTACGCGCTGCTCAACAACAGTCCTTACGAAGACACGGTTGGGCGCGGCCAGAAAGTCGGCAAGGAAGAGATTGTTGGGATGGTTAAGGCGCTCGAGATCTACCTGAATCAGGACCCCAAAGCCTTAACCGAGGAGTGGTGGGCACGCCTCGACACCATCTCTCGCCGGGTGACCAAAGTGCCCGGAGTGAGCACCGCATATTATTTGCCCCATGTTGCGAATCATGTTCCCACGATGCAAATCAGTTGGGACCCCCGCAAAATCAGTCTAACCCCGAATCAGGCTCAGCGAGCGCTTGAGACTGGGAACCCGTCGATTGTCTTGGGAAACACGCGAATGGGCCTGGAAATGAATTCCTTCATGCTGCAGGCGGGAGAAGAGAAGATTATCGCGCGGGCGCTGGTGAACCTCTTTCGCGCCCATCCCGCTTGAGGCCATTCTCGGCTGGATGAAATTTCCACCGACAGCCACTTACTGAATCTCGCATTTCAGAGTGACGGACCTTCGACGGAGCGCCGCCGTCCCGGCGGCATTTTTCAAGGCTGGCAAGATGCCAGCGCTACGCGATTCGTCACTCTATTCTGCGAGCTTGAGTAAAAGGCACAAGGTTCCGCTCAACCCTACTCGTAAGTGCTTTCCTACTCCGTCCGTAAGGCTGTGACAGGATCAACCGAAGCCGCGCGGCGAGCAGGAACGAATCCAGCGACGAGCGCGCACGCCGTGAGAACCACAGCGGCCACTGCCAAAATCACCGGGTCGTAACTCTTGACGTCGTAAAGCTGGCTGGCAGCCAGACGACCGGCGGCAAGAGCGAGCGGGATCCCGATAGCGAGACCGATGCCAAGCTGCAGCAGCGCGCTTCGTAACACCAGCCAGATGACGTTGTCGCGGTTTGCGCCAAGCGCCATCCGGATGCCAATCTCGTTCGTGCGCCGGGCAACCGAATAGGATGTAACTCCGTATAGGCCAACGCAGGCCAGCACGAGCGCGAGCAGGCCAAAAAGCTCGGTAAGGCGCGCGATCAGCGTGTCTTGGTTGAAATTGAGATTGAGCTGCTCGGTGAGACTCATCATGTCGAGGATGGTGAGGTTTGGATTGATATTGGCGAGCGTGCGGCGGACAGCGTTTTCGAGGTTCTGTGGCCGGCCGGCGACGTGAAGCTCGATATCGCCGATGTAGGAGGCCACAACGAAGAAGGAGAGCTTGGGATCTTTCGGCATTTGCAGCATTGGCATGAAAAAAGTAGGGTAGGCCGGCCGGCGCGCATTCTCGTACTTGGCGTCCTGCACGATGCCGACAATTTCCATCTCTCCCGCATATTTCGGATCGCCCATTCCAAAGTGCTGTCCGATAGGATCTTGCTTGGGAAAGAATTTCTTGGCAAAGGCCTGGTTCACGACGGCGACATGGGGTGAACTGGGCGTATCCTGATCGCCGATCGTCCGGCCACGCAGCAGGCGCGTGCCGATGGTCTGGAAATAGTATGGGCCGACGCAATCGAGGGAGGCGTCGTCCCGCTCATTCGGTGAGCGCCCTTCGATGTGAAAGTCGAATCCCCAGTTCTCCCCCCGCATCGGGCTATAGTTTGAATAGCTCGCGCTGATGACGCCAGGGATTTGAGGAAGCCGCTGTTCGAGTTGCTGGTAAAGCCCGTAGAGCTGCGAAGGCTTGTATCCTGCGAGGGCAGGATTCACCCTGACGATCAGACGATGTTGCGGCTGAAAGCCGAAGTTCTGATTCTCGACGTTCCCAAGGCTTTCCGTAAGCAGTCCGGCTCCGATCAGCAGGACGACCGACAGGGCGATCTGGATTACGACGAGGGACTTTCGAGGCAGCGAAGAGCGGTCGCGAGTGGAGCGCCCTGCGCCCCGCAAGGCTTCAGCAGGGTTCGCGTGCGATCTGATCCAAGCGGGTGCGGTGCCGAAGATGACACCTGTGACCACCGAGAGCAGCAATCCGAAGCCGAGTACCGCCAGGGAGGGCGCCGGATGGATGGGAACGTAGTGGGACCCGCGAAAGGCGACCAGGAGGATGGCGCGCGCACCCAGAAACGCAACGAGAAGACCGGCAGCGCCGCCGAGGACTGCCAAAACGACGCTTTCCGTGAGGATCTGGCTCATCAATCTTTTTCGCGAGGCGCCGAGTGCTACGCGGATGGCAGTTTCAAAGCGTGTCGCGGCGCCGCGCGCGAGCAGCAGGTTGGCAATGTTCGCGCAGGCGATCAGCAGCACCAGGCCCGAAACAATCATCAACAGGCGCAGGCCCGCTTTGGTCTGATCCTGCATCTCGGTGACACCGGCGCCGCCGGGCCCAACCACGATGTGTTGCTTCGTGATTTGGGACTTATCATAAGCGGTAAGATCCGGCCGGGCGCGCAGCCATCTCTGCAGCTCAACGGTGACCTCTGACTGAATACCGGCTGCTTGCGCGCCGGGTTTCAATCGGCCGATAACATGAAGCCAGTGCAAGCCGGGACGGTTGAGAATGGAATTCGGCCCGTTGAGTGCCGGCTCCGTGGCGAGAGGAAGCCAGAAATCGGGAGGATCGGTGCGCAATGTATCACCAAAGAAGCCTGGCGGCGCGATCCCAACGACGGTATAGGGCATGGTGTTGATTGTGAAAGTCGCACCGATCACCGACGGATCGTGGCCGAAATGCGTTTCCCAGGTGCGGTAACTCATCACGGCCACCGGCGCCGAGGCTGGACGATCATCAGAGGGCGTAATCACCCGGCCCGCAAACGCGCCGATTCCGAACGTTGAGAAGTAATGGCCCGAAATAAACTCACTGGTATAAGCTTCTGCTGGCCCGCTGGCGCCGCTGCGGCGAACGCTGGTGCTCTCCGGTGCTGCTTGAAAGGCAGCCATCGGGCTGAGCTGAGGCGTGTGCGCCCGGAGCTGCTTGTACAGATCATACGAGTATAAGTCCCAATCGCCCTGCCAGCCTTCGACGCAGCAGTTATCAGCATTCCCCACACGATAGAGCTGGCCTGGATCAGCCACCGGCAGGCTCTTGAGCATCACCGCATCGACCAAGGTAAAAATTGCAGTGTTCGCTCCGATTCCAAGCGCGAGCGTGATGATGCAAACCGCGGCGAAGCCTGGCGAAAGGCGCAGGCGCCGAAAGGCATACCGAAGATCTTGCAGTAACATAGGTTTCCACCCTGCCCTGTAAATACTTACGAGACCGAACCTGCGTCTGTTCCAATAAGACGCTTTTGGTCGGGGATGGTTATCGAACCCAGGTGTTGCCGGTCCCCGCTGGAGTGCTCGCGCAGATCCAATCCGGCGTAACTGACCCTGCTGCTTGCTGCGCCGGAATTGACTCGCAGCCGCATCAACACCCGCGGTCGATTAATATGCATCCTCGAACATGCCGATAAGCTGAGATGGTCATGAATCGGTGGCTTATTCTGTCCATTCTTGTCCTGTGCTCAGGCACCGCGCGAGCCTCCACTGCGAACGACGCTGTAATAACAGGACACGTGGTGATTACGAAAGTCCTGACGAAGGAACGCGTGGCCCTTCCCCTGTACCAGTGGCGTGGGGTATCGCCGGGTCCACAAGAAGCAAAGAACCGCCGAAACGACTCTCCGAGTCTGGATGAGCTTTCCCAGGTAGTCATTTACCTTCAAGGGCCCGGACTCGGCCACGGCGCCCCGGTTCATGCCAGCCTCGTCCAGAAACGGCTGCGTTTCCACCCGGAAATCGTGGTGGTTACCGTGGGCTCGACAGTCTCCTTTCCCAATGAGGACCCGATTTTCCATAACGTGTTCTCTCTTTCCAAGGCTAAGCATTTCGATCTGGGCTACTACCCTAAAGGCCAGACCCGGCTGGTAAGGTTTGACCGGCCGGGAGTGGTCGAGGTTTACTGTCACATCCACGCCGATATGAACGCCGCCATTCTCGTTGCGCCCAGCTCCTGGTGGACTCGTCTCACTCCGGAGGGAAGTTTTTCTCTGAAAGGCGTTCCACCGGGCAGCTACGAGCTGGTCGCATGGCACCGGTCCGCTGGATTCTTCCGGAGGCGCGTGACCCTAAGCGGTGGGCAAAGGCTAAGAGTCAACTTCATGATTCCGGTGACCGAGCCAGTCTCCGGCGAGACTGTCGCGTTGCGAAGCCGGCCATGAAAACCCCACTCTCTCTTTTCGCGCGCACGCTCGTGTTTTCTTTCCTATGCATGTGCGCAGTACTGGCTGCAGGCTTCTTCGTTCTCCACGCTGCGATCAAAGCCCGAATTAAACAAGGCCTCGAGGAAAATCTCAAAAGCGCCCAGCAAGCGGTCGATGAGAGGGAGGCTCAGTACAATCGCCGAAACGTTCAGCTTCTGGCGAGTCTCAGCAACAATGCGAGCCTGAAGGCTGCCGTGGGCCTTTTGCGTGAGCGGTTCAGCGCTGCGGAGCAGTTCGAGGCGGCAAACACGGTTGAAGACGAGTTACGGTTGCTGTCGCGCGAGCTCGACTGCGATCTCGTGATCTTCGTGGATACACAAGGGCGGGCCGTGGCGAGCGTGGGCGCCGCTGTGCAGAGCTCTCGGGCGCGTCAGGCCTTGCCCGCTCCCGTCGGCAGCCCGTCGCTTATGCGCGTGGGCTCGGTCCTGTATTCGGTCACGACGGTTCCAATTAACCTCGGGTCTGAGAATCTCGGGAGCCTGGAAATTGGGGAGCGTTTTGACTTGCGCGCACCTCCGGGTTTCTCCTACGCCATGCTGCTGGACCGCGGCGGCATCGTGGCAAGCACGATTCCGCGCCGCCTCATAGCCCCGCTCCGTCATCAACTCTCCACGCGATGTAGCTCGCAGGGCGATGGCTGCGAGATTCAACTGGACAGCCAAACCTATCTCGCTCTAGCCATGATCCATGCCGGAATAGGTCCCGATTATCACCTGCTTTACCTGGCGTCGCTTGATGACGCAATGCGCGAACTCACCCGAGGCTTGAGGCGCGCATTCATCGTTGCGGGTGTTGGAGGCATCCTGATGGCTCTTCTCCTTGCGACCCTCGCCTCCGGCTCAATCGCGAGACCACTGTCCGACTTGGCTTCTCAGCTCCAGAAGAGCGGAGAAACCGGCATCCTTTGGAGCCAGTTTCGCGCCGACTCCTCCACCAGGGAAGTTAACGTCTTAGCGCTCGCGCTGAACAGAGCGGCCATCGCCCGCCGGCAGGTGGAGGCTGACTTAAGGGAAGCCAAGGACGCCGCTGAGGCAGCGAATCGCGCCAAGAGCGAGTTCCTGGCTAACATGAGTCACGAGCTTCGCACTCCGATGAACGGCATTCTGGGCCTCACGGAACTGACGCTGGATAGCGAGCTCACGCCGGAGCAACGCGAATCCCTCGGAATGGTCAAGACCTCCGCCGATGGGCTGTTAACCATCATCAATGACATTCTGAATTTCTCTACGATCGAAGCGGGAAAATTCCACCTCGACATCGTGGAATTCAACTTGCGCGACTGTCTTGACGAAACTTTGGAGCCGCTCCAGTTCAGGGCTCGGGAAAAAGGATTAGCACTGGCCTGCCAAGTGCATCCGGACGCTCCTGAGCTTGTGGTGGGCGATCCGTCGCGCATCGGCCTGATCCTTGTTCATTTGGTGGGGAACGCCATCAAGTTTACAGAACAAGGCAAGGTCACCGTGCGGGCGGAAGCTGAGCGAACGCTTGAGAATGACTGGATGTTGCACGTCATCGTTGAGGACACCGGCATCGGCGTCCCCCGAGCGAAGCAAAAAGTGATCTTCGAAGCTTTTTCCCAGGCAGACGGATCAGCCACGCGGAAGTACGGTGGAACCGGGCTGGGGTTGACCATCTCCACGCGGCTAGCCGAGCTGATGCAAGGGCGCATTTGGGTTGAGAGTGAGGTAGGCCGCGGCAGTCAGTTCCACTTTACGGCGCATCTAGGCCGGGCAGCTCAATCCGCCTCCGAGGAGCCTGCACACGTCTCTACCGTTCATGGCGTGGAGGGCCGGGGGTGAGAGAACGTCGTTTTATAAAAAAGTGTTGGCTCGTACCCAGCCTGCTTCTCCTGACCGGAGCGGGCTGCGGCAGGCTTTCGGCCCAGGAAGCTCAGGCAGGGATCGCCATGCCCCTGGAGATAACTGTCGGGGCCCTGGATACCGGCCGCGCTCAAGCCTACGCTCCGTCCGCCGCACCGTTCACGGCGGGATTCCATGTGCTGGCTGAGCCGGAGTTGAAGTTGGGCTCGCATTGGTACGTGTACTCCGCCGTTCAGGTACGTTCGACCCCCTTCTTTTATCAGGATGCATTCAGCCCGGATCGTCAAATCAAGGCAGACTTGCTGCAGGGCTTCGTGGGCTACACGCGCTCGTGGAACAAAACGACTCTGAGGTTCAGTGCCGGCAAGCTTGCGTCGGCGTTCGGCTCCTTCCCTTTGCAATATAGCGACGCCGCAAATGCGCTCTTAGATCAGCCTCTGCCCTACAACTACCTTGTGCCTGCCGGCCATGTGGAGAGCTACGGCCTGATGCCCGTGACGCTTTACGGATTGCCGGGCGCAGAGATCGATCTCTCCTGGCGCCGGGTGGACGCTCGCTTCCAGCTCACGAACAGTTCACCTTATAATCCCCTCAGCCTCTGGGCTTCCGGGCAGCACCCGCAATGGACCGCGGGCGGAGGCTATACCATCCTGCAGGGATTCCGGTTGGGGATGTCTGCGTATCGAGGCCCGTGGCTCAACGATGCCCTGGAGGACTCTTATCCGCCCGGCTACAGCGCCACGGACTTTCCGGCCACTGCCTTAGGTGCAGACGTGCAGTGGGCGCGCGGATACTGGAGCGCGAGCGGCGAGTGGGACCGGTTTGTCTTTGACTATCCGAATTCCACGGTTGCCCCTGCGTCGAGCTTTGGCTACATCGAAATGAAGCGCATTATCAGTCCGCGCTGGTACGCGGCGCTGCGCACTGGATATCAGTTGAACGATTACCCGGTGTATTGGAATGTGCGGAGCGCCTCAACGTTTCTTCCTAACCGGCAAGCCTACGAAGTTGCGTTCGGCTACCGCCCCAACCGGCTGATGCTCCTGAAGGCCGGCTATGAGGTGATGAATGTGCGCGGGGTACCGGCAGGTCAAGACAATGCTTTCGGCGTGCAGTTCATCACTTCGATCAACTCACTTTCCAAGGCCTTCAAGTAATTAGAAACTAATACGACGACCATTGAAGCTGGCGCCTGTGTTGCCTGATCTGGGAAACGTGTTTCCACGTCGAGTCAACTATGGGAGGCTTTCGAGGTATGCCACCAGGTCCACCAGATCTTGGTCACTAAACTGGAACTTGGGCATTCCACCTTTGACCATACCTGCTGAATAATGACGGAGAAGATGGGTAAGCTGCTGCCTCGGTGGTCACTTCAAAACCGGCCAACGGAGGGAGCCGGGACTGTTGTTGTTTTACCCTGCCTGCGCCTTGGTAGATAACTTTCGTCGGGCCGGTGCGCTTCGAGGCTGGCTCCTTGCGGTCCGGGCGTATTCGCCCTCTTCAACCGATCTTCAGCAGGTACGCCGCGCACTGACCTCCCTATAGGAATCAGGAGATGGTCCAAGCCGATTGCTGGAACCAAGGCCATCTTCCTTTTGGCAAGACCAGGATTCACACCATGCACGGTCCGGTCGGAGGGCGGCTGCGAGGCTCGCGGAATCTACCCGTTTACTTCGGGTGATACTGGTACTGCGGGAAAGCTTAGCCGGAAAGTTGTGCCGCCGAGACCGGTCCGCTCAACCTCAATCGTTCCGCCCCGGTCTTGAACCATCTTTTGGGCCACTGCCAGCCCCAGGCCGGTTCCGTGTTCTTTGCCGTAGCTGACGAAAGGTTGAAATATCGTATGAAGGATGGGTTCGGGAATACCCGGACCGTTATCCGCAATGCGAACTTCGGTTCCGTGCGGCGATTGGCCGATTCGCACTTCAATCAGCCCAGAGTTCGGGGAAACGGCTTCACAGGCATTCAGTAACAGGTTGTGCAGCACCCGCTCTAGCTTGTCTGGGTTAAACCATACTTCACATCGCTCCTCGTGCCATACGCTGATTCCAATCCGCCGGAACTCAGGCTGCGCCTGCACTGATTGGATTACGCGACGAACGCAATCCGCGACGCTACAGTTGCGCCAGCGTGTTTTCTGGCGAGCTTTCGATAGCTCAAGAAGGGAGCCCGTGAGGTCCGACATCCTGTTTACCGCTTGCCGGATTTCATCATAGAACTCCCTTCGCTGTGCCTCAGGCATGTTGCCCTCGGACAGAAACTCGGCATAGGCCAGGATCGCTGCGAGGGGATGGCGAAGATCATGAGATATGGCACTGGCCATGCGGCCGATTGTGGCGAGCCTTTCGGCATGGAGCAGCTCATCCTGGGTCTTCTGCAGACTGTCTCGCATTCTCTTGAAGGCTCTTGTGAGCTCCCCCACCTCGTCCCGGCCCGTAGGCAGCAGCGGATAGCTGAAATTGCCGGTTTCAAGTGCTCGGACGCCTGAGATAAGATCTCCCAAGGGGTGGGTGACGGTGTGCGTGATCGCAAACGCAATGGCCACGGCCGCAAGAACCGCAATCAGCCCGATTCCCCACAGCCAGCGGTCCAGGTGCCGGAGAAACATCATCGCGCGGTCATAGGACTTGAGCACCACTAGGCTCACCGCAAGATTCCCTTTCGGAGGCAACTGTACGGAGGCTGCCACATACCGTTCCTTGCCAATTTCGAAGTCAACCACTCTATTACCCGTATCCTCGGGCAGGCGCCCCAGTTGAGATTGGAACCGAGCTTGCTGTTCCGTCGCCAAGGTCGTCGCCACCAGGTTTTTCCCATAGCGAAATGCGACTTGGCTGGAAGCGATCTGGCTGACCTCCTTGGCGACGGGCGCAGCCACTCGATAACCTAGCGCCAACACGCCTAGCAGCACGCCCGCCGAAGGACGGCCGAAATAAACAGGCTGGAGGAACACTTCGTAAAGATGACCCTTATCGAACCACCAATCACGGTCGTCGCCTCGGGCAAGCGAGCGCCGTATCGAAGCTGTGGCAGCCGAAGCAGTGAATCCTTGGGCCTTCGTGTGCAGTGCCATCACATTGCCCGTCGGATCGGCAAGCACAAATAGATCGCTCCCCGCCAGCCGCCACAGCCCGCGGGAGCCGTCCTGGATGGTGGCTGCGTCTTGAGTCGTCATGAGGGCGCGAAGATCTGGCAAGTCTGCGAGCAGCCCCGCGGACCTGCCCAGCGCTGCTTCGTGCTGCCGTTGGAAGTTTTCAAACGTCACAACGGAATTATTGAGCGCTTCATGAATGTCCTCATGCACTCTCTTATCCGTGCGGAGCCGGACGATGAGCACGCTGGTGCAGGCGAGGAGGCTGGAGATGAAGATGAGGGAAACCAGAAGCTTTGTGCGGAGCATGATTCGGTTCATGGTAGCGCTCCCGGATCTCTTGCGAGTCTGAAATCACGCAGCCCAAAGACTTCGAGCGTCACGGTCCGGCTCGCATACCCTACGCAAGCAATTCGACCATTTCTCGCGGCCTTTACGGAACAAACTTGTATCCGGCGCCATGAACCGTCCTGAAGTGAATTGGATGTTCGGGGTCCGGTTCCAGCTTCTGCCGCAGTTTGAGAATATGATTATCTACAGTGCGGGTTGACGGATAGCATTCATAACCCCAAACCTCGTTCAGCAGTTGGTCCCTGGACACCACGATCTCCGGATGTTCGGAGAAGTGTTTCAGGACCTTCAGCTCATGAGGAGTGATCTCAACCAATTTGCCGGCTCGCTTCACCTCCATCTTGGGGAAGTCCACAACCACGTCGGCAAAGGAATATTGCTCGATGTTTACTCCCCGCTGCGATCGGCGAAGTGAGGTTCGAACGCGGGCCAGAAGTTCCCTCGGGCTGAACGGTTTGGTGATGTAATCGTCGGCGCCGGTTTCGAGAAGCAACACCTTGTCAATTTCGTCGGATGCGGCGCTTAAGACGAGAATGGGAACACCCGGCGAAGTTTTACGAATTTCCCGGCAAACGTCGCCACCCGGCATTTCAGGCAACTTGAGATCGAGAATCACGAGTGACGGAGAAAGTTTGCGAAAGGCCGTCAGCCCCGCCGCTCCGTCCGCCGCGAAGTCGGTGGCAAAACCCTCGCTCTCAAACAGGTACTTCAGAGCTTTATGGATCGCTCGGTCGTCCTCTATTACCAGGATTTTTTGCATGACGCTTCCGATTGTATTACATAGTGACACCTCGGCACCGAAACTGACACATTTTTGACAAAAAATTGACAGGTACCAGTGCTGCCTCAGTGGACTCGTTTATGCAACGATCATCGAAAGCAGAAAAGGAGAAATTCTATGCGTCAGGACTGCAGCCGCACCTTGCCGATCATGTGCCTGTTTCTTCTGGTTATTTGCCTGTCCAGCTTGCTGTGTGCCGCTCAGGATGGGGCGGGCACGTCCATCCCGCGTCCGGGCGCCGTTTCCAATGGATCGAGCCCCGAAGACACGCAGGTACGCGAGCTTCAATCGGCGATGGCGAACATCGAAGCTCAAATGGTCCAAATGCAGAGAGAGACAGCGAAGCTGGAAGCAGAGCTTCACGATGCTCGTGCCCGCCTCGCCGCCCTCAAGGATTCTCAAGGACCACAACCCGTCCAAAACGCCGACAAGCTGGGCTCTTCCTCTTCCGGTCCGTTGCAGGCGGCGAACCAAGGAGCACCTTCGGATAGCTCTCTGAAGGACCAGCTATCCAAGGTGGAAGAAAATCAGCAAGTTCTTCAGAGTAAAGTCAACGATCAATATCAGACTAAAGTTGAAAGCGCGTCAAAGTATCGCGTCGTTCTGTCGGGGATGGCGCTGCTGAACGTGTTCGACAATCGCGGCAGCGTGGATAATTTCGACGTGCCGCAACTGGCGCAGCAGCCGAGCCCCTCGGCATCCAATGCGGCGTTTGGCGCTACGGTGCGACAATCGACGATTGGGCTCGACGTGTTCGGCCCAACCCTCGCCGGCGCCCGCACCTACGGTGAGGTGGAAACCGATTTTTTCGGCGGCTTTCCCGATGCTCCGAATGGGGTCACTGCAGGCATCATGCGAATTCGCACCGCGACGATCCATCTGGATTGGAATAACACTTCCGTCGTCGTAGGGCAGGACGGACTCTTTTTTGCACCGCTCTCTCCCACTTCGTTCGCTTCTCTCGCCGAGCCAGCTTTTGCCTACTCGGGTACCCTCTGGGCCTGGGTGCCGCAGGTCCGCGTCGAGCAGCGATTTCACTTTTCCGATCAATCGGCATTGGTGCTGCAGGGAGGCATTCTCGACTCGCTCTCGGGCGAGGCCCCGTCCTACAACTTCTACAGAACCGCAGAGGCTGGAGAGGCTTCAGGACAGCCCGCATACGCCACCAGGTTGGCCTGGACGGGATCGGCATTCGGCCGATCTCTTGCAGTTGGCGTTGGCGGCTACCTTAGCCCTGAGAATTGGGGATTCGGAAGAAAGATCAACGGCTGGGCCACCACTGCGGACTGGGATGTTCCCCTGGGGCGCCGGTTTTCCCTTTCGGGCGAGCTCTACAGGGGCAACGCCATCGGAGGTCTGGGAGCAGGAATCGGAAGAAGCGTGTGATACAATGGTTCTCTAACCAACCCGGCAACCTCGGTGCTTGGCCTGAACTCAGCGGGTGGGTGGACTCAACTGAAGTTTCGCCCCTTACGGCGCCTTCAGTTCAATGCGGCGTTTGGAGAAGGTAACTCTTTTGCTTCGGATCTCCGATATTTTGAATACCCGCAAAGCGATTACAATCCCGCGCTCGAGAACAACCAAAGCGGGCTTGTTAACGTTATCTTTTACCCGCGCTCCAACTTGTTACTGTCCCTGGAGTATCGCCGGATCTGGACCTCCGAAATTGACCAAGCACCCTATCGAGCGGGCCAGATCAACCTGGGAGCGGGAATACTCTTCTGACCGGTGACCTTTGAGGCCGCGCCTCCTGGAATGCTTTTGCGTCATCGCGCTCCCGCTCGTGCCGGGCATAGCTCCTTTCGTTCATGCTGCCCGCGTGGGAGTGCACGTAAGATACGCCGCTTCATCCAAGAAACACGCTCCGCTCGAGGCATCCGGTGTCGTCATCTTGCTAACACCCCTGTCGGCGCCGGTCGCCAGCCAGGCTGAGACGGCTCTGAGCCGCCTTCCGCACCATTTCCAACTCGTCCAATCTCACAAGCAGTTTCATCCTCATCTCCTGGTTGTGCCCATCGGCTCAGTGGTCGACTTTCCCAACCACGATCCGTTTTTTCACTCTTCAACGGTAAGCGATTTGATCTCGGTCTTTACGAGGCGGGAACCACGCGGAGCGTCAGGTTCGATCGCGCGGGCGTGTCCTACATCTTTTGCAACATCCACCCCCAAATGAGCGCCGTCATTATCACCGCGCAGACGCCATACTATGCCGTCACCGATAACCTTGGCGAGGCCCTGATCCTCGGGGTTCCTGATGGCCGGTATCGCCTCAGCTTTTGGTCGGAGCATGCGCTTCCCAAAACGCTAAGCGGCCTCATTCGGGAAGTGACGGTAAGTGGCGATGCTTTGCGCCTTGGGCTAATCCCGATCCGTGCTACTGCCGACATCCTGGCAAACCATAAAGACATGTATGGCCGTGACTACGACCCTGTGATTCCCGCTTCTTCGCCCTACGGGCAATAAAGCCGCATTGACGGCATGATCGGCCAGGATGTGCTCAGCAAATTTCGGCGCATTCGCAACTGTGGGACACAGGAGACTGGCTGCGCCGCGACGTACTGCCGGCTTTCCCACGTCCCATTGTGCCTGCATGACGATCAGGGAAGTGCTCACCCTTCCCGAGCGCCAGGCCAGCCAGGAAAGAATCTAGCTCGTGCTTCGCGCTAACGAGTCGCTGAGGGTTTTCATAGCAGTGGCAAGTGGTCATATGACGCAAAATTGGGTGTGGGTGCAGAGTCGGCGCCCAGCAGCCCGGAATCACAGGGACGCGAAAGCCGGCGGGCCGCACACCGGTCACAGAGTGCCGGGAGTTCTGAGAACCTCACGGGCGCCGGACTCGTATGATAGAGTGGGGCCAAGAGGAGGCCTGCAGGTGATCAAGTTTCTGTTGTGGCTCATTCTTTTCGTGCTTTGCTGGCCGCTGGCGGTGCTGGCTTTGGTGCTTTATCCCATCGTCTGGCTCCTCCTCTTGCCATTCCGCTTGGTGGGCGTGGTGGTTGAAGGCGTCTTTGCACTTCTCTCCGGCATCATTTTGTTTCCTGCCCGCCTGTTGCGAGGGCCCAGCCGCGTTTGAAAGGCAGGCTATCAAGCAGGAGGAGAACAACTCGTGGGTGGCATGCGCAAAGTGATTCTTGGAGTGAGCATGAGCCTCGACGGTCGCATCGCGCGGGCGGATGGCGACGTGGATTTCCTCCGCACGCCAAAAGAGCATCCCATCGGAGCGTTTTTCGCCCCGATGGATACTGCGTTCCTGGCCCCCCTTGACATTTGCATTACGCGGAGGTAAAAAGGCAGACCCTTCCATTCCCCAAGAGTAAGAACAAGAAGGAGGTTCCCCATGGAGCGCATGCCACCTGAGTGGGAAGAGTTGGCGCCGGGAGTGAGTGTTCTAAGGCTTTACCGCACAGGGATATCCCCAGACTGGCCCCGAATTGTGATCCTCATTCTCTCTGCCGACAAGTTCCAGGAGTTTGAGGACGACCCGGTCGGATTCGAAAATGGATATCACCTCTATCCCGAGCAACCCGTGCTGTGGGCATCAACTTGCCAAAAGCCACCGGAGGGAAAGGGCATTCCGAAGGTGAGCCAGGATTCGCGGTGGATGGTCACGATCCTTCACTCTCCTGTGAGTGTGATCGCCAGCGCAGCTTGTGCCTTAGAGGCGAGCGACGCCAAAAAAAACCTGTGAAAAGGCATCCTATTTTGGAAAGGCGAGGCGGCGCATCAAGTCTTGAAAGCTCGGGTTCGACCGAAGTGAATCGAACGCCGGGTCCTCTTTGAGGAAGACCAGGTTCACGTCCCTATCGGTGTATGCCCTCTCGATCCAGGCGAGGCCTTGGTCTTTCTCTCCCAGGGCCACGTAAACCTGGGCAAAGAAAGACGGCGGCACGTAGCCTCGCCGCGCCCTCCAGTCGTTCAGCATTTTTCGCGCCGCTGCCTTGTTTCCCGACTGCGCAAACGCCCGGGCGAGGTCCACGGCCCGAAAGAGGTCGTCGCCCGAGAGGCTTACGGCATTCTGGCACTCTTCGACTGCCTTCTTATACTTCTTCTCGGCGAGATAGTTAACGCCCAGGCAGTCAAGGGCGTTCACGGAGTCCGGTTCGGTGTCCAGCGCTGCGCGGCATTGCTCAACAGCTTGGTGGTATTGTCGGAAACTGTAGAATATCCATCCGGTCATGACGCGGGTCAGGACGGAAAGCGGGTCGAGCTCTCTGGCCCGCCGGATTTCGGCCGGTGCATCGCTCGTACGACCCATCTCGGACAAATAAAACGCATACAGACGATGCGCCTGCGCATCGCCCGGGTCCAATTCAAGCGCTCGTTTGAATTGACGCTCCGCTCCCGGCCAGTTCCAATCTCCCAGCCACCGAACCACGGCGAGCGCGGTGTGCGCTTCAGCCAGGTTGGGATCTATCGCGACCGCTTTCACGGCGTACCGCCGCGCCTGTGGCATTCTCACTCGGGGAGCCAGGTTTCCAGTCGAAGAGTAATAAATCGACAAGCCGGCGAAGGCTGGAGCATAATTCGGGTCGATTTGCGCCGCCTCCTCGAAGTATTGCTTAGCCTGCAGCCAGTCGTTCTCCGTGCCCCGGTTCCAATAGTAAGTTCCCTTCAGATACGCTTGGTAAGCCGCGGGATTAACGGTCACAGCGCCGGCGAGACGCTTGCTCTCCGGCGGTGTTAGCCGAATTCTGATTTCACGGGCGATATCGCCTGCCACCTCGCCTTGCAGCCTGAGCACGTCACTCAAGTCACCCTGGTAACTTTTGGCCCAGAGGTATGCGCCTGTGGGCGCATAAACCAGTTGCGCGTTGATCCGCACGTGGCCTCCTGACCGCATGACCGCTCCTTCCACCACGGCATCCACGTTCAACTCGCGCCCAATCTCCGGCAGAGATTTGTGCGTGCCTTTGTAAAGCATCGCCGAATCCCGCGAGATCACCTTCAGCGCCTTGATTTGGGCAAGGTCGGTGATCAGTTCGTCGCTCATTCCGTCGGTGAAGTAGTCTTGCTGCTTGTCACCCGAAAGGTTGGCGAGCGGGAGGACCGCCAGAGATCCGATGTGCGGCACGGGCGGCGCACTCCGCCATGGGCTAAGCCTCAGCCCGACGAGCGCCGCCAACAACGCCACCAGACTCGCCGCGGTTGCGATCAGCGGTCCGCGCGCTAGCACCCGCTTTCGCTTCGCACCTTGCTGCACGCCGGCCGGGACGGAGCCTGCAAGGCCGCGTTCGGTGCCTGTCGCTACGGTGTTCCCCAACAGCGGCGGCGCCGTCCGCCCCAACGGCGTGTCTCGCCTCACGCGTGCCAAGTCCGTTCTGAGCTCGGAGGCATGCTGGTAACGCATCCGGCGGTCCTTCTCGAGCGCCTTATTAATGATCCTCTCCAGTTCTGACGGTACTTGCGGATTGAGCTGGCCGACGGGCACTGGAGAGCGATTCAGAATGGCGTCATGAGTCATCGCCATCGAGGGTGCAGAGAACGCCATCCGCCCCGTTGCCATTTCATAGAGCACCGCTCCCAGACTGAACAAGTCTGTTCTCACGTCCAGCTCTTCTCCCCGCACCTGCTCCGGCGACATATAGGCTGCGGTGCCCATGGTTGCTCCTGGGGTGGTGAGCTGTTCTTCCTCGCTCGTCTGTGTCGAACTTGCGCCGCCGGCCGCGGCCGCAGCCCAGTGCTTTCGCGACGCCTTTGCAAGGCCGAAGTCCAGCAATTTCACCTGGCCTCGGCGAGTCACGAACACATTGGCAGGCTTGATGTCGCGGTGCATGATCCCTTGCCCATGCGCCACCTCGAGAGCATCCCCAATCTGGATCGCCAGTTCGAGCAGTGTTTCTGCTCGGAGCGGCTTTCCGTTAATGAGGCGCTTCAGCGTTTGGCCGTCCAGGTACTCCATCACAATGAAGGGCTGCTCCTTGAATGTCTCGATGTCGTGAATCACGCAGATGTTGGGGTGATTGAGGGCGGAGGCGGCATAGGCTTCCCGCTTGAAGCGCAGCAACGCCTGACGGTCGTCGGCAAGCCCTTCCGGCAAAACCTTCAGTGCCACCGAGCGGTGCAATTTCAGATCCTCGGCCTTGTACACTACCCCCATGCCGCCGTACCCCAGCCTTTCGACGATTCGGTAGTGAGAGATGGTCTTGCCAATCCAAGCGTCTCCGGGTCCGGCCCTAGCTGCCGCGTCGGCCTCGTCGCGGGCTAAAGCCTTGGCGGCCATTTCCAACGCCGGCTCCTCGAGAAAGTCGTCAGTTTCTTCGCTCTGCGCCAGCAGAGACTCCACTTCTCGGAGCAGCGACCAGTCCCCGGCACATCTTTCCTTGAGGAAGGCATCGCGCTGAGCCACCGGCTGCTCCAGCGCAGCGTGGTACAACCGCTCGACTTCGGGCCAACGCTCAAATCTCATCGGATGTCTTCTGCCTCGCCTCTTTGCCAGTTTCACGTCTGAGTTCGCGGCGAAGCCAGGCCTTTGCCAGCTTCCAGTCACGCATCACAGTTTCCGGAGAAACCTTCAACGCAGTCGCAGTGTCCTCTACGCTGAGACCCCCAAAAAATCGCAATTCCACCACTTGACTCTTACGCGGATCCATCGCGGCCAGCGACTTCAGCGCATCGTCTAACGCGACCAGATCTGGACCGGGTTCCCTGATAGGGAGTTCCGGCATTTTCTCCAGGTCAACCGGCCGGGCATTGCCCCCACGCTTCGCCGCCTGCCGGGAACGCGACCAATCAACCAGGATGCGGCGCATCATTTGCGCGCACACGGCAAAAAAATGCGCCCGGTCTTGCCAGCTTGTCCGCCGTGCATCCACCAGCCGCAGATAGACCTCATTAACCAAAGCAGTGGTTTGGAGCGTGTGACCCGGCCGCTCGTGTCCCATGTAACGCCTCGCGATGCGACGCAACTCCTCGTAAACGACGGGCATGAGGCCCTCGAGCGCGCGCTCGTCGCCGTTGCCCCATGCACGCAGCAATTGAGTTACTTCAGGGGGAGAGGGACCGTGCATACAACCGCCCCACTTATGCGCTATGCACACAGTATATGCGCATTTCAACCGCAAAACCGATCAATTTATCCACAAAACAGTCTATTCCCCCCACTCCGCTGCCTCGCAAAGTTGAGGAAACATTCTGCTGCGGTGACAGTTTTCATCCCCCATTTCCGCTTTAGGAAGTGAGGGCAACGAAGCGTTGAACTCAAAACTGAACCAATTCCAAGGAGGTGCATTATGGGCTCACTAAAGAATTCAGGTCGTACGAAGTGGGTGGCACTTGCGATGCTCGCTCTCTCGCTGGGTAGCGGCTTTGCCCAGGCGCAGGATTGTGAAGGCAAATTTAACCTTCCCTTCTCGGCTCGTTGGGGCAAAACGATGCTCACGCCGGGCGGATATTCGTTCACGTATGCTGCCATGACGCCCGGAGGGACCAATCTCATCACTCTGTATCGCGGCAACCGAGGCGTGGCCATGATTCTGGTCGGAGGAGTTTCGGAGCGACACTTCTCCCGCGCCAGCCACTTAACGGCAGTCAGGGTTGGCAAGACCTACAGAATCACGTCTCTTCAACTTACCGACGAGGGAATCAAACTCGAATTCCCACTCCCCGGGAACGAAGTGTTGGAGGCAGCCCGCACAGACCGGACAAGCCAAGATGTCCCGGTTCTTTTGGCTGTCAAATAGCGACCTCGCATACCGCTTCCAGCCGAGTCACCAAGCGCCCCTCGGGGCAGCGAGGTGACTCGCTGGAGGAGGGTTGCCAGTCTTTGGCCCTGAACGGCCCTACAACCTGCAGAAAAAACCTATGACCAACGCGCCCGTCCTCCCAGCCTGAAAAACCTGACGTGCATGGATTCGAAGGCGCCGAATTTTCCGGAGAGATCGGGATTGATCTTGGCTCGCGCCGCTCATTCCGATGACCATGGAGTACTGTCGGTTTGCGATGCGAGCCGGCTGTCGCTCGACGCGGACGCGGTAATGCTCTCTTCTTGCGAAACGGGTACGGGAAAGATGGAGGGTGAGGAGGGTATCACGGGTTTGGTCCCAGCTTTGCTCTTCGCTGGCGCACGGGGCGTGGTGGGATCACTTTGGCCGGTGGACGATTCTGCGACCGAAAATGAGATGACGCGTTTTTATTCGCATGCTGCCCAGGGCGAAGACCGGGCCAGCCCGATATCACCGGCTGCAAGCATGAGGCGAATTTGCGTAGCGCGGACCTCCGCATTCGAGGTCCGCGGCTTTGACCTGGCGACCGTACTCGCGACGTTCTATGCAAGCGCCGTGTCGCGCCTTCGTCGCCCTTTTCTTTCCACCCGTACTTCTTCGTAACCGTGCGCTTGCTCAAAGCGCGCCCGCAATTCATTGACGCTGATTTCCGTTCGCTCACCCTCACCTTCAACCGCGCTCGCCTGGTTCATCGATTCTATTTGACCGCTTGGGTTGTTCTGCTCGATCTCGGGCACGCGACCTGCGTCCCTGCCTACCGGCCGACCATCTCGCAGGTATTGAAGTCCGTGAAGGTTAGCTCGACGATCTTGATTAGCCAGCGTCGGAGCGAGGGAGGCCAGCTCGGGCAGGCTCGTTTTTTCGATCGTGCGCTGCGCACCGTGAAAGAATAGCGTCGAGACGGGGGACTACCTGGATCAAAACCCGGTGAAGGCGGGGCTGGTTCGCCGTCCCCAGGATTGGCCGTGGTCCAGCGTCAACGAATGCTCCGGCGTGAGTGAAGCCGAACATGCGAACCGCTGCGGACCGACAATGCCCCCTCATCCGGCCACCCGGATTGACAGACTACCCGCAATGCTCCCGCAACGAAAAGAGCCGCGGACCTCAAGAGCGGAGGTCCGCGCTTGCTTCCACCTTGGTATCCCGCGGTTTTTCCGAGGCCGGGATTAACCGGGCGTGGACCCGAAAACGCGGGTCTGCGTCGCCGTTGCACAGGGTGAGCAATTAGATGTACTATGAGATATTATGAAAGGCGTTAACCATGGCCAAGTATGAGAAGATTGATGTATTCATGGCTTTCGTGAAGGGAGTGAATCCGAGGTTTGAAAAGGTAAAGACGAGCTCGCTCCGCCCACTGATCAACATCTTAAACAGTGACAATGGAACGGCTGGGCAAGTCGGGCAAGCTCTCAGCGCGCTGCCCGGAGCGAAGGCGACGAAGTACAGGAAGCCGCTGTACTACCTACTGGCGAGTTATCCAGGGCTCAACGATTAT
The DNA here is from genome assembly GCA_030041095.1 of Terriglobia bacterium. Taxonomy (GTDB): domain Bacteria; phylum Acidobacteriota; class Terriglobia; order UBA7540; family UBA7540; genus JASHON01. Next base: position 41,730 of record JASHON010000159.1, read on the forward strand.
GCGAAGAACATCAGGTTTGCGAACCTCGGCAAACTCAATGCGGCGAAGTTCCGCAAGACACCCCTACCCGACGGTTACGATCCGCAACTGCCCAAGCTCGACCGCATCGTTCCGCCCTCCGAATCACTGAACATCACGGTCGAGCAATACCTTTTCTCCACCCCCCGTGTGGGGATCATTCTGATCCACATGTCGGATCACGACCCCGGCATGGACCAAGTATTCGAAGGGGAGAAATGCCTGAACCACATCCGATCGGTGCTTCAGGTTGCCAAACTGATGGAATGCGATTTCTGCACCCTCTACATGAAGGACGACCTGCCGGTGCTTCCCGCCCTCGCCAGCAAGTACGCCGAGCTCAAGTCCAAGCGCAATGTGACCGAGGTGCTCGAAAAGAATAAGCACATGGGCACGACGACTCAGACTTTCCTTCAATTCGCCCAAAATCACAGTGAGGTCGTCGTGATCGGATTCGACGGAGTGATCTGCGTCCCGGCCAACATGTTCGGCGCCGCGGAGAAGACATCCAGCGGCTCCTGGGCGCCCCCGCTGACCACCATCTCAACCGTCGTCACATCACGGGCGATCATCGTCTCCGCGGGCCAGATTTACACGACGTATCCGAAACCGTCGTGGGGTTGCCTGAATCTCACGTGACGCTTCTCCGGGTCGAGACCGTTCAGTTTCGTCTTACCCATCATGCGGCAGGGGACCGTCGCGCGCTCGCCGCCGGTAGCCGACCCCACGAATCGAGATTTCTTCCGACCCAACGCGACCGCGCGCAGCGCAGATCATACAAGAGCATGATCGACCCGCAGAAATGATCGGACTGGTCATCTGACCGGTTTATGAGCTGTCGCTGAGGTACGGGGAAACACACCGACCGCGGTCTGTGACAATTCCTCTACAAACATTTTACTCGGCTATGACCCAAGGGCCGCCCGCTAGAGCTACAGTCGGTTCAGATGCGCGTGAGTTGGACCAGGACGATGGAATCGAGCACACGAGAAGAGCGTGGCGCTCACTTTGGCTCCTTCTCGCCGCAGGAATATTCAATACGCCGCTCAACTTTCGGACGCGACCTGGCGGACTGCTTACCGCCGCGGTTCGTTTTCCGAAGGCGTTCGGCACTTTTGGGGTAGACCCGTAAAAGCAAATTGCCGCTAAGGAGCCAGACATGACCCGAAGAGTAGCAAAGATTCTCACAATCGCCGTATCAGGACTGCTAGCCATCGTGGTGCCACTGGTCACCCCAGCCCCGGCTCTCGGCCAGGTTGCGGGCACCTGGACAACGACCGGCAGCATGACCGGTATCAAGCAACACCGGAACTATACCGCTACGCTGCTTCAGAATGGCCAAGTGCTGGTTGCGGGCGGTATCAACCTTTCGATGGGAATAGTGTACGCCAACGCTTTTCTGTATAACCCCTCCACCGGCGAGTGGACGGAAACCGGCAGCATGACGACCACGAGATACGACCACACGGCAACGCTGCTCCCGAACGGACAGGTCTTGGTTACTGGGGGCTTCAAGAGTGACAACTCAGGTGTTTTGAACAGCGCTGAGCTTTATAACCCTTCTACCGGGCAGTGGAGCACCACTGGCAGCATAACCGTGGCCCGTTACAATCACAGCGCTGCGCTTCTCCAAAACGGTGAGGTGTTGATCGCGGGCGGCCAGACAAGCCCCGTAGAGCCGATAGGAGGTACCTTTAAATTTACCAGCGGCTCCCCAACCAGCGCCGCCGAGATCTATGACCCCTCCACCGGCGCCTTCACCGCAACGGGCAGCATGAACTATGCGCGCGACCAAGCGCAATTGACCCTGCTCCAAAACGGCGACGTGTTGATTGCAGGGGGCGGCACAGGTGATGCTGGGTGCACGGCGGAGTTTTTCTCGGGCGGCCAGTGGAGTTTGACGTCGGAGCTGGCTGAATGTGGCGTTACCCAAGACGCCACCACGCTGCTTTTTAATGGCGACGTGCTGATCGAGGCCGGCAGTCTTCCCACGACAAGCGCACCCGCATACAGTTTGAGCGAGGTTTACGATCCCTCCACCGACGCCTGGCAAGCGACTCTCGAGCTACCGAATGTCTGGGGCCCGTTAGCGCTGCTTACGAACGGTCAGGTTCTGGATGCCGGAGTCATTCCCGTAAGCGGGGATCCCGCTGCGGCGCTCTATAATCCCTCCACCAACGGGTGGACGCCGACGACCAACCCGCCCGCCCCCTTTTCTGGCCAACTGCCGGGAACGCTGACGCGGCTGTTAAACGGTCAAGTGCTCGCAACTGCGGGCAACTACGCAGTGCTCTTTGCACCGTAGCGCAGTCAGGAGGACGCCGGCAGCGGCCTTCAACCGCGCAAAGTGGATTCATTGGACGGATACGGATCACATGGTTTGCAACCTTGGGGTCGGAGGTTCGAATCCCACCCTCTCCGCCAGAGTATCCGTGTTTGAGGTAGAGCGCGACTTTACCGTTCAGTCGGAGCGTCGTTCGCCCGCAAATCGCCGAGCGCGTATTGCATGCCGGCGAGGAGGTGTTTGAGATAGACCGGCATCTCGTACATGTGTTCGTCGTGGCCGAGAACTTCGATGAAGACGCGGCCTTTGCCTTCGCGGCGAATCCAGCTCAACCCGTAATCGCCATCGGTGCGTCGTGAGGCGGCGGGTTCCTTATCCTTGTCCGCTTGGCTCATCTTCGAATAGTCGATGCTGGTGAGCTCGTGGACGTTCTTAAGTGAATAGGAGTCCTGAGCCATCGTGTAGGTTTCGTCGTGAATCACGAATTCCTGCCCGTGGAACATTTGGGTGAGCGGGCTCTTCTTGTCATCGATCTTCACCGTGATCACCTGCGGATACGGCCAGTGCCACTTGAAGAAGCCGCCGATCATCTTGTTGTAAGCAGGCCATGTGCCTGTGGGAACGAATGATTCCGCGGCGGCCATCGCAGCGCGCCCACGCCCGCGTCCACGCATGGGTGGGCTGGTGTGGTAAGAATCCACCGCCGCGTGCACGCCCGCCAGCCCCTTGCCGCTGCGGACGAAATTCAAAAGCGCTTGGCGGCGCTCGGTCGTCAGCTCCTTATTGTTCGGATCGTCAAGGAACTGGCCGGTGGTGCTGTCAAGGAAGACCAAGTCGTACTGCTGGAGATTCTGTGCATTGATGTCCGCGGGATCGTAGGTGATCGTGGTTGACCATGCGCCCGTTCGATCGCCGATCTCCTTAACCGCGGCTGCGGCGAGCGGGATCGAGGAGTGCACGAATCCAACGGCTTTACAGAGGACTAAGATCTTGCGTGCTTTTTTGGGAGTTGCGTAAGCCTTCGTCGGAACCGCATCTTCCATGGCTACGATGTCCCAGCACCAGGGCGTCTTACTCTGCGGAATGTAAAAACCCGCGGGCGGACGACCCATCTTTTCGCATTCTCCGCGCCCACGGCCGGGCGCGCCAGGAGCACTGTTCGCTGCCGCCGCTGGGCGCGGAGCGGGGGACGCAGCTACCTGATCCCGTACTGTGTAGCCGATCATCGCAAGCAAGAACGCCCCGGAAATCGCGGTCAAGAGCCGAGCAATCCTCTTCTTCGATCCCATGGATCCTCCTAGATGCCCAATATTCTTAGTCTTCCTCGATCCCTTTGTCCAGCAGGAAATTCGCCCGGAATCCACTTAAGCGGGAATAGGCTCCGCGTCAACTCTATACGAGGCCGTTGCGCCTGGGCTGAAAGCGATACGCGGCGACGACTGGGTGGGCGAAGTTGCAGAGGGGAATAACAGCGTGCTGGTGAGTGCGTCAGGTCCGCGTAGACCCCTCTGTGACACTGAAGCAGTACAGGGCATTGGCTTGAGCGTCCAGGCGGGAGCCCACGCGAGGTTGCAAGGCGGCACAACGTCCGTCGCATTTTGGGGCTTATGGCCCGTAGCTCAGTTCACACGCTCGGCAGGCAGTAGTCGTGAGCGCCCGCGTTCAGTTGCGCTTGAGCGTTGAGTTGAGCAGATCCGCCAGCTTTTTGTAGGCGCGCTCGGCTTGGGGCTCGTTGTATGCGGGATTGTCAGGAACGGTCCAGCCATGGTGCGCTTGGTAGACCTCACTCGCGTACTGTCCTCCCCAGGCCGCGAGCGCGTGGTCGAGCTTCTCGATGGCTTCCTGCGGCATCGAGCGATCCTCGATGCCGTGGCCGAAATAAAGGCGCGCTTTGACGCGAGGAAGGAGCGTGTGCGGACTGGCCGGCGAGTCCGTGTAAAGACCGCCGCCGTGGAATGAAGCGACGGCGGCAATTTGGTCGGGACGGACGGCGGCGGCGCGCAGCGCCATTTGCCCGGAGAAACAGAAGCCGACGGCGCCAAAAGCGTTTCCCTTGACGCTCGGCTGCTTCCCAAGAGAGTCGATGTAGGCGGAAACGTCATGGTCCATCGCGGCGGGCGTTAGCGGATCGCGAATCTCGTTCATGCGTTTCACGAACCGCTCGTCGCCGAACTTGAAAGGGAAATTGAAGATCGGCGGTTTGCCGTTGCGATAAAAGATATTGGGGAGAAGCACCGCGTAGCCCTCACCGGCAAGACGGGTGGCCATGCCGCGGTTTGCATCGCGAATACCACCGATGTCGGTGAGGTAGAGGACGCCGGGCCAGCGGCCCTCTTCTTCCGGCTGAATGAGAAAGCCGTCTGCAGCGCCATCCGGTGTTCTAACCTCGACTGCTTTTTCGACCATGACTATGCTCCTGAAGGAAAGTTGCGAAAAAATCAATCACCATTTTATCCGATGAGGGCCGCTTCCGATCTCACGGCTACGACCACGGACATCATGTCCCTGCTTGCGGCTTTGCCACGCTGAGCTCGAAGTCACGGGAAGGGCGAATCTCAGATTCCAGCCGAAAAAACTTCCATGCAGGGTCGGGCCAACGTGAAGACCGCACCCGCTAGCGGAGCGGCAAGGGCACACCTTTCTTGGATGTCCATGCCTTCAGATAATCCGTATAGAGGTAACTCGTGTCGTTCTGGGCGAGCATTTCTGGCAGCGTCCGATTAAGGCTTCGATATTCTTTTTCAACCCGCTCGGAGTTCTCATCGATGAATTGCTGTAACCGGGCAATACCGGCGGCATCTCTTCCGGCTTTAAGCTCTTTGAGAACTTCGGCCTCCACTGGCCCTTGCCGCTCCATTTCCCAGTTTTCGGTTTGATCGAACACACGCCGGACGGCCGGGTTCAACGCGCGGTAGTTGAGATCGCAGAGTAACTTCAGGCGGTTCGCCCACCACCACGGCGAATCCGCCGAATAAGTGCTGGTTCCCGTCGCGTAGGACGCAGGAGTCGCGGGCCCGTGCAAATAAAACGGTTTGAAGACGTTACAGCACGGGTTGGAAAAGCTTGCCCAATAAACTTGCCGCAAGAGCGGAGGCATCTGGGCGCGCAGGTGAGCGACGAACGACGCCGCGCTGTGGTAGGGAGACTGAGGCGTGTCATGCATGCAAGGAGTAGGCCAGAAAGTTTCGGGCGGTGACCAGCGGGGCGCCACGATGGTACCTTCCAGATGACTGCGGCCGATCGCCATCATGGCCGCGGGCGTGACGTGGGAGAAGTCACGGCGCAGGCAGGAAAGGGTCATATTACGGCGAATTTGCATGTTCCCGGGATTCTTGGAATCTTTTCGCCAGTAGTCGCCGTAATCGCGCGCGAAGTTGAAGTCTTTGGCCGATTGGGTCCAGCCCATCTCGATCGCATGCTCGACGAGCCGTGGATGCGCCTCGCTCCAGTCCTGCTCGATCGAGTAGATGTTGGAGATTGAATAGACGCCGCGGTCGATGCGCTTGGCTGCCCAGTAGTAGCCCGCAGTCTCGAACACCCAAGCCTCGTGGGGATCGGCGAGGATGAAGCTATTATCGTAGTTCGCGTGGCCCCACTCGCCCGGGTACTCGCAATCACCGCACTGGCCGTATTTTTCAAGCAACCCGATCATCACGTGCAGGGCTTCGGAGGCCGTTTTGCCGCGCTCGAGCCCGAGCCGGAGAAGGTCCATACCTAAAAGACCGTCACCCCACCGCGCGGGTTCTTTCGAATACACCGCCTCATTGCCGATCGCTACGCCATATTCATTCACGCCCTCCTCGTAGCCATACGCCCACCAAAGCTTGGAGCCGATGTGCTCGTAAGTTTCCGCCACTTGCGGGATTTCAATATAGGTGCACTTCAGCATTTCGCCCGCCGCATGATGCTGGCGCGGAAACTTCACCAGAACCTGAGCCTCCATGGGCGGTCGGTCACTATTCTTGGCGAGCAGCACCGAATGGTCAGCTGTCGCATCCGGCAATGCCACCCAGGTGTCACAACTGAGCGAGGTCGTCTGAGCGAGAGCGTTAACGGTGCGCCGGCTTCGCAACGCTGGGGATGTGAAGCGGAGATGATCGCTTGCTCCAAGCATGTCCGCGGCTGGGAGCAGGGTCGATGCGGCGGCCGCAAGCGTTCCGCCTGCCATTTTTTCGAGAAACCTACGCCGTGTTGTCATAAGGGCCTCCGGGTAGATCGGCTTCCAGTTGGGCCGCCAGCGTCGTGCGAGATATCAAGCCGCCGGTGCGCAACCTCCACGACAATGCTCTTGAGTCGTAGCTCGCACCTTGAACACCGCGACCTGATCGCCCGTGGCCGAACTGATGGCCCAATTTCCCGATGCAGGCGGCATATCCGGCCAGCGGGGCGCCACGCCAGATACCCGCACCGTGCCGCTAGGCTGGCGCTTCAAAACCACGTGCGTCCCATCGCCCATTATAGCTATAACGACGGGCGCGGATTCATCAAAGCCGGGAACCGGAAGGATCTTGAGCGAGCCTCGAATGTTCACGGGCCAGCTTGTTTGAGCGGAATTGTGGGTTGTCGGCGCCGCCGCTGGCGTGAGCGTAATGCTGTTTGGTGTGTTGCCAGGCGCGGCTAGACTGATTCCCGGTTGGATCGCAGTCGCGCAGACAAAGGCCGCTTCGCTGACATCCTTCGATCAAGTGGTACTGATTTGGTACTCGATAGCCTTGATTGCTGCACAAGAGTTCTCGGTCACAACGTGCTCGCTAACCGGCGCTTCTATGGATTCACCGCTTTCGGCACGTCATTTGGATGTACGACACGGATTCCCGGATAGCGTGTGAAGTCAGGGGCGTTAAAGGTAAGCAGACTCCCGATCCCGTAAACATTCATGACCGCAATGATACGCGCATCGTGGACCCGAACACCTGAAACGGAGTGGGCGACAACAAGCCGACGCCATTCGGGATAGATCGTGGGTATGTCGGGAAGAAGGATCAAAAGGCCTTCGACCCGCGAGGCTTCGCGGTCTGCCTCGCCGGGGGTGAGACCCAATCCATTTCGGTCTATCGGTCGCGTACATACATTCCAGAACTCGATGATGTTCTGGGGTGTTATGCACACACGGTCACCCGAAGCGAGAAGCCTCGTCAAGGCAGTCAACGCAACCGGGTGCATGGGGTGGGTTTGGTGGGTGCTGCGAAGCAAGACGTTGGTGTCAGCGAGCCAGTCCATGAATGGCTATTCAGCATCCGTCTGGTAGAATGCCTCCCGGCTGAGGGCTTCGTCGGGAAGAGGCGTAGTACGGCGATTCGGGAAGCTCTCTGCCCAATCCTGGAATGCTTTTGCCCTCTCCTGGGCGGTCATCATAGCAGATTCCACTTCCTGCCCCGGCACATGCTGCTCCAGAATCCGCTGCACGTATTGAATTAGGGGGAGCCCATTTTTCTGTGCCCGAGCCTTCAATTCAGCCTCGATCTCGGGCTTGAGCTCGATTTGGATGGTCATCTCAATCCTCCCACTTGATTGCCTTTTGGCCCCCGCAAAGCCGATTAGAGTTGAAGCCATTATACCCTCATCACCGATAAATGGCGCGCGGATTGGGGTTTGTGGACGGTTTTCTGCGCTTGAAGGAACATGTCGCGACAATCATTCTCAATTACGTTTCCGTCGGACTGGATCCAGCGAAAATCTACAGCGTGAAAGCGGCTGACCTCGGAGGTGCTGGCATACTGACTTGGGCGGTCGCTGCGGCGCTTCTAACCCGGAGATACCGATGAAAAACGCTCAGTCGGCTTGGCAGGCCAGCGCAAAGCAACAGTGCAAGTTGACGAACCTCTATTTCGGTCTACTAGCATTTGCAATCCTCTGTGCAGGTGGTTTGGTCTTCTACGCCTATAGAGGGAATTGGCCTGCCCGCCTTCTGTGGATGGTATTGCTCCCTTGTGCGAGATGGGTGGGCCTGTGCCTTTTCCCCCTCAGATCGAAATGGAGGGGCTACGGCCCTGTTGAGGACAGGCTGCCTTCCAGCGTGAAAACCTCCGACGCCGTTCTTCCTAACCTAACCGAATGAAAAATCGTCTCCGCGTTCTCCGAGCCGAGCGTGAATGGTCGCAGGCTGAACTCGCGAGCCGCCTCCAAGTTTCCCGACAGACAGTCAACGCCATTGAAACTGGCAAATACGACCCCAGCCTGCCTCTCGCGTTTCGCATCGCGAAGCTGTTCGATGCGCCCATCGAATCAATTTTCGAATTGGACTCTGAGCGACAATCACCTCAGAAAAGCGATGAAAGGTAGTGTCCGTTCCGCCCGCTCAGTAAGCAAGTGGGGCGGTCAGGACCCGGATGCCTGAAGTTCAAATCCGCCTCCCGGGCTCGGCAATTTGAATCTAAAGCCACAAGAGCCAGGATACACGTGTTCCCACCTATGGCAGCCCAGATTTCACCGGAGTCATGGCGTCGGCAGAAGAGCCGTCGGGGAATCCGCCAAGCAAACCCGGCGCTCGGGCTGTACGGGGGATGAACGCCGTGAGCGCGCATTACTCAATGCGAAGCGCGCGCACCGGGGATATCGACGCGGCGCGGAGCGCGGGGATGATGGCTGCGAACAACGCAAAGACGGCAAGCGCGCCCGCGGCAATGGCGAGAGCATACGGATCCCAAATCGTGAGGCCGTAGAGCCGTGAGGAGATCAGGCGGCCGGCGCCTACGGCCAGAGGCAAACCCAGGATCAGCCCGATCGCGACGTGCCGGAACGCGCCCTGAAGCACCAGTTTGACTACCTCGGGGCGGTCTGCGCCTAGCGCCATGCGAATGCCAATCTCCTTGGTTCGCTGCGCCACAGTGTAGGCGGTAACTCCGTAAAGCCCGATCGCGGCCAACAACAGCGCCACGATCCCAAACAGACCGGCAAGGCTGGCCACCGCGCGTTGCTGATCAAACGAGAGATCAACCTGTTGCCGCAGGGTTCGGACGCTAATCATGGTGAAGTCGGGGTCCACGTCCGCTAAGGCTCTTCTCAGCAGCGGCTCCAGCTCACCGACGGGCGTGTGGGTCACCAGCAGCAATCCCTCAATGAAGTGGGAGCGCAAATCGAGCGTCTTCATTAATTTCTGCTTGTAGTTCACGCTCTGGGCAAGCGGCGCGAAGAACATGGGCCAAGCCGGTTTGTTCAATCTCCAGCTTTGAAACTTGGCGTCTCCTACGATTCCTACAATGCGAAACGTTCCGGCATTTTCCGGCAGATCCAGGCCAAAGTGCTGGTTGAGCGGATCCTCATTCCTTTTGAAGAATCGCTTCACAAAAGCTTCGTTCACAACGGCCACGGGGGCGGCGGTCTCATTGTCGCCCTCCGTAAATCCCCTTCCGCGCAGGAGGGTGACGCCCAGGCGCTGAAGATAGTGGGCGCTCACGCGATCCCACGATGATCCCGAGTCCTCCCCTATCTTTGGCGCCGGGTGGCCCGCAACATAAATTCCTTCTCCCCAGTTGTCAGTGAGCGGATTATACATGGCCAGCCCGCTACCACGGACTCCGGGCAGGGCATTGAGCCGCGATTCGAGCTCGCGATAGGTCGCAGCCAGCCGCGCTTGACTGTAACTTGCCGGCAGGGCCTGCAGTTCCACAAGGACTCGTCCGCGGACTCGGTATCCAAAGTCCTGACGCTCCAGCTTATTTAAGCTACGTGCCAGCATCGTGGCGCCTGCAACCAGAACCACGGACAAGGCCGCCTGCACAATCAGAAGCGCACGGCGGGCGAAAGTGGAACGGTCGCCCGTCGTGCGGCCCGCGCCGTGCAACGCTTCCGCGGGATCGGTGCGCGTGGCAAACCAAGCCGGCGCCGCACCGAAGATCACGCCGGTCACTACGGCCAGTCCGAAGGCGAAAGCCAACACCATGGGCGAAGGCATGGGGCTGATGGGGAGAAAATGCGTGCCGTGAAACGCCAGGGATATGAGCAACCGCGCGGCAGCGACCGCAACGACGAGCCCAGCCATGCAGCCGAACAGAGAGAGCAGCACGCTTTCGGTCAGGGCCTGAGCGATAATCTGCTTCCGCGTCGCGCCCAGGGCCAGGCGCACGGAGGTTTGACTGCGCCTGGATACGGCGCGGGCCAGCAGCAGGTTCGCTACGTTGGCGCAAGCGATCAGCAGGACGAGGCCGCAAACCGTCATGAGAATTTCCAGGCTGCGTCCGTAGTCTTCTTTCATTTCCGTCACACCGGCGCCGGCAGGAATTACGTTGATTACTTGCTTGGGCAAATCGTGGATGACTTCCGGCATCCAGTTGGCGGGATAACCCGAGTCATATCGCAACCACTGGCGCAAGACTCCTGTCAAGCGTGGCGCCATACCAACGATCGACGCGCCCGGGCGCAATCGGCCCATCATGCGCAGCCAGGCTGAGACGGATTGGTGCAGCAGCGCTGCGTCACCGTCAATCAGGGGTTCTTGCTGCAACGGAATCCAGATATCGGGAGGATCGCTGCGCAGCGTTTCGCCAAAGAATCCGGGCGGGGTTACTCCGATCACGGTGAACGGATGCCCCTGGATGAAAAAGGTTGAGCCCACCACCGAAGGATCACGGCCGTAACGCGTTTCCCAGGCGCGGTAGCTGATCACGACCACGGGTGGCGCGCCGGGCCGGTCGTCTGCTGCCGTGAACACGCGCCCTCCGAACGCTCCAACCCCCAGCATTGAGAAAAAGTTCCCGGTGACGTACTCCGAATACAGAGGCCGGGCGGCTCGTTCGCCTTCACGCCGGACGCTGGCCATCCAATTGCCCGCTTGGAAGGCCACCACTTGCTCGAACTCCGGCGTTTGGGATTTCAGCCGCTCAAACAGCGGATACGAATACATGCCCCACCGGTCCTGCGGACCGCCTTGCACGCAGCAATCGTCGCCCTGGCCCACTCGATAAAGCGATCCGGGATCGGTCACGGGCAGGGATCGCAGCATCACGGCGTGAATCAACGTGAAGATTGACGTTGTTCCACCAATTCCCAAAGCGAGCGTCAAGATCGCTGCCGCGGTGAAAACTGGCGACTGGCGGAATTGCCGGACAGCGTAACGAAGATTCCCGAGCAATGTATCCATGAAGGTCCTCCTGATTCACCTACGGCAACTCTCGGCTGTGAGTTCCTGAAAAAAGCCGCATCCGCGTCAAAGCAGCGTGCGATTCCGCAGCCGGTTTCTCTGATTGACGCTTTCGGGGGCCGAGGGTGAGCAAGCCGTGGTACGGCCAATGTGGCGCGCGGCAGGCGGATTGCGGCGCGGCCCTTCTCGGCCGGCGGGCAGCAATCTTTCGCCGACGCATTGTTCCTACGATGCGAGCGCCCGACGATCGCTAAAAGGGCGCTCTATCGCACGGCGGATGGTCCATCTGGTCGGAGCGATGAGTTTTCGGAACGTTTCGAGACCGTGGGCCGGGTGGCGAGTGGGCCCTCGCGGTGCTGCTGCGCGCGGGCGCGGCAGCGCGCGCCACGGAACGAACGACTCCAGGTAGGTTTACACCATGCAAGCCAGTTAGAGCATCGGCAGTGCCTCAGATTGAAAATTTGGTTGCTATGCGGTCGATTCAGAGGCTGAGCGCCTTTTCAGCCGGCGAGAGGGACTTGCAGAATATCTACGACTGGGTTGCTGGGGCCTGTCGTCTGGCAGCAAAAACGGGTGCTGCCGGCAGTAAAACGGCTCTGTAAGTAATCAAATCGATTGGTCGGGGCGCCCGGATTCGAACCGGGGACCTCTTGCGCCCAAGGCAAGCGCGCTACCAGACTGCGCCACGCCCCGAAGAACTTCGTTCTCAACAAAGTAGCACAAGTTTTGCTCTTCCGGGCAAGCACAATTTGGTACAAGCAGCGGTCTGATCCTTCCAAAGTACGCCCACCACCTTTGAAACCGCTGCGCGCTCACGTTCCAACAAACACAGCCAACTGAGCCACGGTTTGCGGTATCGTTACCGTCGAAAGGCTGTAACATAGCGTATGGACATGACCCGTTCTCGTTGACGACATCTATTGCGCGTCCCAAAGGTTATTCACGATTCGACCACAATGATATTCTTGCGAAGGCGAGACGACCATTCTGATGTCGCCGCGTCGCATCGCCGAATGAGAATCTTACGCTAACATAAGGAGTAGACATGCCAACGGCTCGAAAGCACCCTGTCGTCCAGATCTCTCTTGACCTGACTTCTGTCGCCGAGGCACTGGATCACGCCCGCAAGGCAGTACGGGCGGGAGTGGATTGGCTGGAGGCAGGAACACCGCTCATTCTGGCCGAAGGTCTGCGAGCGGTGAAGGTCCTACGCCAGGAGTTTCCCACGCGGCCCATTGTGGCGGATTTGAAGACGATGGACGGAGGATACCTTGAGGCAGAAATGATGGCCAAGGCGGGAGCCAATTATGTGGTGGTGATGGCGCGGGCGCATCCGGCCACGGTGCAGGCGGTGGTGAAGGCTGGAAAGGATTATGGAGTGAAGGTCATGGGCGATGATCTCGGCTGCCCGGACAAGGCGGCCGCCGCCCGCGCCCTCGAAGATTTGGGAGTGGATTTTATCGTGCACCACGTCGGCTATGACGAGCGGCGCGATCCGAAAGTGATCGCCGCTCATGCTGGCCGCGCGCCCAGTCCGCTGGACGAGCTTCGGAAGGTCGTTAACGCCGTCCACATTCCCGTGCAAGCTGTCGGCGGTCTTTCCGTGGCTGAGGTGATGAAGTTGCCCGAGTATGGGGTCTTTCATTTGGTTCTTGGGGCGCCACTCACAGTCGATGCCGACGCTTTTAAGTCGCCTGCCCATGATCTCGAGGGGTTGTTGCGAGAGATCATCGCCAGGTTGAACGCGACAGAGTCCTCGCCGACGGCCGGCTGATGAAGCGAATCGGCGTGGCTCTCGTCCCAAGGGCGGCAGGTGGAGGTTTCTATGCAGTCGATGATGGCGCTCGTCCATTACGCACTCGAGAAGGGCAGTGTGGCTTTGCGAGAGGTGCGTCGGCCACCGCGCCTTGAGGACGATGAAGTGCTGCTTGAAAGCAAGGCCGTTGGCGTTTGCGGCAGTGACGTGCACCAGTTTCACAACACCCAGAGCTGGAAGGTGAATGTACCGGTGATTCTTGGGCATGAATTCTGTGGCGTCATTGCGGAAGCTGGAAAGGCGGTGAAAGGGTTCAAAGCGGGAGACCGTGTCGCCAGTGAGACGGCGGCCAGGATTTGCGGCCAGTGCCTCTATTGCCGCAGCGGAGCATACAATCTGTGCCCATCCAGGCTTGGTTTCGGTTACGGGCTCGACGGAGCCATGGCTGAATACGTCAAGGTTCCTGCCCGATGTTTGCACCATCTGCCTTCCTCGGTTTCGTTTGAAAAAGCCGCGCTGACGGAACCTTGCTGCGTTGCTTGCAACGCCGTTTGCGTCAAGACTTCGCTGAAGCCAGGGGACAGCGTATTGATTCTTGGCCCCGGAACCATTGGATTGCTTTCGTTGATTTTCGCAAAGCTTTGCGGAGCCGGCTGGGTGGGACTTGCCGGCCTTCCGCAGGACCGGCCGCGGCTGGAACTCGGTCGCCTGCTGGGAGCTACTCGGATTTTGGATGGCACAGCGGAAGAGAACTTGTCGGTACTTCGTTCTGTGGGAGATGGCATGGGCGCCGATGTGGTGATCGATTCAACCGGTCACTCGGAAGCCCTCCGCTTTGCCTTGGCTGCGGTTCGGCCTGGCGGTCAAATCACCAAGGTCGGTTGGGGACCGCAGCCGCTCCAGTTCTCTCTCGATCCTCTCGTTCAAAAAGCCGCTCGCCTTCAGGGCAGCTTCAGTCACAATTATCCGATTTGGGAAAGAGTGATCGCGCTGCTCGCTTCCGGCCAGCTCGATCCGACGCCGCTCATCCACCGGGTTGAGCCACTGGTGAACTGGAAGCTCTGTTTTGAAGAGATGACTGGCGGCGAGGCAGTGAAAAATGTTGTCCGGCCCGGCCTGGAGTAGACGACAAAGCAGCCGTCAATTGGAGTCAGAATCAGACTTATGAAACTGGCAGCCTTTCCCAAGTGTTTCATGGATCAGCTCGTCGTTCAACATACCCTGACACTGTTCGAGTGGATCGAGATGGCTGCGGATCTGCCGATCGACGGCCTCGAAATGTACGAAGGCGCATTCCAGAACTTCCAGCCGGATTATTTGAGCAAAGTTCGCAGAGCGCTCGAACGGAAGCATCTCGAAGCTCCCATGTTGTGCTGCTCGCCCGATTTCACATCTCCCGATGCTCAGGAACGGCGCCGCCAGGTCGAGCGCGAGAAGCAGATGATTGATGTAACTGAGGCACTGGGCGGCAGGTTCTGTCGTGTGCTTTCCGGCCAGCGCCGTCCCGAAGTCTCGCGCGCGCGGGGCATCGCTTGGGTGGTGGATTCAATCCGCGAGCTCCTGGATTATGCTTCCGCGAAGAATGTGGTGCTGACCATGGAGAACCACTATAAAGATAACTATTGGCAACACCCCGAGTTTGCCCAGAAAAGTGAGATTTATCTTGAGATTATCAATCGGATTGAATCTCCTTGGTTTGGAGTGCAGTACGATCCCTCAAACACGTTGTTAGCCGGCGAGGATCCGATTGAGTTGCTGCAGAAAATCAAGCACCGTGTGGTCACCATGCATGCCAGCGACCGCAAATTGAAGCCTGGCCACGCGCTTGAGGAATTGCGCGCGGTGGAAGATGCCGTGGGTTACGCTGCCATTCTCACGCATGGAGTGATTGGTACCGGGTTGAATGACTATCCGAAAATTTTTGCTATCCTGCGCGAAGCCGGCTTTGATGGTTGGGTTTCAATTGAGGATGGAGTCAACGGCATGGATGAACTGCATCAGTCGGCGAAGTTTCTGCTGCCTTTCATCCACGGAAAAGCCTAATGGCATTCTCTGGAGTTTCTACCTTTCACACGCCGTTTCCCGGGCGCTCCAGCAGCCGCCTCAGTACCCTCTGTATCAGGGCATGACTTCAGTCATGCCGCAGTGCGTCGCAGACTCCAACGGCTTTAGCCGCTGGCCGTCGAAACCAGGGGCTAAACACACTGCGGGAAAAGGCCAGTCTGTCATGCTGAGCGAAGCGAAGCATCTCTGCATTTGCTCAGCTATGTTGCCTTGGCATCATGCGGCTCCGCCGCCAGACGCGCGGCCAAGGACGAGGAAAGCCTTGCCCTTCCGGACCTGAACCTCCTGATCATTCCTTCTTTTTTTCGAAAGCGAGGCTGCGCCTCGCGCCCTGCAGTTTCTACATTTCACGCGCCGTTTCCCGGGTGCTCCAGCAGCGGCTTCGCCACCCCCGTATCAGGGCATGACTTCAGTCATGCCGACACAGGTCCGCCGATGGCCGGGCTTTAGCCCCTGCGGCTTTTCCCTTTGCCAAATAGCTGCAGCCTTACAGATCCTCCTCGAACTACCGCGCCGCCACGTAGGAGCGCAACAGATCGATCACCAGCGTAGCGTTGTGCTCGGATTGCAAGAGGGCTCGTCCCTGGCGCGTCTTGGTGGAGAAGAAGAACGCACGCGACGAGCTCACGACAGCTCTCTTGACAAAATCTTATATTAGATATATTCAAATATCTTCATGGGCTCCGAGGCGATTAAGAGGTCCCTCGAGGAGATTGGGTTGCGGTGCACTCCGCAGCGCTACGCCGTGATGGCGTTCTTGATGGGGTGCAAAGAACACCCGACGGCTGCGGAAATCTTCGACGCCGTGAATCGCGTGGATTCGCGCTCTTCAAGGGCAACCACTTATAACAATCTGCGCGACTTGGTGCAGGCGGGCCTGGTGCGTGAAGTGGCGGTGGAGGGGCGCGCCGCGCGATTCGATGCAAAGGGCATGCGGCATCACCACTTTATCTGCGATCGCTGCGGTCACGTTGAGGACGTCAAGTGGTACACCGTGCGCAAGCCTGCCTCGCTCTCCCTCGGCAAGCGCGTGCTTCGCGAATGCGAAGTTATATTCCGCGGGCTTTGTTCGAAGTGCGCCCGGAGGCGCGCTGACCGCTAGCGGGCTGCGGAAAAAGTCTTTCGGGAGTGAACGTAGCGCCGGCTTCCAGCCGGCAACTCCCTTCAATTCAACGGAGGCCGGCAAGATACCGGCGCACCATTCGCGTCGTCGCCGAGCTTTTCTGCATCCTGTTAGGCTTCAAAGCGGTGTGGAGTCCGCAAGAGTGGCTCGCATCGGCAACCACGGCTGACGGTTGCGCGAATCGGAAAGGCAGGATGGCGTTGCCGTTCGCCCTAATCGTTTTGACTGAAATCCTCACGAATCGGAAGGAAGGAGCAAACCATGTCAACCGAAACGAAGTGCCCGGTCGTGCACGGAACCACGAATATTGGAATGAGGTCGAACAGCGACTGGTGGCCTAATCAGCTTAACCTCAGGATTCTTCGCCAGAACTTACCCCAGAGCAATCCGATGGGCGAAACCTTCAACTACGCCGAGGAGTTCAAGAAGCTCGACTACCAGGCGCTCAAGAAGGATCTCCGCACGCTGATGACGGATAGCCAGGACTGGTGGCCCGCCGATTTCGGCCACTACGGAGGGCTCCTCATCCGGATGGCGTGGCACGGCGCGGGCACGTACCGCATCGGCGATGGACGCGGCGGCGCCGGCAGCGGCCAGCAGCGCTTCGCGCCCCTCAATAGCTGGCCGGACAACGCGAGCCTCGACAAAGCGCGCCGGCTGCTTTGGCCGGTCAAGCAGAAATACGGCCGGAAGATCTCGTGGGCTGACCTGATGGTCCTCGCAGGTAACGTCGCGCTCGAGTCGATGGGCTTTAAGCCGTTCGGTTTTGGCGGCGGACGGCCTGATGCCTGGGAGCCTGACGAAGCCGTTTACTGGGGCAAGGAAGACACTTGGCTTGGCGACAAGCGCTACACCGGCGACCGGGAGCTCGAGAATCCACTCGCCGCCGTGCAAATGGGTCTCATCTATGTGAATCCGGAAGGGCCCAACGGCAAGCCGGATCCGCTCGCGGCGGCCAAGGATATTCGCGAAACGTTTCGCCGAATGGCGATGAATGATGAGGAAACCGTCGCATTGATTGCCGGTGGTCACACCTTCGGCAAAACTCACGGCGCTGGCGATCCGAAGCTTGTTGGCCCCGCGCCTGAGGGCGCGCCCATTGAGGAGATGGGCCTCGGCTGGAAGAGCCGCTATGGCACGGGCAAGGGCAAAGACGCGATCACCGGCGGCCCGGAAGTTATATGGAGTCAGACGCCAACAAAGTGGAGCAACAACTTTTTCGAGAACTTGTTCGGCTACGAATGGGAACTGACCAAGAGCCCCGCAGGCGCCTATCAGTTTCAAGCAAAAAATGGTGCGAGGCCAGTTCCGGATGCCTTTGACCCGTCGAAGCATCACGCGCCAACGATGCTGGTCACGGACCTTGCTCTGCGGGTCGATCCGGTCTACGAGAAGATCTCCCGGCGATTCTACGAACATCCGGATGAATTTGCAGATGCGTTTGCCCGCGCGTGGTTCAAGCTCACTCACCGCGATATGGGCCCGCGTTCGCGTTATCTCGGCCCCGAGGTTCCGGCCGAAGAGCTGATCTGGCAAGACCCCGTTCCGGCGGTCGATCACAAGCTGGTCGACCTGAAGGACATTGCCGGCCTCAAGGCCAGGATTCTCGCATCGGGACTTTCCATCTCGGAGCTCGTCGGAACCGCTTGGGCTGCGGCGGCGACGTTCCGCGGCTCCGATAAGCGCGGTGGAGCGAACGGCGCGCGCATTCGTCTTGAGCCCCAGAAAAGCTGGGAGGTCAACCAGCCGGCTCAGCTAGCGAAGGTGCTGCAGACGCTCGAATCCATCCAAAAGGATTTCAATACTTCGACGACTAGCGAGAAGAAGAAAGTTTCGCTGGCTGACCTCATCGTTCTTGGCGGATGTGCAGCGGTCGAGCAAGCCGCGAAGGCCGGCGGATGCGACGTGAAAGTTCCCTTCACGCCGGGGCGTACGGACGCCTCGCGGGAGCAAACCGACGTCGAGTCCTTCACTTATCTCGAACCAGTCGCGGACGGGTTTCGCAACTATCTCAAGACCAGGTTCAGCGTACCAGCGGAGGAATTGCTGATCGATAAGGCGCAATTGCTGAATCTGACTGCTCCTGAGATGACGGTGCTCCTCGGCGGGATGCGCGTCCTGGGAACGAATTTCGGCAAGTCGCAACATGGCGTTTTCACTAAGCGGACAGGAACGCTGACCAACGACTTCTTCGTGAACGTCGTGGACATGCGCACCGAATGGAATGCGACCTCAGATGAAAACGTGTTCGAAGGATGCGACCGCACCAGCCGTAAACTGAAGTGGACTGGCACGCGGGTCGACCTCCTGTTCGGATCGAACTCCGAGTTGCGCGCCCTTGCGGAGTTCTATGCGTGTGCGGATTCTCAGGACAAGTTCGTGAACGACTTCGTGGCAGCGTGGACCAAAGTGATGAATCTTGACCGCTTCGACCTGCGCGTGAGCTAACGTAGCGTCCGGGAAACAGTCCAACAACTGCGGGATGCGGAGCTTCAGTCGTAGCCTGAGCGCCGCAATCCATTCTGCCAACACGACCGGTCACCACCCGGTTGGTAGCGCAGCCCCACGCTGTTCCCGGGTCTGCGGCTTTTCCCTGAAATCTGGGAGAAGCCGCAGACCTCAAGAGCGGAGGTCCGCGCTACCCGAGAAACGCGGAGCGGGGAAATGCTTGGCGCCAACTTCGCTTATCACTCGTCACTTGCCACCGCTTTATTCATGTCGCAACGCTACCATCGGATCGACTTTCGCCGCCCGGCGCGCGGGAATGTAGCAGGCAAGCAGTGCGACCGCAATCAACAGGAGCGGAACAACCACGAACGTCGAGGGATCGGTGGGCTTGATGCCATAAAGCATGCTCGACAGAAGGCGTGCCAGCGCCAACGCCCCTACGATTCCCACGCACAAACCTGTGAGCGTGAGGGACATTCCTTCACGCACCACGAGTCCGAGAACATGGCGGCGCTGCGCGCCGAGAGCCATGCGAACGCCGATCTCCGGTATGCGCTGGCTAACCCAATATGCCAGGACGCCGTAGATGCCGACCGCCCCAAGAGCCAACGCCAGGAGGGCAAATCCACCAAGGAGCCAGGCGTCGAACCGCCTCTGCGCCTCGGGCTCCGCGAGCATGGAGCCACCCGTTCTCATGTGCGAGATGACGAGGTATTTGTCCAGCCGGTGAATTTCCGCGCGGACCTGCGCTGCCAGTGCCTGCGGGCGCCCAACGGTGCGGATCACAATTTCATCACTCGTGTCCAATCCGGACGGGACATAGGCAATCGGCGCCGCCGCCCGCTCCAGCCCCTGCTCTCGTACGTCGCCGATAACGCCAACGATTGTAAACCAGGGACTCTTGAAGTTGGGATCGGCAAATTTGAATTGCTTGCCGATCGGATCCGTCGCCGGCCAATACCGGCGCGCCATCACCTCATTGACGATCGCAACCGGCGCTGCTTTTTCTGTCGTGTCCATGCGATTGAACTCCCGGCCGCGCAACAGAGGAATTCCCATCGCCTGGAAGAAGTGCGGGCTGGCTTCAGAGTTCACCACGAGTGACTTCGCAGCCGGCGCCGCCGCAGTGCGACCCTTAATCTCAAAAGGAACTCTGTACATCTCGTCTGGAAACAGGGTGAATGAAGCCGAAGCGATTGAGCTCACGTCCGGCATTGCTCGGAGACGCGCCATCACCTTGCTCATCTCCGCGGCACGGGCGGCCTTTCCTTTAAGGCTGTTTGCAGGCTCGTCATAGAACCGCAAAGCAAGCATGTGTGCGGCATCGAATCCCGGACTGACGCTGAGGATTCGGCGCAAACTTCGGATCAGCAGCCCCGAGCCGACAAGAAGAACAACCGCGATGGCTACCTCCGCCACAACGAGCAACCCTGCGCATTAGCTGCACCGCTGGCACAGAATTCCCTGAAGTTTGCTTGAGGGCCGTCCCTGGCTCGATACGTGACACGGCAAAGAGCGGAATGATGCCGCAGAGCAACGCGGCGATGACGGTGACAGCAGCGGTATAGCCGAGCACATGAAGCCCAAGCACGTCCCCGTTGAGTTTTGCGATGTCTGGATTAAGCTTCGAGACAAGACTCACGCTCCAGCCAGCGATCAAAACACCACAGAAAGCTCCCGACAACCCAAGCACCAGACTTTCGCTGACGAACTGCCGCGCCAGGCGCTGTCGTGTCGATCCTAGTGAAATTCGAACTGCAATTTCCTTCTGCCGGGCAGCCGTTCGCCCAATGATCAACGCGGCAGTATTCAGGCAGGCGATCAGCAAGACTGCCGCGATGAATGCCCAGAGCACGAGGATTCCCGTTCGTACTTTTTCTGAAAGCTGCTCGCGAAGGGGCACAATCCGGACTCGCGTCCCGTGATCGATTGCTGGGTACTCGGCCGCCAGGCGGGCAGCGATTGTATTCATCTCAGTCCGTGCCTGAGGCCACGTCACACCAAACCTGAGCCGGCCGATGACCGCCATATTGGGGTACTGCCGCGTTTTGATTCGCATAACAGAGTTCATCTGGCGCGGCTTCCAGATCTCGACCCCGGTGGGAAAAGTGAAGCCGGCAGGCATCACTCCAATAATCGTGTCTTCTCCGCCGCCAAAGCTCTTGCGCTGCCCAAGAATATGCGGGTCCGCTCCAAATCGAGTTCGCCACAGGCCATACGCAATCACTGCTACGCCCGTATGGCCAAAAATGGCATCGTCCGGCGTAAATCCGCGGCCCAGCATGGGGCTTACGCCTAACACTGAGAAAAAATTCGTGGAAACCAACGCGCTTGGAACAAGCTCTGTTCCGTTCGGGCCGGTGACCGTGGTCGCCGTCCCGGAGCCGGTCAGGAAGGTTTTGCCGAACATGATGAATGCCATGTCTTCAAATTCATGGCTTTCGGCTCGCCAGTCAGCGTAGTTTGGATAGGAGACAGCGCCTTCTGTCTCTCCCGTTTTTTGATTCTCCTGCCAGAGGAAGGCAAGACGGCTAGCATGTGGAAAAGGGAGCCGACGGAAAAAAGCTGCATTGGCCAGACTGAAAATTGCCGCATTCGCTCCGATGCCAAGCGCGAGCGTGGTGACGGCAACTGCGGCAAACCCGGGATGACGCCGCAACTGCCGCAAAGAGTAGCGACCGTCTTGCCAGAGGGTTTCGAGGAAAGGGAAAGTCCACATTCCGCGGTTGGTTTCTTTTGCGCTTGTGGTGTTCCCGAACTCTCGCCGCGCGGCGTAATGAGCTTCCTCTGCTGGCACGCCCGATTCCGTCAATTTCTGCTCGCGCATGGCGAGGTGAAATTGCAGCTCGTCGTCCAGGTCGCGATCAAGCTGCCGGCGACGAAATAGCGCCTTGATTCGCAGCCAAAATGCAACCATCCATTCGGGAAACATGGCCGGCCACCACCCAGTTGGTAGCGCAGACCCACGCTGTTCCCGGGTCTGCGGCTTTTCCCTAAAATCTAGGAGAAGCCGCAAACCTCAAGAGCGGAGGTCCGCGCTACCCAAAAAACGCGGTGTGGGAAATGCTTGGCGCCAACCTCGCTTATCACTCGTCACCTGCCACCGCTTTATTCATGTCGCAACGCTACCATCGGATCGACTTTCGCCGCCCGGCGCGCCGGGATGTAGCACGCCAGCAACGCCACCGCGATCAAAATGCCCGAAACCGCGATAAACGTCGCCGGGTCGGTAGGCATGACGCTATAGAGCAGACTTGCTAAAAAGCGGGTGAGCGCGAGCGCAACGGCGAGTCCGATTACCACACCAACCAGCGCCAGCTTGATTCCTTGGCCAACAATCATCCTCAGCACATCGCCCTTCTGCGCTCCCAGCGCCATGCGGATGCCGATGTCGTGCGTCTGGAGCGAGACCGAGTAGGCCATTACGCTGAAGACGCCGACGACCACCAGCACCAGACCGAGGGCAGCAAACACACCCAGAACCACAAGCCCGAACCTCGGCTGCGCGTAGGCATAATCTTTCAGAAGGCTCGGAAGGGAATCCATCTGCGCAATGGCGATGGCCGGGTCCACCGACCAGACCGCATGGCTGATGCTGTTCTGCATTGCGGCGGGATTGGAGGCAGCCCGCACCAGCAGGCCTCTCCGGCCAAAGCTGCCTGCCGTGTAGGGTACAAAGGCTTCAGGGACCGTCGGCTGCTCGATTCCGTCGTTCTTGGCGTCACCTACAATGCCGACGATTTCAAAAGCGAGAGGGTGCGTGGCGCCGGGTGCGGTATCGAGCGCCTTGAACGTGATCTTCTGGCCGATGGGGTCTTCTTTACCGAAGTACCGCCGCGCCAGGGTCCGGTTGATCACTGCGGTCTGATGGGCCGAATTGACGTCGTCCGCTGAAAGCAGGCGGCCTCGCACCAGCGGGATTCCGACAGTCCGGAACCAGCCTTGACTGCACAGCTCGAGCATAGCGTCCCAGCGCCGGCTGTGAGTCCTGCCGGGGATGGTCACCTCGCTTTCCGGCCCGCCGAAAGGCGGCAGCGTGACGGTCTCCGCATCGGAGACGACGCCAGGGAGAGCGCCGATGCGCGGCAAAAGCTGTTGGAACAAAATCTTGCTCTGGTCGGGAGTTTGGTAACGGCCTTGCGGAAAAGCCATCTCAATCGCCAGAATGTTTGCGGGATCGAAACCCAGATCCACGCGCTCCACGGCAAAAAAACTTCGCATCATCAGACCGGCGCCCGTAAGCAGCACAACAGAGAGCGCTACCTCCGCCATCACCAGGGCAGCCCGGAATCGGCCCTGTGCGGAGCTTCCCCGGACTCCCCAGCCAGTATCCTTCAGGCGGCCGTGTAACTCGCCACCCACGGTGTGCAGCGCGGGCGCGAGACCAACCAACAGCGTGGTGACCACAGCGATGCCCGCTGTAAACAGCAGCACGGCGGTGTTCAGTTCGATGACTGACTCACTCGGCAGGATGTTCGGCGGCATTACGGCCATAACCGCTTTCAATCCTGCGTACGCAAGCAAGCAGCCTACGGCGCCGCCCGCCGCCGCCAGAGCCAGGCTTTCCACCAGCAGTTGCCGAATCAGCCGCACGCGGTTCGCTCCCATGGCGGAACGAATGGCAATCTCCTTCTCGCGCGACGTCGAGCGTGCGAGCAGAAGGTTCGCTACGTTACTGCAGGCGATCAGCAGCAGCATGGCTACGGCGGCCAGCAGGATGTAAAGCATCGTCTTGAAGCCGCCTACCACGTCGCTTGCCAGCGTATCCGTCTGCACGCTGAAGCGTTTTGGATAGTCATTCGGAAACACCTTGGCCAGCCGTAGGGCGATCACGCTTAGATCCGCCTCTACTGCTTTCAGGCTCACGCCAGGCTTGCGGCGTTCTTCGGGAATTAAATAGATCTGCTGGCCGGCCGTCTCCGTGCCTCCGGTGGCGTTCACGCCATTGCGACCAAGACTGAGCGGCAGCCACACAGCCGCACCGAAGTACTGAAAGCGCGGGGGCATGATGCCGACCAGCATCCTCGGCGCCCCGTTCAGCGTGAACGTTCTTCCCAGAATGCTTCGGTCGCCGTGGAACCGCTCCTGCCACATCCTATAGTTCATTACAAAGACCGCGGGTGCGCCGGGTTTTCCATCGTCCGGGTTGATGTACCGGCCGAACAGCGGCCTTACGCCCAAAAACACGAACGTATTCCCGGTGACATAGGCTCCGCTCAGGTCCTCGGTGGTCCCACCGGTCGTGTACAGCACGCTTCCGGGTCCCGTGCCCGTCATGTCCGCGAACACGTGGTTCTGTTCGCGATAATCGAGAAACTCCGGAACTGAGAGCCACAGCCGGCCCGTATTGCCGGCTTCATTCGAATTGTGGATACGGAAGATGCTGATGTCGTTCGCGTCTTTGTAAGGAAACGGGTGAAGCAGCGCGCCGTCGACCACGCTGAAGATCACAGTGGTGGCGCCCATTCCGAGGGCCAGCGTGATGATCGCGATAGCTGCAAAGCTTGGATTCCTCCGAAACTGGCGCAAGCCGTAGCGCAAGTCTTGCAAGAGGGTTTCAAGTAAAGGGAAGGTCCACATTCCTCGGTTGGTTTGTTTTGCGCTTGTTGCGTTCCCGAACTCTCGCCGCGCAGCGTAGCGAGCTTCCTCTGCCGGCACACCTGATTCCGTCAATTTCTGCTCGCGCATAGCGAGGTGAAATTGCAGCTCGTCGTCCAAGTCGCGGTTAAGCTGCCGGCGACGAAATAGCACCTTGATTCGCAGCCGCAATGCAGCCATCCATTCGGGAAACATTACCGATCACCAACCAGTTGGTAGCGCAGACCCACGCTGTTCCCGGGTCTGCGGCTTTTCCCTGAAATCTCGGAGAACCCGCAGACGTCAAGGGCGGAGGTTCGCGCTACGTTGCTTCATCACCCACGCGACGTCCGCCGTCATTCGGGTCCAGCTCGCATCATAGACTGAGGGGAGTATCGCTCTTTTCCGCCTCATATGCAAGCGGAATTTCAGCCGGCTTTCTCGTTCCTGCTATGATCATTATTTTTAGGTGAATCTTGACCACGACGACTGAAACCGAGCACGCATCCGCGTGGGCGACGCTTCGCCATCCTGCCTTCCGCAACTGTTGGGCTTCCTCCGTGGTGTCAAACGTCGGAAGCTGGATGCAGGATACGGCCGGTACGTGGTTGATGACCTCGCTGACGACTTCGCCGCTGCTCATCGCTCTGATGCAGACCGCGGCTGGCCTACCCGTCTTGCTGCTGGGCTATCCGGCGGGCGCCACGGCGGACATCCTGGACCGCCGGCGGCTCCTGCTCTTTTGGCAAACGTGGATGCTGGTTACGGTTGCCCTACTCAGTGTCCTGACCTTTGCCGGCATCATTTCACCCTGGACTTTGCTGGTGCTCACTTTCCTGCTGAACATCGGCAGCGCTATGAACAATCCTGCCTGGCAGGCCATCGTCCCGGAGCTTGTTCCGCGCTCGGAATTGCCCAATGCTATTGCCACCAACAGCGCCGGTTACAATCTGGCTCGCGCCGTGGGACCGGCGCTGGGCGGTCTGATGGTGGCAGCTTTTGCCACCGTCATGATGGGGGCGGGATCGGTCTTTCTGGTGAACTCGCTTTCATTTGTCGCCGTCATCGCCGTGCTCTATTACTGGAAACGCGCGCCGTTGTTCAAGAGCGCCCTTCCCGCCGAGCGGTTATCCGCCGCCTTATGGTCCGGCCTGCGGTACTTGCGCTACACGCCGGAGCTGCGGGCAACCTTCTATCGAACGTTCATGTTTACTGGTTTTGCCAGCGCCGTGTGGGCCTTGCTGGCGGTGGTTGCCCGGCAGGACCTGCGCCGGGGAGCTATGGCGTACGGCATTCTGAACGGTTGTCTGGGCGTGGGTGCGGTTGTCGGGGCTTCGCTCCTGCCGCGGGTGCGGCAACGGTTGGCTCCCGGCACGATTGTGGCCTCTTCCTCCGTGGTCTTTGCGGCTACTCTGGCCATTCTTGCCCTGGAACGAAACATTCCGTTGATCGTGCTGTCGTTGCTGGCGGCAGGATTTGCCTGGACCAGCACCACTTCTACGCTCAACGTCACCGTGCAACTTTTAACGCCGCCCTGGGTGCAGGCGCGGTCGCTTGGAACCTACCAGATGATTTTCTGGGGAGGCATGGCCGCGGGCAGCGCGCTCTGGGGATTTCTGGCGGAACATTTTTCCACTCCGCACGCTTTGCTTGCAGCGGCTCTGACGCTCCTGCTAAGCCTTCCCTTCGCCAACCGATTCCATCTTTTGCGGGAAATGCCGCCTGACCAGAGCCCTTACCGCCTGAACCGTGCGGCGCCGCAATTGGTCATCGAGCCGCGCCCGGAAGACGGTCCCGTCATGGTGACCATCGAGTATCAGATTCGCCAGGAAGATCACGCTGCCTTCACCCACGCCATCCACGGCGTCCGGGAGATGCGAATGCGCAACGGCGCCATCCGCTGGGGAGTCTTTCAGGATGCCCGGGAGCCGGACCGCTTTGTTGAAACATTTGTCGTCGATTCCTGGATCGATTTTCTCCGGCAGCGGGAAAGGGTTTCCGCCCCGGACCGTGCCCTCCGGGACCGCGCCTGGAGCTACCATCGCGGCGAGTCGCCTCCGGCCGTCTCCTACATGTTCTATGCAAAAGAAGGTCCCCCGTAAGCGGCCACCGCGAATGGTGCGCCGGCATCTTGCCGGCCTCCGTTGAATTGAAGGGAGTTGCCGGCTGGAAGCCGGCGCTACGTCAGCTCCCCGAAAGGCTTTTCCCACAGCCTGTCAGGGATCGCTCAGCCATTGACGCGAAGAATGACGAGCGTCATGTCGTCGTGCTGGGGGGCGCCGGAGGCAAATTGCGTGGCGGTGTTCATGATTCGGGAGGCCATCTCAGAAGCGGGCAGATCGAGCGCAGTGCCTAAAGTGGCCAGGAACCGCTCTTCGCCCCACTCCTCGTCATGCGGGTTCATGGACTCTGTGATGCCGTCGGTATACGCTACGAACACGTCTCCGGCCTCAAGCGATACCGTTTCCTGCGCATAGCTGGCATGCTCGATCACTCCAACCACTGTGCCGCCCGTTTCCAGACGGATCATGCCAGCATCGGTTCCTGATTTGTGAAAGACGAAGGGAGGATTATGTCCGGCGTTCACGTAAGTGAGCCGGCGTGATGACGGCTCGTACTGTCCGTAAAAGAACGTTGCGTAGCGATTGACTGAAGAGGCTTCGTATACCATGCGATTGACGTTAGCCACCAGACCGGCCAGGTCTCCATCGGCACGGGCGGCCTCGCCGCGCAGCGAGGCCTGCAGGCTCGCCATCATCAGCGCCGCAGCGATGCCTTTGCCGGAGACGTCGCCCACCGCGACGCCGAGCTTCCCTCCGGGCAGCGCCAGAAAATCGAAGTAATCGCCGCCCACTCCAAGCGCCGTCCGGCACGTGCCACAGTAGTCAAGGCCGGGAACCGTCGGCAACTTCTGAGGGAAGAGCCGCTCCTGAACTTCCCGTGCGATCTCGAGCTCGCGATTCAATTTTTCGCGCTGAGCCGCTTCTCGAACCATGGCCGCGCTCAGCCTGGCGTTTTCGAGCGCGAGGCCGGTTTGAGTGGCGACGGATTTCAACAGCCGCACGTCCGAACCGGAAAATGGCTCCTCCGACCGCTTCTCACTCAGGCTGATGAAGCCCAGTAACTCGTCACGCGTGGTCAGCGGCAGCAGAAGTTTGGCGTGCAGAGCGGAAAGCCGGGCGAGCTCTTCCCGTGTCATTCCGCTTCTCCAGTAGATCCAGGAATGCCGGTCTTTGGGATGAATATGAACCGGCTCGCGGATAGAAGCGAGATAGCGCACAGTGCCGGACTGCGCAGGAAAGCTGACGTCCGGAGGCTGAGAATAGCCCAGCGCGTACGCAGGAGCGAAGTGATCGTTATCGAAAATGAGCGCGGCCACCGACGGAACGTGCAAGGTGTCCGCAATCGCCTGGCACACCGTCTCGAGTAAGGGATTCGTTTCGATGATCCTTCTTACCTTTTCCCCGAGATCGGATAAGACCATCTCTGCGTTGTAGGCGTCTCGAAAGAACTTGCGGTCCGCCCAGGCCGTCAATCGGTGCGTCAGCGGCGCCGTCGCGGTGATCACTCCGATTCCACCGCCCAGAACCAGCCAGGGAAGGAACCGGTGGCCTTCGGGATGGCTCATGAAGTCGATCATCAGAATAACCAGCACGCTCACGAAGACAACCCGAAGCACAATGATTCCGTTCTTGACGACGGTGTATCGAAGGCCCTGGCGGATGGCCACTCGCACGTCCATCGCCTTATCCACCACGATCACGTATGTCAGCGTAAGTGGAAAGAGGAAGAGTAGTGAGAAGGCAATGGCCGTCAACCAATGAGGAGCCGAATTGTCAATTGGGGTTCCTTTGACGGTGGAAATCACGGCAAGGACAAGAACGAGCGCGAGACTGATGCAAGAGCCGGCGGAGACCACCATCAAGCGGCGCCGCGCATCTCTTGAAGTTGCCATTCGTCCTTTAGCGAAAACCAAGGCGAAGAAGGCTCCGAAGGCAATGAACGAAAGTGCGGTGCAGACCTTGGCCAGCGGAATGGCGATGCCGAGAGCGAACAGAATGGAGCGGTAGTTTTCTGTTGCGCCAACAGCGATAATGGATTCCAGCAGGGCAAAGGCCGCGAGTGGAGCAAGAACCACCCAACAGGCAGCTTTCCAAACGATCTTCCGTTTCAGCACGCGAAAAGGCTCAGGAAAATAGAGCCCGAATAGAAACATCCAGATAGGCAACGTATTGGAGAGCGCGCCGTGGTAGGCTGCGCCGAAATCCCGGCTGCCGGGTCCCCAGAATTCAGCGCCCGGGGGAAAACTTGCGGCGAAGCTGATCATCAATGCGAGCAATAACCAGGCAAGATGATCTCGCGGGCGAATGAATGCGACCCAGAAGCCAAGCGCGAAGCAGAACATGGGCATAATCAGGAACACGAGAACGCTCAGTGCCGAGGTCGCCTGGGCTGGCGGCTTGGTGAGAGCAATTTCATGACTGGCGAGCTGGCCGCGCGCCGTGCGTGACTCGATCGCCACATTGAACTTGCCTCCGGGAACCGTGGCGGCCAACGCTTCGCTCAGGACGGCGATGCCTGTTGCCGGCTTGCCGTTAACTGCAGAGAGAATATCGCCCGGCTTCAGACCCGCCCTTGCTGCTTCCGGGCTTATCTGACTGACCCTCAGGCCTTGACGCGACGGCTCAACCACGAACGGCTGAGTGTTGTTGCCGTTCGGGTTGTGGAACCACCGCGGAAACCAGTATTCCGTCACGTGCCACTGATAAACCACCGCTGCGGCCAACATCACCAGAAGGCATGTGTAATTCAGGACGGGGCGTTTCATACGGTAAATGTCAGACCTATTAAACCACGTAACGATCCTGGTGAAAACAGCAAGCCGCGAAGGGCTGTTGATTTCCTGCTGGCCTATCGCGGATGATGAGGAGTTCGCACCCTCGTTTTCCGTGGCCGAGCCATCCGCGGGTGCAGAATCCAAAGGAGATGAGTTATGCCGGAGCCTATTCAGCAATCCAGCCAATACGCGTTGGGCCACTCGCCCCAGGAGCTTGACCGGCTCGCTTTCCAAGCGAAGATTCTGGAACCCTTCACCCGCTCATGCTTCGAGCAAGCCGGCGTCACGGCAGGAATGAATGTGCTTGATGTCGGAAGCGGCGCGGGCGATGTGGCATTTCTTGTGCGGGAGTTGGTGGGAGCTGATGGCCAGGTGACGGGCGCCGATCGCGCTCCCGAAGCGCTCGAGCGAGCTCGCCAGCGCGCTGAGGCCCTGGGTTATTCCAACGTCACCTTCGTACACGGCGATCCCGCCCAAATGACATTCGACGAACCGTTCGATGCCATCGTGGGCCGTTTCGTTCTCATGTACTATCGCGATCCGGTTGAAGCTCTGCGCTGTTTTGCGCGCCACGTTCGTTCCGGAGGCATTCTCGCGTTTCAGGAGAGCGATAACGCCGGACGCTCCTATCCGCCGGCGCCTTTGTTCGATCGCACTTTCGAGCTAATGGGGAAAGTGCAGGAGCTCTCCGGGGCGGTACGATGCATGGGGCCAATGCTCTATCCAAGTTTCATTGCCGCAGGCCTCCCGGCGCCAACTCTCGCGACGCATGTTGGAGCGCTCGGATCGCAGGATCCCGCTGTGGACCACATTGCCGAGTTCATCGTCATGGGGCTTCGGGGCATAATGCCCGCCATCATCAAACACGGCTTGGCAACTGCCCAGGAACTGGATATTGAAACGTACGCGAAGCGGATGGCGGAAGAATTCCGCGCCCGAGGTGGAATGCTGACGAGTCCCGTATTTATTGGCGCGTGGGCGCGAAAGGCTGCCGCCTGACACGCCAACCCATGCATCTCTACTGCACCGCGCCACCCCAGTTCACCTGTACCCGATATTGAAATTCCGTCTGGCCCTGGCTGGGTACCAGGGCGCGGAAGCGTGCGGAGAACGCGCTGGTCTTCTCATAAGGAAGCGTTGAGCTCAGAATCCTCCAGTCGCCATTGAACGGCTCGTTCACAGTAACGGTGATGGGCCGCGGGCGATGGTTCCGAAGCGTGATTTCATAAACGGATTCGGAGACTTCCGGCCCCAGCCTGCGAAAGCTTAACTGTTTTCTCCGCTCAACCACATCAAATGCGTTGCCGGCGTTGAGGTTCACCATCTCGCCTTCCGGCGTGTTGCCCATGCGATCTTCTCCCAGCAGTTGCACGCGATTCTCCGGACCTGCCTGATAAACACGAACGATCCCCGCGGGCAACGGCTCTGCGGGTCCGCCTGGATTCACGTTTCGGAACCGTAGGTGCAGCTCCACAGGGTCGCTCCACGGCGCGCCGGATGGCTGCGGCATGCGATAGTCATACGATCTCCCATTCACTTCGTAATCTTTCGTGAACGGTAGGCTGAGGAGGCGAACCAGGCTGATTTGTTTGGATTCGCCGTTGAGCAGCGAAGTGCGGCGCGCGAGTGTGTAGAGATGATAGGCAGAGAATGGTTGTTGCGTGAAATTCGGCGACTCGGCCATTCCCCCTGCGGACCCGGCTATCGAAAAGAGCGGCCGAGGCCGGGCTTCCACCTGGTGCACGGTTCCCGCCACAAGCTGCAAAGTTGCGTGCGGAAAGTCCGCTCCAGCTTGGTTGGCGATGCTGGCCCATCCCAGAAGATCGGCTTTCTCATCCGCTGGGTGAAGAGTCAACAAGTAGGCGGCGCTCCACTGAATACCGGTGGTCAGGTAAGTCAATTGCAGGGTTTGACTCCCAGCTTCATGATTGTTGAGCAGGCAAATCAGCGTGGGCTTGGGGAAGAGATCCGGCGGAGGATTCGAAAAAATGTAATGGTTGGAGCGCACGCCGGTCACGAGTTTGCCGTCAATTTTCCAGATGGGCGAACCTGTGTCCGACACGAGCGTGGCCAGAACGGGTTCTTCCACTTGAGACTTGTTTTCGACCCTCAGTCGCACAATCGTCACTTCACGTCCGATGTAGCGTTCCAGCAGTTGGTTGGCACTCAGAGGACTATATTCGTAATTTTGCTCGAGGACGGCCAGGCGCTCAGGGGCGCTCGCTGATTCGATTTGCACTGAGTCCGGCTCGATGTGCGATGGGATGCCGGTAAGTCGCACGCGCACCGTGCCGACAGGCAAGCGGACTTCGCGGCTATCTCGAACAAGGGCAAGTCCGGCTTCATAGACTGTGATGGAAAGGTCTTTCCGGCTGGTGGGCGAAAGACTCTGCGGGGTTTGCGCTGGGGCGACTGTTGCCAACAGTAAGAACAATAGGGCCAGGACGATATTCCGCATTTTTGAAATCATCCTCGTGGGCATAGTCAGCTCCTTTTCAGGCGGTCCGGTATCTTCGGCCTCCTGCCGGATACTCAATGCTGATGCTCCGGCAGCACTCGTACAACTATGACACAAGGGTATGGATGTTGCGTGCAGAAGCGGCCAAGGCGCCTGATGCGGCTCCGCCGCCTGACGTGGGAAAAGGGGCAAGGCTTCCCGTTGAGTTTCCACCCTTCACACGCCGTTTTCCGGGCGCTCCGGCAGCCGCTTCGTGCCCCCGTATCAGGGCATGACTTCAGTCATGCCGCACCGCGTCGCAAACTCCAACGGGTTTAGCCGCTGGGCGGCGCAACCAGGGGCTAAACACGCTGCGGGGAAAAGGCTACTCTGTCATGCTGAGCGAAGCGAAGCATCTCTGCATTTGCTCAGCAATGTCGCACTGGCATGATGCGGCTGTGCCGCGAGCGCGAAAAAAAAGAGGGGGAAACAAGCAGGAAGGAAGGTTCAAAGAGGATCAGTTCGCAGATTCTCCATCGAACCTGCGGGGGCGAGCAGCCGCAGACGTAACTGCGGCTACCCGTTGCCTCACATCGTTAGTTCGCGGAGCCGGAATCGCCGCTCGATGCTGCCAACTGCTTGAGGGCGTCCTTGGGCGTGCTGATGTAGCCCTTCACCCAGTGGGGCCCAATCTGGTAGACCACCATTTCGTAAAACTGGTGCATGTATTTGGGCATGAAGAAGAAAGGCGAATCGATCACAAGGTCCTTTTTGTAGACGTCCATGTCGCTGAACACCAGCATCATGTTGTAATAATGGCGCCTCATATTCGCTTTCTTCAGGTCCAGCGTGATCCCTGCCACGGTCTGCCGTTGATTTCTCCGGACATCAAATTGGTAGTAATCGCGCAAACCGAGCTTCCTAAGGGCAGCGATATCCTGCTGACTGGTCGCGATCAGGGTTCCCATGCTGCTTCGGGCCATACCGAGGTCCTTTGCCAGCGTGTCCACTTTGGTCGACGTTTGGTTCAAGCCATACTGTGTGGTGGCGACGTCATGGTTCACGGAATCAAGCTTCGTCTGATCGGCCTTTTCCGCCAACTCCATCTGCAGCGCTTCGTTGTTTACCTTGTCTTGTCTGGCAAGCTTGCGAGCCAGAGAGCTGGCATAGCGCGCTCCTGCCAAGGCCCGGTGTTCAGAGACTCCCATCTTGGACGAAAGGTCGCTCACAGCGTCCTGCATTTGTTGCAGTGACTGAGCGTTGGCGTTCGCCATGGCCTGGAACTTCGTCGCCATATCGTGATTCAACTGGTCGGCGAGCCGCGCCTGCCGGTTGATAACATCGGTTTCAATGCCGCCCAGCCGGCTCATCGAATAAATCTCCCCGATTACCAGGAGCCCAAGGATCACGAAGATAGCGATAAATTTCCCCGTGTGGCCTGGCCTCTCCGCGTTAACAATAATCGGCTTTTCCTCGGAACTGCTGTCGTTTGTCATTTCCATCCTCCTTGGTTCATCCCGAATCACGAGCCTTACGATGACTCAACCCCCCACTAATTGCACGGTTAGTGCCATTGCCAATTTAGGATATCTTATTCAAAACAAGATAGATAAAAATAGTCCCCTAGTGACTGAGGAGTTATCGAAAGCGCATTTCTTACGCCGAAAATGTAAAATTTGCTGAACGGTCCCTGGCCTTGGCTCCCGAACATTCTGTAAACCAGTTATGGATCCGAAGCGAGATCCGTACTAGTCAGAGTCGGTTTCAGGAATTGAATTGGCACGGTTTTGAGGTGCGTTTCGCTCGCGTGTCCAGCCCGGTTTCACCACCTGGCGAGCTCGTCCGAGTGCCAGCGACTCGGGAGGCACGTCTTCCGTGAGGGTTGACCCCGCCGCTACGTAGGAGCGTTTGCCGATCCGGATGGGCGCCACCAGCATCGACCCGCTGCCTACGAACACTTCGTCTTCAATGATGCTCGGATGTTTCTTCTCGCCATCGTAGTTGCAGGTGACGGTGCCTGCCCCGACGTTGACCTTGTTTCCGACCGTAGCGTTGCCCAGGTAGCTCAGGTGCATCGATTTGGAGCCGCGGCCAACGGTCGAGTTCTTGACTTCCACAAAGTTGCCGATGGCAGCTTCGGGTCCAATCAGCGCGCCCTCGCGTAAGCGTGCAAACGGCCCAACTTTGGCGCCGGCCTTGATCTCGCTGTTCGAAATCACGCAGAAAGGAAACAGCGTGACGTTGTCTTCCAAGACCGAGTGGGTCAGCACCGAATAGGCTTGCAGGTGGCAATTGCTTCCCACGCGCGTCGAGCCCAGGAGCTGCACGCCTGCCTCAATACGTGTATCGCGGCCAACCTCAACCGGCTCATCGATCACCACCGAGCGCGGATCCACAATCGTGACACCGCTGCGCATCAGCGAGTCTGCCTTGCGGCGCCGGATGATTTTTTCCGCCTTCGCCAATTCAATCCGGTCATTGACGCCCAGCACCTCACGGGAATTCCGAAAAGGAAATCCCAGGACTTTGAGGCGGCGGCGGCTGAAGATGCGAACCATGTCCGTGAGCAGGAATTCCTTCTGCTGGTTCGTGTCCGTAAGCTCGTCGAGATGCTCCAGCAGCGCGGACCGCGAAAAGCACATAATGCCGGAGCTCACCTCACGGTTTTTTTTCTGGGCGGGCGTACAGTCCTTCTCTTCGATAATGGCGCGAACGCGCGAGCCCGCGCCTCGCAGAATCCGTCCGTAGCCCTGCGGATTGTCCAGGCGCGTCGTCAGGACGGTGAGAACGGCACGGGATTGCGAGTGGAAATCCACCAGGCCGGCAAGCGTCTCCGGGTTCAGCAAAGGTGAATCGCCCACGAGAACCGCGACCGAAGGGCTGGGGCACTTTTCCAATTCCGTGCGAGCTGCGATCACCGCGTCGCCGGTTCCACGCTGCTGGCGCTGAACGATAAACCGGAGCCCGTCGCGCGCAAAGGCGGCCCGCACTTCGTCGCTTCCGGGCGCAATCACCATGTAAGTGCGCTCGGGCTGGCACGCCATCGCCACGCGCAGCGCATATTCGCCCATGGGCCGGCCCGCCAACGGATGCAACAGCTTGCTCAGGTCGGACTTGAAACGGGTCGCCTTGCCGGCCGCAAGAATCAACGCTGAAAATCTTGTTTCGCGCATCATGGCCTTCGCTGCCGGAGAGGTTTTTTGAGAGGGCGTCCGGCCGGTGAGGAAAGAAGTCGCTCCTTGAGCGCCCAGTATACGAAACTGAGCGCAAGCCAGCAAGCTCGGCGTAACCCCTCCGATGGAAGCTGGGGTTACAGACCACGTATGGACTTTGAAGGAATTGCTGAGTAAGATTGCGCAGTAATGGTGCAGCGTGCGCTTCCCGGAATCAGCGCTACGAATCAGTTGTACTGCGGCGATTGCCTTTTCGTTCTGGACACCATACCCGACAAGTCTGTGCATCTGATTTACATTGATCCGCCGTTTTATTCTCAGCGGTCTTACGAAATGATCTGGGGCGAAGAAGCTGAGCGCTTCGCGTTCGAAGACCGCTGGCAGGGCGG
>JASHON010000160.1 GCA_030041095.1 Terriglobia bacterium
GCCCTTTCTCGAACCTGAGTTCGAAGTGTCTCTCGTTTTCGCGGTGCGAAACCTCGGCGGGCTTCGGTAGTCCACAAAAATCGTAAACGCTCCACGAAATTAGCGAACCCCGGAGCTGCCTCGGTCCAAACTCTCTGCCGCGTGGTTCGAGAACCCGGTTGAGTAAACCGCTCCGTCCCTTATCGACGGATCGGGGGTCAGGGCTGGCGGCCAGACTGGGGTTCGGGAATGGCGCCGGCTTGGAAAGAAACTCAACAGGATGTTCACCCCTGATTTCAAAGGCCTTGGAAAAAGTCCATTGCTAAATTATAATTGCCCATATACGTGCTCGCGTTTAAGAGGTGCAGGCATGGCTCAAGTGACAATCTATCTCAATGATGCCGCCGAGAAGCGCGTCAAACTGGCGGCTCGGAAAGCGGGTGTGTCCGTGAGCCGCTGGATCGCGGGTTTGGTGGAGAACCGGACGCGCACGGAGTGGCCAGCGGAGGCGCGGGAATTGGCGGGCGCTTGGCCTGATTTTCCTGATCTTAAGGAGATCCGACCCTTCACTTCCAAGGACGTGGGTCGCGCGCGGTTATAACGGTTCGCTATCCCCCCGGATGTAGCCGGTTGATCCAACCCGCCTCTGTGATTTCCGATGTTTTTGCTCGATACGAACACGCTGATTCATTTCTTCAAGGGGGAAGGCAAGGTGGCTGAGCACCTCTTTGCTACGCCACCTGCCGAGGTTGCGATCTCGACGGTGTCCCTTTACGAGATCGAAGTCGGCATTGAGAAATCCTCTCAACCCACGAAGCGGCGCCGGCAATTTGACATCTTCCTTGCACCGGTTTCCGTGCTGCCCCTTGACCGCGCCGCGGCCCGATCCGCTGCTATCGTGCGCGCTGACATGGAAAAGCGGGGGCTTCCTATCGGACCGCTGGATAACCTGATCGCGGGTATCGCGCTTGCCAATCGAGCCACGCTGGTCACCCGCAATACGAAAGGATTCTCCCGGCTGCGCGACCTTCTGCTTGTGGATTGGTATCACTGAGCGGCCTGGGCAAGATTCTGACGAGGCGTGTCCAAACGTGAAGCGATGATGTCATTCGACAATCCTTGCGCGGCCGAGAGAACCCCTTTGGCTCTGATAACATCCCGATACGGTGACGTATATTTACGGGCACGGCAAGCTATGTCGAAAGGGTTCGTGCCGGTTGGCCGGGCGCTGTACGGACCTGTGATATACTGCGGCCCTATTCACGCTACGGGGAGCTGAAAATGCATAGGCTGCGGCAGACGGGAGCGATTGTTGGAGCGATTGTGGCGGGCTCAATCCTGGGCCTGGTGATGACCGTCCGTCAGACGCCTGCGCGCGGCGGCCCGCCGCAGATGCCGGACCTGGCGGGTAAAACTGCCGGCCAGGCTTTCAAGAATATCCAGGTCCTTAAAACCATTCCTGCCAGTCAATTGTTTCCGACCATGCTGTTCATCGCATCATCTCTCGGCGTGCGATGCAGCTTCTGCCACGTGAGGGACCGCGCGCTGGATACGAAACGAGCCAAGCTGACGGCGCGGAAGATGATCCGAATGGAGCTTGCCATCGACGACGCCAACTTTGGCGGGAGGAAAGTGGTGACGTGTTACACCTGCCATCGCGGCTCGCCGCACCCGGAGGGTGTTCCGGCGATTACGGAAGTTGCGATGAATGAAATGCCCGTAGCTTCGGCTTCGACGCCACAACTCTCGCCGGACGAGATTCTGGCGAAATATACTCAAGCGGTCGGAGGCACAGAAGCTCTCCAGAAAATCACTTCGCGAATTGAAACGGGAACGTTGACGGGATTCGGCGGCAGGCGTGTTCCCATAACCATTTACAGCCAGGCGCCAGACGCGCGCGTTTCCGTGACGACGATGCCGCACGGTGAGAGCGTCACCGCATACAACGGCAGCGAAGGGTGGATGAGCGGAGGGCCGGGACCGCCGCGCATGATGACGGGGGACGACCTTGACGCTGCGCGCCTGAACGCGGAGTTCAACCTGGCGCTCACCTTGAAGCAGCTTTATCCAAACCTGCATTCGGGCCGTCCGGAAAAAGTGAACGGGAAGAACGCTGCCGTGATTTACGCTTTCACGCACGGCCAGCCGCCCGTAAAGCTTGATTTCGATCCGCAATCCGGATTGCTGTTGCGTACAGAAACGTTCTCCGAAACCGCACTCGGTCCGAATCCGACCGAGGTGGATTATGCGGGCTATCGCGAAGTGGACGGCGTCCGGATACCTTATCAATGGACCATTGCGCGGCCGGGAATGAGCTTTACGATTCAAATTTCGACTCTGAAGCAGAACGTATCAATTGATCCGTCGAGGTTTGCGGCGCCTAAGACAGGGACGCAATAGGCAGTAGACCGTAGGCAACAGGCAACCGTCATTCCTCAATTCCCGCTGGCTGGTCTCAGAAATTGTGTCCTATTCGTCCCCCTTATCTCATCACGTTCTGATACGCTGAATGCGGCCATGCTCCAACCGGCGATGGCGAATCCGGGAAGTCGGGACGAGCGGCAGCACGACGCGCGCGGAACTGCAGCAAGCTATCACAGTTTTTAGAGTAGGCAGCGGCACTATCAACAGGCAGGCACAAGATATGGGATTCAGGCATGTGGTCGTGAAGGCATTGCGAATTTCTGTGACCAACAAACCCAGTAACTTATTGAAAACAAACAATAGCGAAGAGGGCCCCAACCAACAATCCCAGTAAGTGTTTGAAACAAATTGGTTTATAAGATACGTTCCGTCCGTATCCCAGTAAGTTTTTGAAAACAAGGTAGATATCAGACACTCGATCTCGAGGAGCCTATGGATCGTGAAAGCACCTGGAACCTGTTGTGCGAATACACCAAGAGCGAAAGCCTGAGGAAGCACGCGTTGGCGGTGGAAGCGTGCATGCGAGCCTACGCTCTGAAGTTCGGTGAAGATGGGGACGAATGGGGATGCGTGGGTCTCATCCACGATTTTGACTATGAAGTTTACCCGAATGGCCCGGATCACCCGCTCAAGGGAAGCGAGATTCTGGCGGAGCGAGGATGCCCGGAAGGGGTGCGGCGGGCGATTCTGGGCCATGCGGACTATACGGGGGTTCCAAGAGACACACGCCTGGCGCGAACGTTGTTTGCCTGTGACGAGTTGGCCGGCTTCATTACAGCCTGCTCGCTGGTTCGCCCGGGCCGTATAAAGGATCTGGAAACGAGGTCCGTGATTAAGCGGATGAAGGATAAGGCATTTGCCCGGTCGGTGAGCCGTGAGGATATCCGCCTCGGCGCGCAGGAGCTGGAAATTCCACTGGAAGAACACATTGGCTTTTGTATTGAGGCCATGCGCGGCGTGGCCGGTGTGTTAGGGTTAGAGCCGCGTGAAACGGGTCACGCTGTAAGCCCTCAGTTTTAGGTTCGCCGCTCGCTGTGGCGCCGGCATCTTGCCGGCGTTTGCCGCCGGGACGGCGGCGCTACGCTCTCAAAACTGAGGCATTACGTGACGCTGCGGGTTCTGCTTGACAGAGCGCCCGGTGGTTCTATAGAATTAGCAGTCGAAGCCTTTGAGTGCTA
Organism: Terriglobia bacterium; assembly: GCA_030041095.1. Lineage (GTDB taxonomy): Bacteria > Acidobacteriota > Terriglobia > UBA7540 > UBA7540 > JASHON01. Next base: position 3,582 of record JASHON010000160.1, read on the forward strand.
AATCTAGGTTTCATCCCTGCATTAGCTCGGATTCTTACTAAAACGCAAACAACAGGAAAGGAGAAAGCAGCATGACCGTAAGGCCTCTTCACGATCGGCTCCTGATTAAGCGTATTGAAGAGAAGGAAACCATTAAAGGTGGCATCATCATCCCGGATACGGCGAAAGAAAAGCCGCAAGAGGGTCAAGTGATTGCCGTCGGCAATGGCAAGAAAACGGAAGAAGGTAAGCTCATCCCGCTGGACGTGAAAGCGGGCGACCGTATCCTTTTCGGAAAATACTCGGGAAGTGAAATCAAAATTGACGACGAAGAGTACCTGATCCTGCGCGAGGATGAGGTGCTCGGAGTGCTGGAAGGCGCAAAGCAATCAGCAGCGGGAGGGAAAAAGTAACCGGCCCGTAGTGCGGCGGATTCTGGTTCTGCCGGCGAAAACAAAGCGGCCCAAGGCCGCTTCGATACCGCCTCTCCATTAGTCGAGAGCGCGAAAAAGAATTCTGGAGGATGTGAAAGATGGCAAATGCAAAACAGATTGTGCACGGCGAGGAAAGCCGCCGCGCAATTCTCCGCGGGGTCAATCAACTGGCGGATGCCGTGCGGGTGACGCTGGGCCCCAAAGGTCGCAACGTAGTTTTGGACAAAAAGTTCGGCTCGCCGACCATCACCAAAGACGGCGTGACGGTAGCCAAGGAAATCGAGTTGAAGGATCCGCTCGAAAACATGGGCGCCCAGATGGTGCGGGAAGTGGCGTCGAAGACTTCAGACGTGGCCGGCGACGGCACCACAACCGCGACGGTACTGGCGCAGGCGATTTTCCGGGAGGGCGTCAAGACGATCGCGGCGGGCGCTAATCCGATGGCGGTGAAGCGCGGGATCGAAACGGCCGTGCGCACCGTATGCGGCTACGACGAAGCCGGCAAAGACGGCGCCAAGAAGCACGTGAGAGGCGAAATCGACAAGCTCTCGAAAGACGTCAAAGAGAGCTCGATGATCGCTCAAGTAGGCACGGTCTCGGCCAACAACGATTCGACCATCGGCACCATCATCGCCGAGGCGATGAAGAAAGTGGGCAAGGACGGCGTCATCACAGTTGAAGAATCCAAGACCATGGAGACGACGCTTGAAGTGGTTGAGGGCATGCAGTTCGATCGTGGATATCTTTCGCCTTATTTTGTGACGGACCCGGAACGGATGGAATGCGTTCTGGAAAACGCGCTGATCCTGATTCACGAAAAGAAGATCAGCTCGATGAAAGACCTGCTGCCGCTGCTCGAGCAGATCGCCAAGGCCGGCAAGCCCCTGGTGATTATCGCCGAAGAAGTGGAAGGCGAAGCACTCGCCACCTTGGTGGTGAACAAGCTGAGGGGCACGCTGCAGTGCTGCGCGGTGAAGGCGCCTGGATTCGGAGACCGGCGCAAAGCGATGCTCGAGGATATTGCGATCCTCACCGGCGGGAAGGCTATTTCCGAGGATCTGGGCATCAAGCTTGAAAATGTGAAGCTGGATGACCTGGGCAAGGCCCGGAAGATCACCGTCGATAAGGACAACACGACGATCGTGGAAGGGTCGGGCAAGACCGCGGACATCGAAGGGCGCGTCAAACAGATCCGGACGCAGATTGATGAAACCACTTCCGACTACGACCGCGAGAAACTCCAGGAACGCCTGGCCAAGCTCGTGGGTGGCGTGGCCCAGATCAAGGTAGGGGCCGCGACCGAGACGGAAATGAAAGAGAAAAAGGCGCGGGTGGAGGATGCGATGCATGCCACCAAGGCAGCCGTTGAGGAAGGCATCGTTCCGGGCGGCGGCGTGGCGCTGGTGCGGTGCGTTCCCGCATTGACTAAACTCAAGGCGGAAGGCGACGAGCAAATCGGCATCGACATCGTGAAGCGCGCCATCGAAGAGCCGGTGCGCATGATTGCCGCGAACGCCGGGCACGAAGGCGCCGTGGTGGTGGATAAGGTGAGAGGCAACACTAACGTCAATTTCGGCTTCAACGCCCAGGCGGAAACATTTGGCGATCTGGTCGAAATGGGCGTGATCGATCCTACCAAGGTTGTCCGCACCGCGCTCCAGAACGCCGCTTCCATTGCCTCGCTTCTGCTCACGACCGAGGCGCTGGTGAGCGAGATTCCAGAAAAGGAAGAGAAGAGTCACGCGGGCGCTCCTGGACCCGGAATGGGCGGCGGGATGTACTGAGATTTGCAGACCCGTCCGCGCTTGATACGGGCCCCGCTAACCCCGGGGCCCGTTTTGCTTTTGTAGGAACCTGAAGAACGGCGTCCGTAAGCCAACGGGCGAGGGCAAACGGCCATGCTCCTGAACGATTCAGGTGAAAGTTCAAACTCTTCGAAACGCGCCCCATCGGACCGGGCCGTGGAACGCCTGACGTCCAGCGCAGCTTGCAGCGCTCCGATTTCGGCGGAGAACGGCGCTCTGATTGAGTTCAAGCATGTGTGGAAGTCATTTGGAGACCAGCCGGTGCTTCAGGATGTCAACTTCGAGGTTCAGAGGGGAGAAACGGTTGGAATCCTGGGCCGCAGCGGCGTCGGGAAAAGCGTCACGCTGAAGCACATTCTCGGCTTCCTGAAGCCGGATGAAGGTGAAGTCCTGGTGCGCGGAAGGAACGTCGTAGAGATGACGGAGCCGGAATTGAACGTCATGCGCCGGTGCGTGACCATGGTGTTCCAATCCGGAGCGCTCTTCGATTCCTTGACCGTGGGCGAAAACGTGGCGTATCCGCTGCGCGAGCGGGCGCTGCGCGAGCCGGCGCTGGACGATGAGGACCTGCTGCAGGAACGGGTGGATGAGCTGCTGCGGTTGCTGGATCTTGAGGACGTGAAGGAGCTGATGCCGGCGGATTTGAGCACGGGCCGGAAGCGCGCCGTCGCCATCGCGCGGGCGCTGGCAGCCGCTCCGGACGCCATCCTCTACGATGAGCCCACCACGATGGTCGATCCCTTGATGGCGCAAACGGTGAGCGATCTCATCTTGAGACTGAAGCGCCGCCGCGGGCTCACTTCCGTGGTAGTGACGCACGATATGAAACTGGCCCGCAAGCTGGCAGACCGGGTCGTTTTTCTGGTCGAGGGACGCGTGGCCTTTTTTGGCCGTATGGGCGAACTGGATTTATCTCCCGAGCCCACGATTCAAGAATTCATCCGGTTCGACGAGATCCGCCTGCCTGTTTCGCACGTCACGCCTCAAACAGAGAATCCACAAAATCCTTTGCGCTAAACGGCAAAAGGTCGTCGATTTTTTCCCCGATGCCAACGAATTGAATGGGCAGGCCCAACTCGCGCACGATGGGAACCACCACGCCGCCCTTTGCAGTGCCGTCGAGCTTGGTAAGAATGATGCCGGTGGCGCCGGCGCGTTCGGTAAACTGGCGAGCCTGGGCGAGACCGTTTTGACCCGTGGTGGCATCAATCACCAGAAAAACCTGGTGCGGCGCGCCGGCAACCTCGCGGGCGGAAATGCGGCACATTTTTTCAAGCTCAGCCATCAGGTTGTGCTTGGTGTGCAACCGGCCGGCGGTATCCACGATCACCGGGTCATCGTGCGTCTTCGTGGCGGCCGAGAGGGCATCGTAAATGATGGCGGAAGGGTCGGCGCCCGGTTTCTGTTTGACGATTTGAATGCCCAGGCGTCCTGCCCAGATTTCAAGCTGCTCGATGGCGGCAGCGCGAAAAGTATCAGCGGCACAGAGGGAAGGATGGCGTCCTTGTTGCAGATAGTAATTCGCCAACTTCGCGATGCTCGTCGTCTTGCCGACGCCGTTGACCCCAATCACGAAAATCACTTCAGGCGACCCGGCAGGCGGCTGCTTCGCTTTGGGCACGCCAGGATTAACCGAACCGTCGAGAATCGCCAGAATTTCCTCTTTTACGGCGCCACGCAACTGCCGCGCCTCAACCAGTTGCCGCCGATCGACCTGGGCGCGCAGGCGCGACAATATTTCCGTTGTGACTTTGACTCCCAGGTCAGCCGTGATGAGCGCCGCTTCGAGCTCTTCCAGAACTGAAGGATCTACCTTCTCGCTATGCTCGACGATGGTTTCGATGCGGTCAACAAGCTGGGTTTTAGTCCGGGCTACGGCGCCCTTCAGCCGGTCGAAGAGGCCTTTCTTCTTTTCTTGAGACCCAAACAGCGTCTGGACCATAGATTGATTCTATCGTGAACGCCCCGATTCAGGCTCGAAGATTCGCAGGCAGCCACGGCGCTCTCCGGCATTCGCCTTTGCGGCGCAGGACCTGAAACGCGAGGGAGAAATAAGCGGCGCCGGTCAATTCTGACAACCGGGATGACTTCCGGCATGATGTTAAGGGATTTGACGACCGTCGAGGAACAAGGCTGGCGCGCGGCCTCGCGTCCGCATAAAGGAGGGGGGACAAATGCGGCACACGAGCGGTAGCGCCAGCCCAACCGCAGGAGAATCCGTCGCCTGTGCAACAGCGCTTTCGGCCTGCAGAAGATGCGACCGCACAAGCCACAAACTTAGAGAAGAAAATGGCCGGCGCCGCGCAGCCGGAATTCCGGCCTCATCACTCCGGAATCCGTGCCTCCTTACCCGCTCGAGCGCGCCAAAAGGAAAGACGCCAATGCGGCCTCCGGCATTGGCGCAGGAGGCGTAGCCGACAGGTCTCCAAATTGTTATTTTAGGATGGACAGGCCAGAACTTCAAGCCGCAATCGATTATAATTGACTTCGAAGAACGCCGGCGCTCGCTCGCGGCGTTCATCCTGCTGATTACGGAGGAAGCACAAAATGAGCATGTATCCGGAAGAACTTGTCGAGCCCATGCGGGAAGAACTTACCCGGCTGGGCTTTCGCGAAATGCGAAGCGCGGAAGAAGTGAGGGCTGTGCTGGGCGCGGCCCAGGGAACGACTCTCGTTTTTGTGAACTCCATTTGCGGCTGCGCGGCCGGTAAGGCGCGGCCGGCTGTTGGCCTGGCTCTGGAACATGGCACGCGGCCGAATCTGCTGACCACGGTTTTTGCCGGCCAGGACCCTGAAGCCACGGAGGTCGCCCGCAGTTTTTTCCCGGCCTATGAGCCTTCGTCACCCTCGATCGGGCTCTTAGTGAACGGCAAGGCGGAGTTTATGCTGGAGCGGCACAACATCGAAGGGCGCATGGCAGAAGAGATTGCGGCTGACCTCAGAACCGCGTTTGACCGCTTTTGCACTCGCCAAAATGGAGCAGGCGCCGAGTAAGATCCACCGGATAACCATGCCTGAAGATCCCGATCACTCGGGAGCGTGGACCTCCACGCCCCTGCGCGTCCGCTACGCGGAAACGGACCAGATGGGGGTGGTGTATTACGCCAATTATCTCATCTGGTTTGAAATCGGCAGGACCGATTTCTGCCGTCAACATGGCTTTGCCTACCGCGAGATGGAGCTGAACGATGGGCTTTACATCATGGTGGCGGAAGCCCGCTGCCGGTACAAGGCCCCGGCGCGCTATGATGACGAAATCCAGGTGCAGACGCGCCTGCGGGAAGTTCGCAGGCGCGTTTTGGTTTTTGGGTACGAAATATGGCGCCAGCCTGCGGCTGACCTCCTGGCCGAGGGAGAAACGGTGCACGTGGTGACGGACCGCGAAGGGCATCCGCGAGCGCTTCCGGATAAATACCGCGAACTGTTCCTGGCCGGTGTGAAGCCGGGCTAGCTTCCCCAATGCCTCTCATCTCTGCAACGCTGATCACCCACAACGAGTCTCTCAACATTGCCCGTGCCATCCGTTCCCTTCGCTGCGCAGACGAAGTGGTCGTGGTGGATTCGGGTTCCACAGACGACACGCTGGTCCAAGCTGAACAGGCGGGGGCGCGAGTGTTCATGCACCCGTGGGCGGGATTTGCAGCCCAGAAGAATTACGCCGTCGAACAAGCCCGGCACGACTGGATTCTAAGTCTGGATGCCGACGAAGAGATCGACGAAGACGCCGTGGCAGCCGTGCTGGAGTGGAAGGACTCGCAGCCCGCATGCGCTGGGTACAGGTTTGCGCGCCGGGCACGTTACCTGGGCCGTTGGGTTCATCATTCAGGTTGGTTTCCGGATTACAAGCTGCGCCTCTTTGACCGCAATCGAGGCCGCTGGGACGGAAAATACGTTCACGAATCCGTCAGAGTCAATGGGCCGGTCGGCACGCTGCGGGGAGTGATCTTGCATTACACGTGTGACTCTTTGGAAGAGCATCGGCGGAGGATCGAGTTCTATACGGACCTGGCGGCTGCGGAGCTTTGCGATCGAGGCAAACGGATTGGCGCGCTGCGCCGGCACGCGGGCCCCTATTGGACGTTTCTCCAAACGTACTTGCTCAAGCTTGGCTTCCTCGACGGGCGGCCAGGCTTTTGGATCGCCTGGATGGCCGGCCGTTACGTCGCACAGAAATACCATAAGAGCGCGCAGAGAGCGAAGAAACTCGCAGGTGACGGATGACGCATGGCAAGCGGCAAGCGCTGAGCGGGGCGCTTTCGGATTCCAGCTCACCGGCCGCTCACCACTGCTTTTGAGATGCTGAAGATCCTTCATCTGGATACCGGCAGGGAGATGCGGGGCGGGCAGGTGCAAATCCTGATGCTGGCCCGCAAGCTCCGGCAGGCAGGGCACAGCCAGGCGATCGTATCGCCCGCCGGCAGCCCGCTGTTGGCGGCTGCCGGGAGCGAAGGGTTTGAGGCCCAAGCGCTGCCGGCAACTTCTCCGTGGGATTTTGCCGGCCTGGCAACGCTGCGGCGGCTGATCGTCTCCCGCGCATTTCACGTCATTCACGCCCACGATGGCCGCGGACAAACACTCGCCTGGCTTGCATCTTTTCAGTTGCCCGTTGTCCGAGTCGCCAGCCGCCGCGTCGCCTTTTTCCCTTCGTCACGGTTCGGCCATCGCCTGAAATACAATTTCACCTGTGATGGGGTGATTGCGGTCTCACGATGCGTCCGGGAACTCCTCGTGCGCGCCGGAGTGCGGCCAGGCAAGATCCAAGTGATTCCGGACGGCATTGAATTCCCAGCGCGGCTTCCGGATGGAAGCGAGCGTAACGCCCGGCGGACGCAATGGAAACTAGGGGCAGGAGACTTCGCCATCGGCCACGTGGGCGCATTCACGCCGGAAAAAGGGCAGGAAGTTGCCATCCGCGGCGTTCAACTTCTTGCAGGCCGGTTCCCACACATTACCTTGCTGCTCGCCGGAGAAGGACCTTTGCGGCCGGCGCTCGAGCGCCGCTATAGAGGAAAAAACTCCGATATTCGCTTCCTGGGCTTTGTGGAGGACTTGGCCGGCTTTCTCAGCGGCCTCGATCTGTTCGTGATGCCGTCGCGCGAAGAAGGCTTAGGATCATCCGCACTGATCGCCATGAGTTTCGGCTTGCCTGTGATCGCGAGCCGAACGGGCGGCCTCAAGGAAATCATCGAGGACGGCAAGACCGGATGGCTGGCGGAAATGGGCTCGCCTGCAGCCTTGGCCCAGGCCATTGAAGCTACCCTGTTTGACAAAGACCGCCTGCGCGCCGTGGGAGAGCGCGCCAGAGAAACCGCACGTGAGTTTACTGATGATATAATGGCTCAGCGGACACTTCAGTTCTATCAGTCGCTCTTGCACGGAAGGAGGCCTCTGGCATGATTTACAGGAAGCGCAGTCATTCACTCGCGGCCGAGGCGCCCGCTCCGCTCGCACGGTTTCAGTTGGAGACGGCGGATGGCTTGGCTCCCTGGATATCCTGATGACGGCTCTACTGCTATTCCCCCTCATGCTCTCATGGCTCGTCGCCGCGATCTTCGGCCTGGTCTTCGGAAGCTTCCTCAACGTTTGCATCGTCCGGTTGCCGCGCGGAGAATCGATCGTCCGGCCGGCTTCTCACTGTCCCCAGTGTCACACTCCGATTCATTGGTACGACAACGTCCCCCTGGTCAGCTTTATGATACTGGGCGGACGGTGCCGTTTTTGCAGGAATCGAATCTCGATCCTCTATCCCATTGTTGAGGCGAGCACCGCGTGCCTCTTTCTCATGGCTTTTCGGGAATCCGTCTCGGCATGGGCATTTGCAAAGGCTGTCGTATTCGGCATGGTCATGATCGTTCTAATTTTTACGGACTTGCGAGAGCGCATCATCCCGCACGCCGTGACCATTTTCGGGATTGCCGTTGGAGTTATGTTCAGCGTCTTCTACCCGGTGAACAATAGCCTTATCGGATGGTTAGCGGGCCGGATGGGCGTGGTTCTTGCCGAGCCGCTCTCTTCGCTGCTCGGGGCGCTCTCGGGAGCATTGTTCGGGGGCGGAACGCTCTTCAGCGTGGCTTGGATATTGAAGCGTCTGAGTGGCAGCTCGAAGGAATATCTTGGATTTGGAGACGTCATGCTGATGTTTGTGGTTGGCGCTTTTTGGGGGATCCCGCTCACCTATCTGACCATTTTGCTGGGTTCCTTGGCCGGAAGCCTTGTCGCGGTAACGATGACGCTGATCAACCGGCGGTTTCGGTCTTTTCAATGGCCTTATGGAAGCTTTCTGGGAATTGCAGCCGTCGGGGTTTCGATCTGGGGACGAGCCCTGTTCACTGCGTACCTGGCGTGGGAACGGCTGCGCTGAACCTCAGCAGGGAGTGGCTAAGCAAGTCGCCTGCGGGCTCGCGGCGATCCGGGACGATCGAGCACTTCTTTAACTTTCCTCAGAAGCGCTTCCGGCGTGAATGGCTTCTGAATAATTGAAAGGCCCGGCTCGAACACGCCTTGCTCGAGAAATGCCTCCTCCGGATAACCTGACATAAACAGAACCTTGATGCTTGGATCGAGAACTTCAATCATGCCGGCAAGCTCTCGTCCGCCAATATGGGGCATAACGACATCGGTGAGCAGCAGGTGGATGGGTTGCTTGTGAGACAATGCCGTCTGCACGGCATCTTCGCCACGCGACGCCTCGAGCACGCCATAGCCGGCGGACTTGAGCGTCCCTCTGACAAGACGGCGCACCGCATCTTCGTCTTCAACCAGCAGAATGGTCTCCGAACCTGTGGCCCGAGGCGCGCGCGGCATCGCCGTTCCCTGCATCGCAACTGACCCCGCGACGCGCGGCAAGTAAATGGCAAACGCCGCCCCTGCGCCGGTCTGGCTTTCCACCCAGATGTACCCGCCACTTTGCTTGATGATCCCGTATACGGTGGCCAGGCCCAGTCCCGTTCCCTTGCCTTCCTCTTTCGTCGTGAAAAACGGTTCGAAGATGAGCTCCTGGGTTTTCGCGTCCATGCCGCAGCCGGTATCGCTGACAACGAGCATCACGTATTCGCCGGGCGGCATGTGAGGGTTGTAGCGCATCCCTTGCTGGGGCGTCAAAGTTACGTTCGAAGTCTCGATCGTCAATGTACCTCCCTGCGGCATGGCGTCGCGCGCATTCACTGCGAGGTTGACGAGCACCTGCTCGATTTGGCCAGGGTCGGCTTTGACGGACCAAAGACCGGGGACGAGCACATTCCGCACCTCCACGTCTTCCCCAATCAACCGCCTCAGCATTCGGTCGAGATTACTGACGATCGCGTTCAGATCGATCTGTTGAGGGGCAAGCACCTGGCGGCGGCTGAAGGCCAGGAGCTGGCGCGTCAACGCTGACGCCCGGTCACCGGCTTTCCTTATTTCCTCCACATGCTGCCGTCTGGGATCGCCGTGGGGAAGAGTATCGAGCAGCATGTCCGAATAGCCGGTAATGACGGTGAGCAGGTTATTGAAATCGTGGGCGACGCCACCGGCCAGCCGGCCGACCGCTTCCAGCTTCTGCGAATGCCACAGTTGCGTTTCCAGTTGCCTTCGGGCGCTGATATCGCGCAGCCACGCCGTGTATACGGGCTGTCCCGGCGGTCCTGCCACCGTTACGATGAGCTCTGCAGGAAAGGCGCAGCCGTCACCCCGCTTTGCGGTCACTTCCATCCTGCCACTATAGCGATCTGCATCGGAGCCGGGCGCGGCTTCGGCAGGCGTTTTCGATTCCGGATTCTCCGGCATTCCGGGAAAGACGATGCTCGTCCAAGGCCGGTGAAGCGCCTGCTCCCGCAAATAGCCCAAGGTTTTTTCCGCCGCTGCGTTGAAATCGAGCACGCGGCCGTGACGATCGAAGGTGATGACGGCGTCGGGCGCGGTTTCCAGGATGGAACGCTTGAGCGCTTCGCTCCGTTGAAGCGCCTGGGAAGCCTGGTTCTGTACGGTCACGTCCTGCGCCACCATGAGTGCGCACGGCTCATTAGACCAGTGGATCAGACGGGCGTCGAGCCGCACCGGACAGCTCTCTCCATCATTGGTCCGGAATTGAGTCTCCATCTCGTGAACGGCGCACTGAACGCGCAGCAGATCGTTGAGCCTTTCCCAATCCCCTGCGCAAGCCCACAAGCCGAGTTCGCGTGCGCTGTGATGAAGGAGCTCAGGCTTCGTCAAGCCAACCAGCGACAGAAACTCGCTGTTAGCGTCCAGGATCATTCCGTCCCCGAGCCTCATGAGGACCAGGGATACGGGACAAGATTGACAGAGCGGGCAAGCACGTTCCTGCATGGAAGTTGAAGATTCTTGCCGACCTTCCCCTAAGGCAGGAGACAGCCGCTCGGCGCCCCCGCTTCCCTGGGCGTGACCGCTCCCATCCGGCGGATTGGCCGTCGAGCATCCGCCCGTGAGGGCTGAGCTATCCTGACTTGTTGTTTCATTTTGAGCGAGCGGGGAAGGCTGCAGATTCGCGCCGGCAGCATTCATATTCTTTCCCACGGCAAAAAGGTCCAGCGGCCCTTGGCCATCCGCGCATCGATTTCCTCACGTATTCTTTGCCAGGTTGCCTCGGGTATCGAGAGGAACGCCTTCACCACCGCGGGATCGAACTGCCGGCCCGACTCGCTGATAATCTCTGCGCGCGCGTTTGTGAAAGGTTGCGCTTTTCGGTAAGGCCGGTCCGTGGTGATGGCATCGAGAGTATCGGCAAGGGAAAAGATGCGGGCTTCCAGCGGGATGTCGTTGCCTTTCAAGCCGCGTGGATAACCCGTGCTGTCATACCGTTCGTGATGAGAGAGCACGATGGCGGTGGCCATCGTGAGGTAGTCAAGATTGCGGAGGAGATTGTAGCCGATGATGACATGCGTCCGCATCACCGCCATTTCCTCGGAAGTTAACTTGCCGGGCTTGAGCAGGATTTCGTCCGGGATACCGATTTTGCCGATATCATGCAGAAAGGCGCCGCGGACGAAGTCTCTCCATTGCTCTTGCGGAAGACCCATGCGCTTGGCGATTTCCAGAGCATAGCGGGAAACGCGTTGAGCGTGCCCGGCGGCTTCGTTGTCGCGCGCGTCGAGAACACCGCCGAGCGTCTCAATGGTCTCCTCGTAAGCTCGATTGATCTTTTGAAAAGCCTTTTGCAATTTGGCGCGACGTTTCGCTGCGAGAATTTTGTAGTGGCGTACCCCACTGGCCATCTCCTCCTTGCGTTTGCGACTCTCCTGGGCCCGGCGAACGCTGGCCACAAGCGACGACATCGGAAAGGGTTTAACGAGATAATCCATCGCCCCTTTCTTCATGGCTTCGATGCCTACGCGCGCGTCCGACTCGCCCGTGGCCATCAGGAAGGCCGATTCTGGCCGCACTTTCATGCCCTCTTGCATGAGTGACATACCCGAAATTCCGGGCATGTAGAGATCCGCGATGACGACGTCAAACGGCTCCCTCTTGAGCAAACCCAGCGCTTCTTCGCCGCTCAGGCAGCTCTGGCAGTCGTAGCCTTCGCGAAACAAGGCCTCATTCATCAGTTGACATACCGTGGGTTCGTCGTCTACGAGCAGGACTCGGCCAGATCTCGGTTCGCTGTTCATTCTTTCTCCCTCACCCGTGTATGGATTTCCATTTACCGTACTCCTGAGGCGGCCGTCGGCACTCCCCACTAATTTTATCGACAACTCAGTTTGCCGGGTTGAAGGCAAAATATTCACATGAACGTCTATCTGCTTCTGGAAAACGCGGTGCTCATCGTCCACGCAGCCTTTATTCTGTGGGTCATCTTCGGGTGGGTCTTTACGGCGCGCCGGCGCATCGCACGCTGGGCGCACATCCTTTGCGTGGCCTACGGCATCTTTATCGAAGCTTCCAACCTGACGTGTCCTCTGACGTTTGCGGAGCAAGCGCTGGAGCGCCGGGCGGGCTTCGCCGCCTATCGCCACTCCTTCCTGCTTCACTACCTGGAACTGCTGGTCTACCCGGATATCCCTCCAGCCGCCTTGACGATTGGCGCGGTCGGCGTTTGTCTCGGCATTCTGGGGATTTACGTGTTGCGGTGGCGCCAGCAGAGGCGCTCCGTCTGACGCCTCCCCGCCGGTCTCGCAAATAACTGTTGTGCGCCCTGCGGGGCAGAGTGTATTCTGAGCGTGATTCAGCCGCAAGGTGGAGATTAGAAGCATGAATGCGCTCTTAATTTACCCTCAGTTTCCGGACACTTACTGGAGTTTCAAACACGCCCTGCCAATCGAAGGAAAGAAATGCGCCTACCCGCCGCTGGGCCTTCTGACGATCGCCTCACTCTTGCCGCCTCACTGGAATAAGCGCCTTGTGGATACCAACGTGCGGCCCTTGACCGATCGCGACCTGCAATGGGCTGACGTCGCCTTGTTGAGCGGCATGATCGTCCACAAGGAGGAAATTCTCGAGATTCTGCGCCGCTGCCGGGCCCGGGGATTGCGCACCGTCGTGGGTGGGCCGGTTACCACGAGTGTCGAGGAGTTGCCCCGGCATGCGGACACCGTCGTCTATGGCGAAGCGGAGGAGTTGATCGATGAACTGTCGGCAGCGCTCGAGCGCGGAGATGCGAAACCCTCTTACAAAGCGGCGCACCTTCCCGGCCTCGACATCGTTCCCTTGCCCGACCTGAGCCTCATCAATACGCGGCATTACAGCGCCATGGCGGTCCAGTTTTCTCGAGGGTGCCCGTTCAATTGCGAGTTTTGCGACATCATCGAGATTTATGGACGCGTGCCGCGAACCAAGACGCCCGCCCAGATGTTGGCCGAGCTCGATCTCCTCCGCGAGCACCGCTGGCGCGGTCCCGTGTTCATCGTGGATGACAACTTCATTGGCAACAAGAGAAAAGTGAAAGAGCTGCTCCCGTTTGTGGCGGACTGGAACCGGCGCAACGGGAAGCCGTTCAGTTTTTACACAGAAGCTTCTGTGAACCTTGCCGATGATTCCCAGTTGTTGCAATTGATGAAGGAAGCCAACTTCTCCCGAGTCTTCGTCGGCATCGAGACACCCGTGGAAGAAAGCCTGCGCGAAGCGCACAAGATGCAGAATACGCGCAAGAACCTGATGGAGAGCGTGCACCGCATGCAGGATTATGGTTTGGAAGTGATGGCCGGATTTATTGTGGGCTTCGACCACGACCCCGACGATATCTTCGAGCGCCAAATCCAATTTATTCAGGAGAGCGCCATCCCCATGGCCATGGTCGGGCTGCTGCTGGCTCTGCCCAATACGCAGCTCTTCCGGAGGCTGAAGAAGGAGGGCAGGATCCTGGACGAGGGTCACGGGGATAATATGGAATTGCGCCTGAATTTCATTCCCCGGATGAGCGCTCAGCGCCTGGTTCAAGGTTATCGCGAGATTCTCAGCCGTATTTACAATCCGGACGCTTACTACGAGCGGGTGTCTCGATTCCTCGACCGGTATAAAGATCCGAACCGGAGACCGCGCACATTTTCCGATTACGTAGCGCTCCTGCGATCCTTCGTCAAGCTCGGAGTCTTGGACGAGTCGCGGACCAGTTACTGGAAATTTGTGGCGAAATCCGCATTCCACTACCGCAAAACCTTCGACATCGCCATGACGCTCGCCGTTATGGGATATCACTTTCGAATTCTCACTCGCGCCGTTTGCGAGGCAGAGTTTTAGCTCGTTAGCCGATTGCCCAGGTCCGGCGCACCGAGAAGCGGGATGGCGTGTCCCGCATTGCGGCGCCGGTCGATGTGTCCGTCTCCCGCCGGGACCGCAGCGACGGGGTTCCCATCCCACGAGGCCGCTGAATGCAAAATTATGACGTCATTGTGATCGGCTCAGGCCCGGCCGGCCAGCGCGCCTCCATCCAGGCCGCCAAGTCCGGCAAGCGTGTTGCCGTTATCGAAAAACTCCCTGAGGTGGGCGGCGTCTGTATCAACACGGGCACGATTCCCAGCAAGACGATGCGCGAAGCCGTCTTACATCTCTCCGGCTACCAATACAAGAGCATTTACGGCGTGAACTATCGGGTCAAGGATAAGATCACGATGGCGGATCTTGCCTTCCGCGTCCAGCACGTGATCAAGACCGAAGTGGACGTGGCTGAAGCCCAGCTCACGCGCAATGGCATCGACGTCATGTACGGAATCGCCAGTTTCCTCGATCCGCGAACCGTGCGGGTGACCAGCTCGGCCGGGACTTCCGAGCATAAGGCAGACATTTTCATCATCGCTACGGGAACCAAACCCGCCGTCTCGCCCAAGGTACCGCTCAATGGCCGAAGCATCATTAACAGCGACCAGATCCTCCAAATGCCAGACCTTCCGAAAACGCTGATCGTGGTGGGCGGTGGCGTCATCGGGGTCGAGTATACCTGCATGTTTGCCGTGCTCGGCGTGCGCGTGATTCTGGTAGAAAAGCGGCGGAGGCTGCTCGAATTTGCCGACGCGGAGATCGTGGAGGCGCTCTCGTACCATTTGCGCGACCACCGCGTGATCATGCGCCTTGACGAAGAAGTGCAGAGTGTGGAGGAAACTCCGGATGGAAAAGTGGTGGCGAACCTGGAAAGCAACAAGAAAATTCCGGGCGATGCGCTCCTCTACGCCGTGGGGCGCATGGGTAACGTGGACGAGTTGAACTTGCCGTCCGCCGGCATCACGCCGGATTCGAGGGGAAGGATTTGCGTTGACGGCGGATATCGCACTTCCCAGCCCCACATCTTTGCGGCAGGCGACATCATCGGCTTCCCCAGCCTGGCTTCCGTTTCCATGGAGCAAGGGCGCATCGCCGCGGCGTGCGCCTTAGGCCTTCCTTTTCATTCCAATCCGGCTAATTATCCTTACGGTATTTATTCCATTCCCGAGATTTCTTTTATCGGCAAAACCGAAGACCAACTCACCCAGGAGGACGTGCCTTACGAGGTGGGTATCGCCTACTATCGCGAGATCGCCCGGGGCCAGATTCGCGGCGATACAACGGGCCGGCTCAAACTCATTTTTCATCGCGAAACCCGTGAATTGCTCGGCGTGCATATCATCGGCGAAGAGGCGGCGGAGCTTCTGCACATCGGGCAGGCCGTGTTCGTCCTGAAGGGGACGGTGGATTATTTTGTTGACGTCGTGTTCAATTATCCGACCCTGGCAGAGTGCTACAAGTCCGCGGCCTTCAACGGACTCAACAAATTGGCGAACCTGTAACGATGGGAAAAGCAATCGGGGTGATGGCCGCACATCAGATCGCCGTAGGCGTTGTTGAAAACGGCGCGCCGGCAGGACCCATGTTCTTGTACCCGGAATCCGAAAGCGCCGCGCACGTGCTTGAAGGGATGCCGGCAGAGAACCTGGCCGAGTGCCTGTCGCATCAAATAAAAGGGGCGCGCCAAGGCGCGGAGATTGAGGCTGTGGGTGTGGGCCTGCCGGGAATCATCCACGAAGGGGTCGTCGAGGAGTCACCCAACCTGCCTCAGTTCAAAGGATTCAAATTGCAGGAAGCTTTGGCATCAGCTCTCGAGACCGCCCAGCTTCGAGCTCGGGTGTGCATCTTCAATGATGCAGACGCGATTGCCGCCGGCCTGGCAGCCACGCAAAGTGGGCTCGACCAGCTCATCCGAATCTGGCTGCTAGGCCACGGAATCGGTTACGGCCGCTATCCATGGACCGACGGTGTCTGGGAAGGCGGACATACCGTGGTGACGCTCGATGCCAACGAGCGATTTTGCGGATGCGGAGGCCGCGGCCACCTGGAAGGCGTCATGGGACAGCGCGCCATGCGCATGCGCTTCCTGGACATGGAACCCGACGAGGTATTTGCCGGAGCTAAGGCGGGCAACCGGCGGTGCGCAGAATTTGTCCAGCTCTTTCATCGCGCCCTTGCCGCCGCAACCGCAACCAGCATCGCCATGGAGGGCCCGGGAAAGTTTTTCATCACCGGGCCGGGGAGCAAGTTCGTGGATCTCGGGCGGCTCGGAATCTACCTTCATGAGATGGTAAAACTTTCTCCGCTCCAGGGAAGCCAACTGGAAGTGATCGGGACGGATTTTGAGACGGGAATTATTGGAGCGGCCGTGAACGCCACGCGCGCTGCAGGAAAGGGCTGAAATGAAAGTCGTCATTGGCGCGGATCATGCTGGATTCGACCTTAAGCAGAATTTGATTGAGTACGCAGGCGAGCTCGGCTGTGAGGTCATGGATGTTGGCACGTACAGCCGGGCTCCGGTCGACTATCCCGACTTCGCAGAGGCTGTGGGCCGTGAAATCCGGGAAGCTACCGGCGAACGCGGAATCCTGATCTGCGGAAGCGGCGTTGGAGCCTGCGTCGCCGCCAACAAGATTCCCGGTATTCGCGCGGGGCTGTGCCACGACACTTATTCGGCGCACCAGGGCGTTGAGCACGACAAGATGAACGTTCTGGTGTTGGGCGGCCGTGTCATCGGCGAAGCGCTGGCGCGCGAACTGGTCCACGCTTACCTGACGGCGCAGTTCTCGGGCGAGGAGCGTCACTGCAGGAGAC
The DNA here is from genome assembly GCA_030041095.1 of Terriglobia bacterium. Lineage (GTDB taxonomy): Bacteria > Acidobacteriota > Terriglobia > UBA7540 > UBA7540 > JASHON01. The sequence goes on from JASHON010000160.1 coordinate 20,299, forward strand.
TGGAAAAAGTGGCGGCTATCGAAGCAAAGTATACCTGTGGCGGCGCGTGATGCGGGGCAAGCGACAGACAGCTCCGACTCTTCGGTGCTGACGTACCGCACGTTCTTTGGGAGGTATAGAAGAAATGAATCCGTTAAAGAACCTGGAGCAAATCGGCCAAGCGGTGTGGCTTGACTACCTGCGCCGAAGCCTCATGACCAGCGGAGAGCTGAACAGGCTTATCGAAGATGACGGCGTGCGAGGCGTAACGTCTAATCCCTCCATCTTTGAAAAATCGATCGTCGGCAGCACGGACTACACTGCGGCCATTGACGAGATTTACCGTCAGGGCGAGAAAGACCCGATGGTCATTTACGAAAGGCTGGCCATTCCGGACATTCAATCCGCGGCGGACACTTTTCGCCCGCTCTACGAGCGAACCTACCGGAAAGACGGGTACGTCAGTCTCGAAGTATCGCCGTTTCTCGCTCGCGAAACCCAGAAGACGATCGCCGATGCCAGGCGCCTCTGGAAAGCTGTCGGTCGCGAAAACGTCATGATTAAAGTGCCAGGGACACCGGAGGGACTTCCTGCGATCCAGCAACTGTTGAGCGAAGGGATCAATGTCAACATCACCTTATTGTTTGCTCAAGAGCGATACAAGCAGGTGACCGAGGCTTTCCTGGCTGCTCTGGAGGCTCGCGCGGCGCGTGGCGAGGACCTCCATCAAGTGGCGAGTGTAGCCAGTTTCTTTGTGAGCCGTATCGATACGCTCGTCGATTCGCTGGCAGCCGCAAAACTGAAGTCAGCATCGAGCGCTACGGAGCGTGCGCTCCTGCGAAGCATTCAAGGCAAGCTGGCCATCGCCAACGCCCGGCTCGCATACCAAATCTTCAGGGGCGTCATTCAGAGCGAACGCTGGAAGGCCTTGGAGAAGAAAGGGGCGCAAACGCAACGGCTCCTCTGGGCAAGCACCAGCACGAAAAACCCGAAGTATCGGGACGTGATCTATGCCGAGGAACTGATTGGCCCGGACACCATTGACACAATGCCCACGCAGACTCTCGAAGCTTTTCGCGACCACGGCCAGGTAAGACTGAGCCTGGAAGAAGGGTTGGAAGAGGCTCAGGACACCATGGACGTTCTCAAACAAGTGGGAATTTCTATGGATGCGGTCACCGACCAGTTGACTGAGGACGGCGTGCGCCTTTTTGCCGACGCATTCAATCAGCTTCTCAACGCCCTCGATCGCCAGTGCAAAGTGCGGCCGAAAAGCGATCCGGACCGCCAGACTTATTCCTTGCCTCAACCTTTTCCGGCTGCGGTCAAAGCGTCGCTCGAAGACTGGCACGTTCGCGGAAACGTGCGCCGGTTGTGGTCGCGCGATGCCTCACTATGGACCGGGCACGACGAGAGCAAGTGGCTGGGCTGGTTAGCCGCCACTGAGGACCAGCTTGCCCATAAGCATCACTTGGAAGGTATTGCTACCGAGGTGCAGCAGGCAGGCTTCGCGCAGGCGCTTCTGCTCGGCATGGGCGGATCGAGCCTGTGCCCGGAAGTTCTAGCCGAAACGTTCGGAAAGACCAAAGGCTTTCCTGAGCTGTGCGTCCTCGATTCGACCGATCCCGCGCAGGTGAGCGCCGCCGAGCGTTCTCTGGATCTAGCTCGAACGCTTTTCATCGTCTCCAGCAAGTCCGGATCGACACTCGAGCCGAATATCCTGAAAGACTACTTCTTCGCGCGGGTTCGCGCAGCGGTGGGCGACGAGAAGGCGGGCGGGCATTTTATCGCCATTACTGATCCGGATTCCAAGCTCCAACTCGTGGCGGAGAGTGACGGCTTCCGCCACATTTTCTATGGCGTTCCCTCCATTGGCGGGCGCTACTCCGCCCTCTCGGATTTTGGCATGGTGCCGGCTGCGATCATGGGCGTCAACGTGCCGCAACTGCTGGATCGCGCCGAGATCATGACGACTTCCTGCAGCTCCTGCGTGCCCATCGATAAAAATCCCGGCGTCACGCTCGGCCATATTCTGGGAACGCTGGCGAACGCTGGCCGCGATAAAGTAACCTTGATCACTTCTCCCGGCATTCGCGATTTCGGCGCATGGCTGGAGCAATTGCTGGCAGAATCCACCGGAAAAGAAGGAAAAGGATTAATTCCCGTGGACCGCGAAGAGCTTGGCCTGCCGGAGGTCTACGGCGGCGACCGCGTTTTCGCTTATCTTCGGCTTGAATCCGCGGCGGATGCTGGCCAGGATGCTGCCATCGACCGCCTCGAAAAAGCCGGGCAGCCGGTCATCCGCATTTTTCTTAGTGATACCTACGATCTGGGCCGCGAGTTCTTCCGATGGGAAATTGCCACGGCGGTTGCGGGCGCGATCATCGGCATCAACCCATTCAATCAACCGGACGTGGAGGCTAGCAAAGTAGCGGCGCGCCAGTTGACAGCAGCCTACGAGAAATCCGGCTCATTACCCGCTGAATCACCCTTCTTCGAGCAAGACGGGATCAAGCTCTTCACTGATTCCTCCAATGCCTCCGCCCTCACCGGAACGGCGAGTGACAAGTCTCTGGCGGGCTTGCTGCGCGCCCACATCAACCGTTTGAAGGCAGGAGACTACTTCGCTATGCTCGCATACCTGGAAATGAACGAGACGAACGAAGAACGCCTGCAGGCAATGCGTCATTCGGTTCGCAACGCGCGGCGCGTGGCCACCTGCCTGGGATTTGGCCCGCGCTTCCAGCATTCGACCGGGCAGGCTTACAAAGGCGGTCCGAATACCGGAGTGTTTTTGCAGATTACCTGTGAGGACGCCGCCGACGTGCCCGTGCCGGGGCATAAATTCACGTTCGGGGTGGTCAAGGCGGCGCAGGCGAGAGGTGATCTGCAGGTGCTTGCGGAGAGAAAGCGCAGGGTGCTGCGGGCACACTTAGGCAAGGACGTGAAAGCGGGCCTGGAAACTCTTGGGAAGGCCATCACTGCGGCCTTGGGATAACCGTGCATTACCCTGTAACGTGGTAGCCGGAACGGAAGCTTTTCCTGGCTCGGAACTCGTTCACCGCCGCTTGCCACCTGCCACTAACCGCCGACCCGTCAGCTCCACCCTTCACGCCTTCAACCCGTTGGGGACCAGCGGCATCGAGTAGAGGTGGACTCCGGTGGCATCGAGAATGGCGTTGCGTACGGCGGGCGCAATGCCCATAATTGGCGATTCGCCCGCGCCGGCTGATGGCAGGTTTTTACGGTCAACAAGGACCACCTGGATTTCCGGCATGTCGCTGAAGCGCGGGACGCGATAGGCCGTGAAGGCGCCATTCAGGATGCGCCCGTCGGCAAATTTAATGGCTTCAAACAACGCACCACCCAGCCCCATCATCTGTGCCCCGTACACCTGGTTTCGCAAGCCGTCCGGGTCCACAATGGCGCCGCAATCAAACGCAACAACCACACGCATCACTTTCACCCGGCCGTTCGTGCGATCGGCAGCGACTTCGGCGCACGTGGCCACGTAACCGCCTTTTTCCGTTCCGCAGCCCAAGCCAAAGCCGTGGCCGGGCCGTTTCTCTGTTTTTTCCCAGCCAAAAGCCTTCGTGGCCGCGTCGAGGACCGCCAGCAGCCGTTCGTTCTTCAGGTTCCGGCGGCGAAATTCAAGCGGGTCCAGGCGGGTAAGACGCGCCAAGTCGTCCATATGCGATTCACGCGCGAAGTGGTTGGCGGTAGCCGCAAGACAGCGATACGAACCCTGGAGCAAAGGTGACTTGCAAGGGTGGAACCGGATCCTGCGGTTGGAAACATCGTAGGGAGTCAAAATGCCGGAAGGACCCGAGTTATAGTTCTCAAACGCCCATGCGGTGAGCTTTCCATCCTTACTGACCCCGCTGGAAACTTCGATTAATCCCGCCGGACGGAAGTAAGCCCAAGTAAACTCCTCCTCTCGCGTCCACACCAGCTTCACAGGCCGGTTGGCGGCTCGCGCCAAACGCGCGGCCTCTACCGCTTCCCGACTGGTGTGTTTTCCACCGAATGCGCCGCCTGTATCTGGAACGATCACGCGGATGCGCTGGAGAGGCAAGTGAAACGCCTGAGCCAGTTCGCCCTGGACTCCAAACGGCCGCTGCGTTCCCGTCCAGACCGTTACGTTACCGTCCTTCCACCTTGCGAGCGCAGCGCGCGGCTCGAGCGGGGCGTGCGCGATGTAGGCAACCGTGTAGGTCTGATGAAGTTGGCGCTCCGCCAGCGAAAGGCCTGATTCCACCGAGCCTGATTCGTGGTTCAATCCACCGTCCCAACCCTCGCGTTCCTCTGTGTGTGATTTGAAATAGGCGAATAATTCGCTATCTGAAATTTGCGGCACGGTTTTCCATTGGGCTTTTAGCAACGCCAGCACCCTTACTGCTTCCGGCTCGGACGGAGCCGCCACGCCCACAAAGTCGCCGTCATGCACCACCACCACGTCAGGCAGTTTCTTCGCCTCGCTCGCATCCAGCGACGTCAGGGTAGCGCCGAAGGAGGGAGCGCGCAGCACCTTGCCAAAGAGCATGCCGGGCAAGCTCAAATCCGGCGTATACTTGTGACGTCCGGTGACGAACTCGGGACCGTAAATCTTGGGAACTGACTTTCCGAGAACGGTCCAATTGGACGCGGGCGTCAGAGGGTCCTCTTCCACAACAGCCTTGGCGAGGGTTTCTCCTCGCGCAAGCTCGCCGTAGGTCAGAGTCCGGCCGGTATTGGGATAGTTGATCCTGCCGTTTTCTGCTACGAGCACCGAGGCATCGGTATTCCACCGCTGCGCTGCAAGCCGCGTGAGAACGTCGCGCGCCACAGACGCTACTTTCCGCAGTTGCGTTCCCATCTGCGGAGTCGTGCGGCTGCCAAACGTCCCCATATCAAACGGCGTCAGTTCAGTATCTGCCATCACCAACCGGATCGAGCCGACCGGCGCTCGCAATTCCTCTGCGACTGCCTGCGTGAGAGACGTGCGAATGTTCTGGCCCATCTCAGCCTTGCCCGTATAAACCGTGATTTGATCGTCGGCGCCGATATGCAGCCAGGCGCCCACATTCTTCGGCAACGGCTCGAAAAACCCGCTCGTGCTTTCCCGTGCTTGCGGATATGCGCTCTCGCCCCTGAGCACAAGAAAGACAGCAATGCCACCTCCGACAATCCTGAAAAAGTCTCGCCGATCGGGTTCGAAGTGATACGCGGGCGGAGAATCCAACTCGTATCGTTCGGGTTCAGTCTGCGGTCCCGTTTCTCCGTTCATGCCCAATCCTTCTCTTCAGGATGCGATCAGTCTCGATGCCCGGTGGATGGCCGCAATGATCCGGTGGTGAGTTCCGCAGCGGCAGATATTGCCTTCCATGTAGCGGATGATTTCTTCGTCGGTTGGATCCGGGTGGTGGCGGAGGAGAGCGGAAGCGGTGACGATCATGCCGGAAGTGCAGTAGCCGCACTGCAAGGCCTGCTCGTCGAGGAAGGCTTGCTGCAAGGGATGGAGGTGTCCATCCTTCTCGAAACTCTCAATCGTGGTAATCTGCTTGCCCGCCGCCAAGCTGACCGGCATGATGCAGGAGCGTTGCGGCTGGCCGTTCAAAAGCACCGTGCACGCGCCACACTCGGCTTCGCCGCAGCCAAACTTCGTGCCGGTGAGTCCGAGTTGATCGCGCAAAACCGTCAGCAAACTCGTCTGCGGATCCGCATCGATCTTGCGCCGCTCGCCGTTCACTTCAAGTTCAGTGACGCTGGTCATCACTCACCTCCGCTGACCAGATTCCACGCCGATGAGCCTGACACCAGGAGACGGCGAGAGCAAGCAGCCCTATCTACCGTCGTGACCTCCACGGTCCCGAAGTATAGAAGAATATCGCGCCGACACAAGTAATGACTGCGCCCCACCAGATGGCTGGATGCAGATTCCCCAACACCGTCTGCGCGGGATGGGATAGCCCGTAAAGCCCGGTCACGACAATCAGAACCCCGTAAATCAGGAAAATGATACCGACGAAGAACCACACCGGCAGCATGCCTTTGCGCCGCGGCGCGTCCCCGGGCTGTCCCGAACCTTCCTGAGAGGCGCCGGTTTCCTTCCCTGGCCCTTTGGATTGTTCAGTCATAAGCTCTGCTGGTCCTCCCGTCTCGCCGGCTGCCTTCCGCTTACTTCCTCCGCGCTTGAAGCAGATCCTTCAATTCGTCCATGAACTCTTTCACGTCTTTGAAATCAAGGTAGACCGAAGCAAACCGAACGTAGGCAACTTTATCAAGACTCTTCAGCTCGCTCATCACCAAGCCTCCCAACTCTGATGTCGGACGCTCCCGAGCAGGAGATTCAGCGACGTAAGCTTCAGCCCGATTCACAATCTCTTCCAGCTTGGCCACTGGAATGGGCCGGCGCTCGCACGCCTTTAATAAGCCGGTCAGAACTTTCTGCCGATCGAATTTCTCCCTCCGCCCGTCCTTCTTCACCACCATGTAAGGGATTTCATCGATTCGCTCGTAGGTGGTAAAGCGGCGGGAGCATTTCGCACATTCGCGCCGCCGCCGGATGGATTCGCCCGTCTTCGCTTCACGTGAATCCACCACCCGCTCTTCCAGGTTCCCACAGAAAGGGCATCTCATCGCTCGATAGAGGCCTGGCGACGGATCGGCGATGGTTCCTCTTCCGCCATTTCCCGGAGTCTTCGGAAGCTCAGGCCTTCGGCAGCCGCAACGACCAGACCCATTAATATACATGGGACCATAACGGTTAGATAGCTCAAAATTGCTGCGCCGGCTGCCGCGCTTGCCGGTATGCGAAACAGCGCGCGCAAAGCCAGAAGCACAGCCACTTGAAATCCCCCGCCCACACCCGGGAGCTGGACCACCAGTCCCAGGGCCGCCAAAAACTGGATCAGTCCTGCCGACCACCAGCTTAGCCGCGCCAGCGCGCCACCGAGGCACTGAAAATCAAGCCAGATCGACGTGATAATCACCATCCACAACACGCCGGTCGAAACAATGGTGCGGGAAAGTTCCCGAAAACTGTGGATCACCTTAAGGCCGGAAGAAAAAGAGCGGAGCGCATTGATGAGCCAGATACGGAGCCGTTGCGGGAGGAATCTCAGCCGCGTATCCAGGGCGTGAATCGCCTTTTCCGAATACGCACGCAGCACGATGACCAAGCCTATGGCCGCCGCGCCCGCGGCAAGAACGGCCCAGGCCGCAACATGCGCCTGACGCACGTAGGACGCCGCGCCGGCCCCCGGCGTATGGGCGGGCTCGAAACAGAGCGCCAGCGCGCAGAATAACACCAGCGCAATCGAATCGCAGATCCGCTCGAGAAGCCACGCGGCAACTTGTGAAGTGAATGGAAGCCGCTCTTTTCGCGCAATGAAGGCCGGACGGACGATTTCGCCAGCTCTGCCAATCAAATAAACAAAGCTGAATCCGAGCACCTGTCCTTCGAAGAGCCCCGCGAACGTACATCGCTTGAGCGGTCTGACGAAACATCTCCACCGATACGCGCGGATCACATAGGTAGCACTGCTGAGCGCCAGAGCGCCGACGAGCAGGCGAACGTTCAAATGACCCAGCAGCGATGCCACGCGCGCCCACTGGAAATGCCTCCAGTGCGAGCTATGGCTGAGGTGATAAACGATTGCGGCCAGGACGAGGGCGCCAAGTCCCCACCCCAGCCACCGTCGCTGCGTTCTGCTCACGCTTTCAGAGTATCATTGCCGCCACACCTCAGCGATGGAACGCCTCTTGTTGGACAGGGACGTAAGACTACGTGCCGGACGCGGAAGCGGCGGCCGTTGAGGCTTGCGGCTGATACGCGCCCGGAGTCGTCCGAAAGGCTATATTCAAACGGTTCCAGCCGTTGATCGCGATCACCGCCATCGTAAGGGCGACCAACTCGGATTCGTTGAATTGCTCCTTAACGTGCCCGTAGACAGCATCGCTCACGTGTCCGTCACTAAGCCGCGTCACTGCCTCGGCCCAAGCCAAGGCGGCGCGCTCGCGTTCCGAATAGAATGGCGATTCGTGCCAGGCATCGAGCATGTACAGGCGCTGCGGATCTTCGCCGGCCGCAACCAGATCTTTCCAGTGCATGTCAATACAAAAGGCGCATCCGTTGATCTGCGAGACTCGCAGCCGGACGAGATCCGCCAGGCGACGATCCAGGCCTGATGAGGCCACATATTTTCCCAGCCCCAACATCGCCTGTATCCCGCCTTGCGCCTCTGCTGAGAGCTTGCTTAAGCGTGGTGTCATCTTCGTCCTCCAAGAATGAGATTGTCTACCTTCTATAAACGTCCGAAAATACCCCCCTGGTGAATAGACGCGCGAATCTGCTTTGCGTGACAGAATAGATGTGAGACCGGCGAGACAGGCGTTTTCAGGCCCCTTGTCTTTAGTGGTTTGGTGGGATTAAGCAAAGCAGCGCTCGGCCCTGAGCGAGATCGCGAAAAAGGCAGGCCATCGAGAGATCGTTCGGATTCTCCACGGAGCAGCGGGAGGGAGCGAAGCCCGAAGAAGAGTTGCCGGCGATACAACTCATTGAGGGGAAGATATCGGTGTGCACGGCGCCGGTTGCGCACACGGCAACTCGTGCGATCACCTATTGATGAGAGCGGAGACGTCGAAAATGAAGCCTAATGAACCCAGCCGCACGGCCCTGAATGTCGCCCGGCAACGAGCTGCTCACCAGGTGCTCGATCATGGCTCAATCCTCTATGACCCATTTGCCATGAAGATTCTGCGCGAAGACGAAAAGGACGTGCTTCAATTCGCGAACAAACACCCCTTGGCCAGCATCGGACGTCTGGTCACCACCGCGCGAAGCCGGATTGCGGAGGATGCTTCGTCAAGAGCTATCGAAAGAGGGATCCGGCAGATCGTCATCCTTGGCGCGGGACTCGACACTTTCGCTCTCCGCAATCCCCATGGCGCACGGCAGATCCGTATCTATGAGGTGGACCACCCCGCGACGCAGGCATGGAAACGCGACCGCTTGGCTGAAGCTCAAATCACACTTCCGCCGTGCCTCATCCTCGTACCAATCGATTTTGAGCGGGATGATGTGGGAGAGAAGCTTATCGCCGCAGGCTTTCAGCAGAACTCGCCCGCGTTTTTCACTTGGCTCGGGGTTGTGCCCTATCTGACCCAGGACGCTATCGACCGCACTCTGGACTACATGTCGTCAATCCAGCACTCGGAGGTGGTGTTCGACTACATGGAACCTCCCGAGGCATCTTCAGAAGAGATCAGGCAATTTGAGAAGGAGCGGACCGAAGAGCTTGAGAAAGTTGATGAACATTGGGTCAGCCGTTTCGAGCCGGCGGGCATGGCAGCGATTCTTCGCTCGCACGGATTTTCTGCCATCGAAGACATCAATTTCCAGGAGATCACGTCCAGGTTCGGCCGCGCCGTTCAAGGACTCGCGCCCGGACAGGCTGGCGTTCATGTTGTCCACGCGAAGCACTAATTGAACGCGGTCATCTATTGCTGTTCAAATACAGAGCCGGTCCACACTGACCTATCCGGTTTATGTATCGACGGGGGCAGCTACGCTAGCTCATCGGCCTAGAACGGATCGCCGGGGAGATTGAAGAATGGCTGCTCATGATCCCGATCGATGTCGCCCCCCCCAACCCGGGCTCACGCGAATTGCGATCGGTCGTCTTGTCGTTGAGCGCCACAGATCTTTGCCGCAGCAGCGCGTTGACCCGTTAGTCCCAAGAGTCCTTTGGTATGCCGTGAGTTGGCCGTACTGCCCTACCCGCTTCCAGCCTCGGAGGAGGGCAGAACGCGGCTACCTCCGTGCTGCCGGCTCCGAGGTCTTGAGCACGTCCATCTTAGCTTCAAGATTTTCAGGGAAGGCCTTGAGGAAGCGGACGTAGTTCCGGTGCGCGAGGGCGAATTGGTGATTCGCAGCGTAGAGCCGGCCAAGATGACGATAAGGATCGACGAGAAGGGGGTCGAGCTGCAATGTCTTTTCGAAATAGCGGATCGCGGTGTTGGTGTCGCCCGCGGTTTCAGCGGCAAGCGCCATGTCATAGTAAACCAGAGCTGAATCCGGCTCGGCCGCGATCACTCTCTCGAAGAGCGCTTCTGCGGCAGCTTCGTTCTTGGCGCCACTCACAATCTGGCCGAGCGCTCTGAGGAGGGCGGGGTCATTTGGAAAGTTCTTCCCCGCCGAGAACAACAGGTTATACCCGCGGCGAACCATACGAAACGATTCCAATTGACTGCCCACCCGCACATAAGCGAGGCCCAGGTTGCGTTCGGCAAATTTCGTAGGCGGATCGTGCCACGGCACCAGCACGTCATCGCCGGAAGCGGGGGCGCTGCTGTTTAACAGAGACGCGGAGCGCAACTCGGCGAGTTCCCGGGAGGTATAGATGGCGATGCGGTGATCCGTGAAGATGGTGTGTCCTCCCCTTGCCGCCGGAAGGCGAGGCATGTGGCAGCCGATACAGTCCTCGTCAGGCTTGGGATGGGTCTTTAGCAGCGCCGCGCCGTGGCAGGAAAGACAGCGCGCGCGGTAATACGCCACCGGATTCTCAGGCACGGCGTGGGGATCGTGACAAGTGCCGCACCAGAGCCGGCCTCCACTCTGCCGCGCGCATCGGCTCAGAGCAAGCTGCTGCGACTGGCTGATGACCGTGAGGGCGTTGGGGTGCGCAGGATCCCGCGAAGAGCGGTACACGTAAACGGTAAAAACGTCCTCAAGATTCTCGCCGGCCCGAAAGTCGCTAAGTTGCCGGTTGGGATTGGGAATGCGCGCTGCGCCGGCGAGGTGGCATTGCTCGCAGACGCTGTCGCGGGCGCGTGGCGCGAGCTTCGCCGGATTGATGATCGACCCCCGAACGGGATCGCGAAGGTGGGCCTCCGCCGGCCCATGACATCGCTGGCAATCGATGCCTTCGGCCTTAAACGGAGGGTCTTGATAAGCGTTCAGTGTGCCGGGAATCGGGCGTGCTTCACCGGCGTGGCAGTAAAGGCACTGCGGCCGAATCGCCCTGTAAAAGTCCGGATCCTCCAGTTTCTCGTAGCCGGGTGACATTCCCCAGCCGTACCCCGCGTAATAGCTTAGCGGCGACTCGAAGAGATGGTTGCCGATCTGTACGATATAGGCGAAAGCGTGCGCGCCGGAGCCGATGGAGTACGCAATTCTGTATTGAGAGGTGACGCCGCCCCTTTCGATCACCTGCGTCATCTGAGCATCGGATCTCATGATTTTGAAACGAGTGCTGGAGATGGGGTGATAGAACGTGCCCGAAGGACCGAGGCCAGTCGGCGCCAGAGAATGGGCCATTGGCGCCGAGAGGTAGCCTTCCACTTCTTTGGGATGACATCGGGCGCACGAATTCGCAGATAGAGCCGGGAGCGCCCATACCATGCTCAGAACGGCAGCAGGCAAGCAGATTCTTCCGAGCTTTGTTTTCCGCGGCATGAAAGCGCGCCTATCGTAATCCAGTGGCCGGCACAAAAGCAACCGCCCGCACTGGCTTCCCACCAGAAGTCCCTTTGCCTTGAATTCACGTGGCCAAGTTTCTTCATAGAAACAGTAGACCGGGTCCTACTCTTATCTACGGCATGGGACCTGCCGGCCGCAGGTG
>JASHON010000161.1 GCA_030041095.1 Terriglobia bacterium
CGGCCCGGCGAAGGACCAGGGGCTGTTCCTAATATCTCCCGCCAACTACCTGGATTGGAAGAATCAGAACCACATGTTCTCAGAAATGGGGGCTGCCGAGGAAGTGGGCATGAGCCTTTCCGAGGTTCATCGGGCGCAATTCGCTATAGGGTATCGGGTCACGCCCGGTCTGTTTCCGATGCTGGGCGTAAAGCCCCAGCTTGGGCGAATGTTTGTCCCCAGCGATGCGGAGTCGGGGAACGGGCGCGTGGTGATCCTGAGCTTTCAGTTATGGCGTGCGGGCTTTGGCTCCAACCCGGACACCGTCGGCAAGACCATCCGCCTGAACGGGGAGCGGTACAGGGTGATCGGCGTGATGCCGCCCAACTTTCGCTTTGAGCCGGTCTGGGATCCAGGTAAATACTGGCTCCCATTAGTCCTGAGCGCAAAGCAATGGCATGATCGCAATCTCCGAATTCTCCACATCGTGATGGTGCGACTCAAGCGCGGCGTCACGCTGCCCCAGGCACGAAGCGAGATGCGGCTGATTGGCCAGCGTCTCCGAATCGCGCACTCGAAGAGCAACAAAGATGCGTATGTCCATCTTGACCATCCTAATCGCGCTGCAAGCCTCATAGGGTTCTGGCGGTTGTTCGCGTTTCTCTGGGCCGCAGCGGGCATGGTCTTGCTCATCGCGTGTGCCGACGTCGCCAATCTGTTGATTGCTAGGGGCGCCGCCCGAACCAAGGAGATCACTCTCAGGGTGGCGCTGGGCGCGAGCCGGCTCCGCATTGTTCGCCAGCTCATTACGGAAAGCGTTGTTTTGTCGCTCGCTGGCGGTGCACTGGGAGTGTTAGCAGCATTTTTCTGTGATCGGTTTCTGGATGCCGATGCTCCTCCATGGTTGCCCGGGGTGACGCAAAGCAAAGTTGATCTGCGCGTTCTTGGCGTTGCGCTGGCACTTTCGTTTCTGACGGCCGTCGTCGCCAGCCTGCTACCGGCGATCCGGCTATCTAAGGCAGATATTCAACAGGGTTTGAAAGAAGGCACGTCACGGAGGGGGGGGTCGGCGGGAGGACCGTTGAGAGGGGTGCTGGTAGCTTGCCGAGCTGGCTTGGCGATTGCGCTTCTCGCTGTTACCGGCATGGCGATCGCCGGGGTCGCGCGCGCTCGAAGTACGGCAATGGGGTTCGATCCGCACAATGTGCTGACGTTCAAGCTTCTTCTGCCCAGGCAGCAGTACAAAAATCCGCAACAACGGGCTGCCTTCTTCGGGCAGGTATTTGGAAAGCTTCGGGCTATACCGGGCGTCGAAGAAGCAGCTTCCTCATCCACCTGTGATCCGCCCGGCGGAAATGGCCAATTCGTGTTCATTGTTGGCGCCGGGCGAACTGCTGTTTCACGGAGTCCGGATTCTATGGCTGAGTACTGCCGTGTCACCTCTCACTACCTGAGCGTGTTTCATATTCCACTGGCGCAAGGGCGTTTCCCATCGTTCTGGGACAGCCGGGGAGCAGAACACATTGCCCTTGTGAATGAAGCGCTGGTTCGCCGTTATTTCCCCGGGAAAAATCCCATCGGGAAACAAATCACGGTCTCGGCTGTCGACCTCTACGGCGCCAACGCGTCGCTAGGAACCAGCACTCCACTTGAGATTGCCGGAGTCGCGCGCGACTCAAGACTTTTATGGAGCCCGTGGCCAGTCATCTACACGCCGGAGGAGCGCGGGCCACAGGCGGTAATGATGGTGCTGCGCACCCGGTCTAACCCGCAAGGGTTCATTCCGCTAATGCGGCAGGCGGTGCACCAGGTGGATGCGGACCAAGCCGTTGTCGACGTTCGTACGGAGGCACAAAGTGTGTCCGAGGCCTGGGCGACGACGGATCTGGTCACCTTCTTGCTCGTGGGGTTTGGAGCTATCGCTTTGCTTCTCGTAGTCATAGGCACCTATGGCGTTGTTTCGTACTCCGTAGCGCAACGAACCCACGAGATTGGCATTCGCATGGCGCTCGGAGCGTCCCGGCTACGGGTACTGCGTTGGGCGGTGGCTCAAGGGATGAGCTGGGTCCTGTCCGGCCTCGGGCTCGGTTTGATTGCCGGATTTCGGGTAGGCCGCGTCGCAGCCAGCCGCTTACTGTTCATACCCGACGTGAGAGCCATTGGCCTGCTTGGCCTGGCGGGCGTTGCCGTGGTGATCGCAGCATCAGCTATTCTCGCTTGCCTGATTCCCGCCCGCAGGGCAACTACGGTCGATCCGATGGTTGCTCTACGGTATGAGTGACAGTTGGAAGGAAGAATTATGACTTGGTTAAGGAAAATCGCAGAAATTGCCTCGCGGGAGCATTCGGAGTGCGAGCTCAGGGAAGAACTGCAACATCACATCGAGCTGAAAACTCAAGAGAACATCGAGGCCGGAATGTCGGCCGAAGAGGCCCGCTACGCGGCGCTGCGAGCCTTTGGTGGAATCGAACAGAAGAAAGAACAGTGCCGCGATGCAGACCGGCTGCGCTGGCTGGACGACTTGATCCAGGACCTGCGCTACGGATTGCGCCAACTGCGGCGAAATCCGGGGTTCACGGCGGTCGCCGTCATCACCCTCGCGCTCGGCATCGGCGCGAATACGGCGATTTTTAGCGTTGTGGACGCAGTACTCCTGAGGCCACTGCCGTACAAAAATGCAAACCGACTTGTGATAATAACCCAACGTCCTCCCAAGGAACGCCTGGGAGAAGTTCTGGACACGTATCGGGAATTCGAGGAATGGAAGGCTTACAGCCGTAAGATCGAGCGGCTGGCCGCCGTTACTTGGTTCGCCAACCAAGTGTGGTCATGGCGCGGCGCAAAGCGCGCGATTGGCGCAGTCCGGGTCAGCCCTCAATTCTTTTCCCTGCTGGGCGTCCATGCCGCACAGGGCCGCACCTTTGACGCTGAAGATCTGAAGAATCCATGTACGGTCGTGCTCGCGCACCGGTTCTGGCAGGAGCAACTTAGTGAGACGCCGGGCTGGGTGGGAAAGAGTCTGATACTGAATAACACCGCTTGCACGGTAGTCGGCATCATGCCGAGATCGTTCTCGTTCTATCCAAAGCAGGCTCAGCTCTGGACGCTAATCACGCCAGACAGCGCTTTTGCCAAACATCCCTGGGACGGTAGTGTCGCTGTACTTGGTCTTCTCAAGCCGGGCGTAAGCCGGGCTAGCGCGCAGGTCGAGCTCAAGGGCCTTGAAGACCGAATCGCACGCGGAAATCCGGGCCTGGCAGCATTGAAAATCGAGCCTGACGTGCTCAATCTGCAATGGGAATTCGACTGGCTGACCGGGCGCAATCTCCGAAGCAGTCTAATCGTACTTTCTGCTTCGGTGATCTTTGTTTTACTGATTGCGTCCGTGAACGTGGCGAACATGTTGCTTGGGCGCGCGACGGAGCGGCAAAAGGAATTGGGCGTTCGAGCCGCACTCGGCTCCGGGCGCTGGCGGCTGATCCGGCAACTGCTGACGGAAAGCGTGGTGCTTTCGCTGACAGGGGCGCTTCTTGGAACGCTCGTGGCAGTTTTCTGCGTGCGTTATATCAACGCTGCCGAAGCGACGCAACTTCCCCCGGGCAATCCAGTGACGGTGGGCTGGCAGGTGCTGGGTTTCACGGCGACTGTCGCCGTACTCGTGGGAGTATTATTCGGGCTTATGCCGGCATGGAAAGCGTCGAAGCTCGACTTAAACACAGTGCTCAAGGAATCAGGCAGAGTTGCCACGCGCGGAGCGCTCGGCCGCCGTGCAACCCAGACTCTGGCGGTCGCAGAAATAGCGCTTTCGCTGGCGCTGCTCGCCGTTGCCGGCTTGCTCATTCAGAGCGCCGTTCGCTGGACGAATGCTCCGATGGGGTATGAGCGTCGGAACCTGCTTCTGACTTACGTTCAATTGCCTTCTTCAAGATATCCCAAGCCCACCGACTGGATCCGATTCTGCGACCGGCTCCGCCGCCGGATCACTTCACTTCCCGGCGTAGTCGGCGTTGCGTTCGCTCCCGATATCCCGAACACGGGTAGCTATGTGTCAGTAAGAAGCAATGGCCCAGAGCCCCCTGTTACGGTGACTGACCAAACCGCGAGCGTTGGCTACTTCCGCGTGATGGGCATCCCGCTGTTCAGGGGAACGGGATTCAACGATCTGAATCGGAAAAATTCGCTGCCGGTGGCAATCGTCAACCAGGACTTCGTCGATGAATTTTTCCCCAAGCGAAATCCGCTGGGCCAGCGGATCAGGCTGGGGAAGCGCAATGCCAAGAGGCCTTGGCGCACCATTGTCGGCGTAGTCGGAAACGTCAAGCGTTATCCCGTATTCAAGGAAATGGGGACGGTGGGCGGACCCACCGTTTACGTTCCACTTCGCCAGCACCCGCTCCTGTGGTTTAGTGTCTACGTTCGGGTAGTTAAGAACCCTCGCTCCGAGGAGTCCGGCGTCGCACGTGCCGTCACGATGGTGGATAGCAACCTCCCACGTCCTGACGTTGAAACGCAGAATCAATGGCTGGCTCAGTTCACCTCGCAGTCGAGATTTAGAGCAGCGCTTCTGGGCATTTTTGGCGGACTGGCGTTGCTGTTGGCGTGCATAGGGATTTACGGCGTGCTTTCGCAGCTTGTAGCCCAACGAACGCACGAAATCGGCATACGCATGGCGCTGGGCGCGCAGCGCGGAGACGTATTGAGCTTGGTCGTGTGCGAAGGACTCAAGCTCATCATTGCCGGAATTGCGGTAGGAATCACCGGTGCCCTGGCTCTGGCCCGCCTTCTCTGGAGTTTTCTCTATGGTGTCAGCCTGAGTGATCCGGCGACATTAGTCGCCGCGTCATTGGTCCTCGCTTGCGTGGCAGTGCTCGCTTGTTACATTCCTGCGCGCCGCGCCGCAGACGTCGATCCAATCATGGCTCTGCGTTATGAATGAAAGAAGAGATCAGAAGAGAGCGCTCAGCGATCAGCAAGTCCAAAAATCGCAGTTCGTTTGCTGAAGTCTGATCTCCGATTGCTGGTTTCTGATCCCTGGCGGCTGAGAGCTTCTGCGAGGTTTGTCGATGTCACTGATCAATCGGTTCCGATCATTGTTCGCTCGGCGAGAAGTTGAGCGCGACCTCAACGACGAGCTGCAACACCATATCGAGCTAAAAACCCAAGACAACATCGAGGCAGGGATGTCGGCCGAAGAGGCACGATATGCGGCGCTGCGAGCCTTTGGCGGAGTGGAGCAGAAGAAGGAACAGTGCCGTGATGCTGACCGGCTGCTCTGGCTGGACGACTTAATTCAGGATCTGCGCTACGGCCTGCGCCAGTTGCGCCGCAATCCGGGCTTCACGGCGGTCGCGGTCATCACCCTCGCGCTCGGCATCGGCGCGAACGCGGCAGTCTTCAGCGTCGTTGATGGCATTCTACTCAAACCGCTACCGTACGCGCAGTCAAACCGGCTCGTTGAGGTTTACTCGGCTGCCGGTGGGCAAAGGGACTGGTCTGTATCGACGGCCGACTTCAGGGACATCAAGCACCAGAATGACGTTTTCAGTCACACTGCCCTGTATCGCTACTGGCTCCCTCTAACGTTCACGAGCCACGGCAGCGCTCAGCTTTGGGGCAACGTCGTGGTTACGCCTGACTTCTTCCGCACGCTCGGAGTCAGGCCAACCCTGGGGCGAGCCTTTCTGCCTTCAGAGAGCCAACCGGGCAAGGATCAAGAGGTCATTCTCAGCCGCGGTCTGTGGCAGTTGCGGTTTGGCGGCGATCGAAGCATTGTCGGCAAGACCGTAACGCTTAACCAGCGAGCTTACACGGTGGTCGGCGTCATGCCCGCCGGTTTCACTTTTCCGCTGGGGAGCGGCCGACCAGGCGTTTGGACACCCTTCGAGATGTCGTCGCGGGAAAAGCAGGACAGGATGGTGCGAAGTGCAAGCGTGATCGCCCGGCTGAGGCCGGGAGTCCGGGTTTCCCAGGCGCAGGCGGACCTGACGACCATCGCGGCAAGGCTCTCTGCGACCGTCTCCGCAGACAAGAATTGGGGGTTCGCCGCCGTTCCGCTGAAAGACACGATTGTCGGCAGGGTTAGACCGGTCCTTTTAATATTGCTTGCGGCCGTTGGTTTCGTGCTTCTGATCGCGTGCATCAACGTCGCCAACTTGACCCTTGCCCGGGGCGCCACGAGACGGCCGGAGATTGCCGTGCGCGAAGCGTTGGGAGCAGGGCACCGTCGCATGATCCGCCAACTCCTCACCGAAAGTCTCCTGCTGGCTACGGCGGGTGGCTTGCTCGGGCTAGCGTTTGCGCCGCTGGGCATACATCTCGTTCGCCTCATCACTCCGAAAGGTACGCCCAGGCTAGCTGACATTTCGGTGAACCACGCCGTTCTTGGATACGCACTCGCCATCTCGCTTCTTTCCGCGCTTCTTTTTGGCCTGCTTCCGGCTTTGCACTCCTCAAAGCTCAACCTTGTGGATTCGCTCAAACAAGGCGCCACGGGCGCGGGACTCGCGCGAGGCAGCGCTTACACCCGCAGTCTGCTTGTAGTCTCGGAAGTTGCGTTAGCCGTGGTGCTGCTTGCCGGCGCAGGGCTCATGCTAAAAAGCTTTTGGAGGCTGATTAGTGTAGATCCTGGGATCGATACGTCTCATGTCCTGGCGCTTACACTGAGTGATCCCACTGGCACCCTGCGTCCGCCGGCCACTGCGGGGCGAGGCACGAAGGCGGCAGGTTCGGCGTCGCCCCAGTCCGAGAAGCTCAAACCGAATCATCGCAACCGGAAGTCCACGCCGCCGATGGCTAATGGAACGGGGCATATCTCCCAGATCTTTTTTCAGATGCTTCTTCAACGCGAAGCGGCCCTGCCCGGCGTTGAATACGCGGCCCTCGCTAACGAGGAGCTATTCTCAGGTAGCCTCATTGCGTCTGGTTTCCAGATCGAGGGGAGGCCCCTGCCCCCGCCTAACAGCTTCGGCATGCGCTTCTTTCAGGCGGAGTCCTGGAGCGTTAGCCCCAGTTTCTTCCGAGCCCTTGGCATCGCGCTGCTGAGGGGCCGCGTCTTCACTGGAGATGACAATTGGCTGCGGCCTCCCGTGGTGATTATCAACGAATCGATGGCGCGGCAGTACTGGCCTTACGGAAGCCCTATTGGCCGGAAGATCGGAGGTCCCAAGCATTGGATGACGATTGTGGGCGTGGTGGGAAACACCAGGGACGTTGCGCTGAAGGAGCAGGCTCAGCCGGAGATGTATACGCCTTATTTGCAGACTGGCACCTTTGGCGACCAGCAGCTTTATGTTCGCACCGCGCGCGATCCGCTGGCGCTCGCCCCTGAAATTCGCAAGTGCGTTTGGTCGCTGGACAGCAACGAAACCGTTGAGGACGTGGGCACGCTGCGGCAGAATGTTTCTGCGTCCGTCGCAGGACCGCTCTTTCGCGCGGCACTGCTCGCCTCGTTTGCCTTGCTCGCAGTCCTGTTGGGCGTGGTTGGCATCTACGGTGTGATGTCCTACACCGTCGCCCAGCGCAGGCACGAAATTGGCGTGCGCATGGCCCTGGGAGCGCAAGAGGCGGACGTCCTGCGGATGGTCATCGCCGGAAGCATTAGGCTTACGCTGGCTGGTATTGGGCTGGGCGTTGCCGCGGCCGTGGGCCTGACGCGCCTGATCAGCAGTTTGCTTTACGACGTGAAGCCCTGGGATCCAGTCACATTCATCGTCGTGGTGGTCGCCTTTGTGTTCGTTGCCATCCTTTCGTCCTGGATTCCGGCCAGGCGTGCCGCAAAAGTAGATCCGACGGTGGCGCTGCGTTATGAATGAAAGAAGAGATCAGAAGAGAGCGTTCAGCGATCAGCCATACGCGAAGTCGCAGTTCGTTTGCTGAAGTCTGATCTCCGATTGCTGGTTTCGGATCCCTGGCGGCTGAGAGCTTCTGGGAGGTTTGTCGATGTCTTGGACCAAGCGAATTCGATCATTCTTTCACCAGGAGCAGTCGGAGCGGGAGCTGAATGAAGAGCTGCAACACACACACGCCCGCTAACCCCTGCGGGCTGGAGCTACGGATTATGATTCGAACGGCGGGAGCAATTCGTTCAATGCGGCATGAGCCTCGTCAAGTACCGCATGAGATATCCACAGGGATGATTTCGCGAGTCCGTCAAGGGCGCCTTCCGCCGCAGTCCTTGTCAAATGGCCAACCGCCGCCGCCCACAGAACTATCCCCAACGAGCCGTGCGTTTCAAGACCGATGGACTGGGCGACCAATCGCGCCGCGCCATCATCCGTCAGAAACCATTCGGCACGAAACTGAAGCGCAAGTTGGATCGCTTCGGCTTCTCCGAGGTCTAGCAAGCCGGCTTTACGCCATGCCGCGGCTTCGCCCTTGTAGCGCGGAGCCAGCCGTGTTACCTGGATATGCGCCTGTCCGGAGCGCCAATTCGCATTGTGGTGTGTCATCTCCGCGTCGACCGCTGGAGGGATGTGCAGTTCGCCCACCAAGTGAAGCAATTCCGCCGCTTGGGCTTCAGCAAGGTGTAAGAGCGGACCGGTGTCGCAAACAACAGTCCTCACTGCTTGCTTGCCGTGCGCTGTTGCAGAGCCCACTCAATATCCTCGCGCTGAAAGCGTTCGAGCAACTCAGGCTGGTGCTGGCGAAGGAACTGTGTGACAGCCAGGCGGACAACTTCTTGCTCGTCCCGGAACCATCCGCCGCGCACCAGCAACTCCAGCTCTGCGACCAGTTTATCTGGCAAGTCCAATTGGATCGATTTCATAAAAGACTCTCTATGCTGAAGGACAACCGGCAGTTCGGTCTCCATTGCAAGCTTAAACGCGGTGCTGACCACGGTCAAGCTGCGGCCGGGCTCACGAAATCTGTTTGACGGTTGGAAGGAACGGCTATGGGTTTGCTCAAAAGGATCGCCGCAATCGTCAGCCCCGGGCAATCGGAACGCGACCTGGAGGGAGAGCTGCAGCATCACATCGAGCTAAAGACCCAAGACAACATCGAGGCGGGAATGTCGCCCGAGGAAGCGCGCTACGCGGCGCTTCGAGCCTTCGGCGGAATGGAGCAGAAGAAAGAACAGTGCCGCGATGCCGACCGGCTGCGCTGGCTGGACGACTTGATCCAGGATGTGCGCTACGGATTGCGGCAGTTACGCCGCAACCCGGGCTTCACGGCCGTGGCCGTCGTCACGCTGGCTCTCGGCATCGGGGCCAATGCCGCCATTTTCAGTTTTGTCGATGCCGTCCTGCTCGAGCCTCTCCCTTATCCGCATCCCGAGCGGATTGTTGGCGTCTGGGCGAAGGAGCCTGGAGGAGAACGGTGGGTGACTTCCACGCTGAACTACCTCGATTGGAAGCGGGAGAACCACTGTTTTCAATTCCTGTCCGCTGTCTCCGAGGAGACGGCCATCTTGACCGGCACAGGCAGGCCCCAGGAGCTTTACGCTCAGGTTGTCTCGGCGTCGTATTTCAACGTTCTCCGCGTTGGCGCGGCGCTGGGACGTACGTTCGCTCCGGGCGAGGACAAGCCCGGAAAGGATCAAGAGGTGGTGCTCTCAAACCGCATTTGGCAGAGCCTTTTTGGCGGCGACCCGAAGATCGTTGGCCGCAAGATCACCTTGGATGCAAAAAGCTACACCATCATTGGCGTCCTTCCGCCGAACAGCGCGTTCGACCGAAGTCGGGACACCATGTGGCTGCCATTGGCCTTCAGGCCGGCGGACATGACGCGCAATTATAATTGGCTCTCTGCCATCGCTCGTCTTAAACCCGGCGTCACTCTTAAGGAAGCCCGCGCGCAAATGGATGCGATTGGAGCCAGGCTCGCTGCCGCATATCCTGATTCGAATAAGGGATGCGGAGTGAGGGTCGACCCTTATGGGATTGTCGATCAGCGACTCCGCCGCTCGCTTTGGGTGCTCTTCGCAGCGGTGGGCGCTGTACTGCTGATCGGATGCGCCAACCTTGCCAACTTGACGCTGGCGCGGGGAACTGACCGCGAGCGCGAGATGGCCGTCCGCTCCGCACTCGGCGCGCCGCGTGCCCGGCTGATCCGGCAAATGCTCACAGAAAACATATTGCTCGGCATCCTGGGTAGTGCGGCAGGCCTGGCTTTGGGCGATGCTCTGATGCGCGGCATCAAGTTGTGGATGCCGCCAGGCATGCTGCCATCGCAAGCCAACATTCACATGGATTACAGCGTCTTGGTTTTCGCAGTCGTCATCGGAGTGCTTACCGGAGTTATTTTTGGTCTTGTCCCGGCGCTGAACGGCACGCGACCCGATCTCGCCGGATCGCTGAAGGAAGGCGGACGAACCACTGCCGGGCTGGCGCGGCATCGGATGAGGACGGCTCTGGTGGTTGCCGAAGTGTCGCTATCGTTTGTATTGCTCGCGGGCGCCGGCCTCTTGATCCGAAGCTTCAACAGGCTTGCAAGCATCAACCCGGGCGTGGATACGACCCATGTTCTTGCGATTGATCTGCCGATGCCGCTATCGGAATTCGAGCACAGCGCGAAGCTCGTTAACACTCTTCGGGAAGTTGCCAACAACGTCCGGAGCGTGCCGGGCGTGCTTGACGCCGCCATGACGAATGTGCCGCCGATGCAAGGCTGGGCGCGCTTCATGCCCTGCCTGGTTGAAGGGCGCCCTTATCTGCCCCCCTCCCAGCGTCCCGGCTGCATCTTCAAAAAGGTGGCCCCGTCCTATTTTGATACGGTTGGCATGAGGTTGCTGAAGGGTCGTGGCCTTGCGGAGAGTGACGCCCCCGGCGCGCCTCCCGTTACCGTGATCAATGAAACCCTGTCGAGGGCTTACTTCAAAGGCGAAGACCCCATCGGTAAGCGCATCCTGGTTCAGCAGATTGTCCCCGGAGTGGCGGCTCGTGGTCCGGAAGTCCCTTGGCAGGTGGTGGGAGTGGTGTCGGATGAGAAGGTCAACGTTGGGAGACACTTTAGCCTCGGCGCCAATCTCCCGGTCATGTATGTCACGTTCTATCAAAGCCCCGTTGCTGAAGTCAGCCTCGTCGTTCGTGCCGCCATGAATCCCTCGCTCTTCACCCGATCCATTAAGCGCGCAATCTGGAAAGTGAATAAGGACCAAGTGGTTGCGAACGTTCAAACCTTGGAACAAATCAAATCGGCAGTCGAGGGGCCTGCCCGCATTCGCGCCATTCTACTGGCCATCTTTGCCGGCGTCGCGGTCTTGCTTGCTGCGGTCGGAATCTACGGCGTACTCTCCTATTCTGTGGCGCAAAGGGTGCATGAGATGGCCATTCGCCTGGCTCTTGGAGCATCACCGGGCGGCTTGCTGGAACTCGTGATCGGCAAGGCGATGCTGTTGGTGCTGGTTGGACTTGCTCTGGGTGGGGTCGCGGCGCTCGCGCTGACGCGCGTGTTGGCAAGCTTGCTCTACGATACCAGCCCGATAGACCCGGTGACGTTGATCGCCACCGCAAGTTTGCTCGCGGTGGTCGCTCTCCTGGCCTGCTATATTCCAGCGCGGCGCGTGACGAAGATCGATCCGATCGAGGCGCTTCGCTATGAATGAAAGAAGAGATTCAGAAGAGAGCGTTCAGCGATCAGCAAGTCCCGAAGTCGCAGTTCGTTTGCTGAAGTCTGATCTCCGATTGCTGGTTTCTGATCCCTGGCGGCTGAGAGCTTCTGCGAGGTTTGCCGATGTCTTGGACCAAGCGAATTCGATCATTCTTTCGCCAAGAGCAGGCGGAGCGGGAGCTGAACGAAGAGCTTCAGCACCACATCGAGCTGAAGACCCAAGAGAACATCGAGGCAGGAATGTCGGCCGAAGAAGCCCGCTACGCTGCGCTGCGGGCCTTTGGCGGAATCGAGCAGAAGAAAGAACAGTGCCGCGATGCGGACAGGCTGCGCTGGCTCGAAGATTTGATTCACGATCTGCGCTACGGCCTGCGCCAGTTGCGCCACAATCCAGGCTTCTCGGCTGTTGCGGTTCTTACCCTTTCCCTCGGCATCGGGGTAAATGCCGCCATTTTCAGCGTGGCCTACCTCGATCTCATACGCCCGCTTCCTTATCCCCAAGCCAACCGCCTGGTCATGTTCGGGGTGGTGGTCCCTGGTCTCGATTCCCGGCCGTTTCTGTTCCGGTCATCCTATTTGCAGCTCCGTAATAGCAACACTCCTTTCGAATCCATGGCGTCATGGAGGCCGGGCATCGGGGGATGCAACCTTCAAGGCCCGCAGCCCGCGCGAATGGCTTGCGCCCAGGTCGAATCCACTTTCCTCTCCACTTTTGGCGTCCATCCTGTCCTCGGGCGGAACTTCTCTGCGGCGAACGACCGGCCCGGCGCCATGCCATCGAGTTTCTACATTTTGGGACTGATCGAAGCCGCGCCGTGTCAGGGCATGACTTCAGTCATGCCGCAAAGATGCGGAAGGAAAGAGGGCTTTAGCCCCTGCTGATGTCAAGGCCCAACACGTGCCAGGGACGAGCCCTCTTGCAATCGGACGGGAACGCTACGCTGATGACCGATCTGTTGCGCGCGGAATGTCCGTACGGCTCCAGCTACTTGGCCAAGCGAAAAGCCGCAGCGGCTAAAGCCTGGCCATCGGCGGACCCGAGTCGGCATGACTGAAGTCATGCCCTGTCTTGAAAATTGAGTAGGGGCGGGTTTGAAACCCACGCTTGTCCAAATTAGGTTTTTGAGAAAGGCAGAATCTCCTGTAAGTTGAGGTTTGTAGGTGTGCACAACTAATCTCAACCGAAGGAGATTCCACCGTGAATCGAGTATGCAGCATCTTCTCCCAAATACTCCA
>JASHON010000162.1 GCA_030041095.1 Terriglobia bacterium
TGTTACGGAAAAAGCCCGTTGACCGAACGTCTTCCGCCAGCGCTTCGGGGCTGACCGCCGCGAAATCGTGCGGCGTGGGATATTTGCGAAAAAGCTCCGGCGTCACCATGTTGACTCGCACATCCGTACATTGAGCTGAAAGAATGGTGGCTACGAGGAGCTGGAAAGCGTCCGCATGATGCAAAGCGCACTCGGCGTTGGGAAACAGGTGATCCAGAGCGGAGAAGATCTTCTTCATCCGTCCTGCGGAGGTGTACTTGTTGCGCGGCGCCGTAGCTTTTTTGGGGCGCGTTTTCACTTTCATGTCCGGTCTTGGCTTCCTACCGCTCCGCTTTACCACTCGTTTCATTCCGACAACTATAACATGGAGGCATAACCGCGAAGTCCGAAAAAATGGGATTACGCTTTGGGTTTCAGACGCTTTTCTTGTAAACTCGAAAAGGGTTACCCCGTTCGCGTTCAATCTCAAGGAGTACTTTCTCATGTCCTCGTCGATGAAGACGCTTTTTCTCAATCCGCCAAGCTTCCAAGGCTTCGATGGCGGAGCCGGCGCGCGTTATCCGGCCACAAGGGAGATTCCTTCCTATTGGTATCCCGTTTGGCTAAGCTACCCTGCAGGAATGCTTGAAAATAGCCGTCTGCTGGACGCGTGCCCACACAACATCTCACCGCAGGCGACTGTGGAAATCTCCCGCGCCTACGATTTCGTCGTTTTTTTCACCTCGACAGTGGGCTTCCGCAACGACTGTCGCCTGGCTACCCTGATGAAGGCAGCGAAGCCGGATCTGAGAATCGCGTTCGTGGGCCCACCTGTGCAAATCCAGCCGGTGGAAAGTCTCGAGGCTTGCTCTGAGATTGACTTTGTCGTTCGTGGGGAGTTTGACTATCCGGTCGTCGAGTATGCGAAAGGGAAACCTGTGGAGCAGATCCCGGGTGTGACCTTCTGGAAGGACGGCAAGGTCGTTTCCAATCCGGCGCGTCCGCAGCTCGAACCAGAGGAGCTTGATCGCCTTCCCTTCGCCAGCGAAATCTACAAGCGCGACCTGGTTATAGAAAACTATAACATCCCCTACCTGCTGCATCCGTATATATCGTTTTATACCTCGCGAGGTTGTCCGGCTCTATGCAGTTTCTGTCTGTGGCCACAGACGCTTTCCGGGCACGCGTGGCGGACGCGGTCTACGGACAATGTCGTGGCAGAGGTTCGCCGGGCGCTGGCGTTGTTTCCGCAAATGAAGGAGATTTTTTTCGATGACGATACCTTCAATATCCGAAAAGACCGCGTCATCGAGCTTTGCCGGAAATTCAGGCCACTCGGCTTCCGATGGTCGTGTACTGCGCGCGTCCACAGCGATTACGAAACACTCAAGGCCATGGCAGATGCCGGCGCGAGGCTGTTCATCGTCGGACTTGAATCCGGCGACCCACAGATTCTCAAGAACATCAAAAAGGGCGCCACGATAGAAATGGCCAAAGCGTTTGCTCGCAATTGCAAGAAGGTCGGTATTAAGATTCACGGAGATTTCATCATCGGGCTTCCAGGGGAAACGCCCGAAACCATCAACAGAACCATTGAATTCGCTAAAGAGCTCGACGTGGAAACGGTTCAAGTTTCGATTGCCCACGCCTTCCCCGGCACCGAGCTTTACGACGTCTATTCGAAGAGCAACCGCCTGGTGGAAAGTGCAGTCACCGACGATGGAGGCCACCAACTTCCTCACATTGAACTTCCTGGCCTCAGCCGCGGTGACATGATGGCAGCCGTCAATCGGTTCTACGATGAATACTATTTCCGGCCGCGCGTGGTGTGGCGCCTCGTCAAGGAAGCCTTATGGGATTCGAACGAGCGCAAGCGAATGTATCACGAGGCTGTGAGTTTTCTGCGTCTGCGAGCCGAGCGCTGGAAGTACGTGCGCGAAAAAGCGGACGCGGAGCCTGTGCCGACCCTTGCGGCCAATGACGTGGCTCCTGGCCAGTGATCGGACGTCGATGCTTCGACACCCCTTCCTTCCGAGTTACATCCGCGCCGCCATCCTCCTGCTCCCATTTGTGGCCTACGGCTATTATCTGCTGGCCGCCGTGTGCGCGCGAATGTTCTTTGCGCGGAAACACCCCAATGGAAATGGTTTCTCGCCCCCGATAAGCATCCTCAAAGCCGTTCGCGGCGTGGACCGCCGCGCCTATGAGAATTTCGCGAGCTTTTGTAAGCTCGACTATCCTGACTACGAAATTCTTTTCGGCGTTTGCGACCCGGATGATCCCGTCGTCCCCATCGTCCGCAAGCTCATGGCCGATTTTCCCAGTCGTTCTATTCGTCTCTTCACAGGGCTACCTCGTTTGGGCCCGAACGAGAAAGCGTCAACCCTCGCTCACCTCGCTCGTGAGGCTCGGCACGAAATTCTGGTGGCGAGCGATAGCGACACTTCTGCGAGCCAGGATTACCTGCGCGTCATCGCGGCTCCCTTCCAAAACCCGGCCGTCGGAGCCGTCACCTGCGTGTATCGCGGCATCGCCGCAAAGACGCTCGGCGATGCAATGGAGGCGCTACGCATCAGCTCGGATTTTCTGGCTTCGGTTCTGGTTGCCCGGCTGTTCGGCGGAATGCGTTTTGCTTTAGGCGCTACCGCCGCAACCACGAAGCAGCGGCTCGCGGAAATTGGAGGATTCGAGAAGCTGGCGGCATTTCTCCTCGACGATTTTGAGCTAGGCCGGCTTGTCTCGGCACGGGGCTACCGCGTTGTCTTGCTTGCCTACGCCGTTGCCATCGTCATGCCTGCAGAAACTTTTGCGGGCTTCTGGCATCGCCAGGTTCGTTGGCTCGTCGGTATCCGGCACTGTCGCCCATGGGGGCATTTCGGTCTGCTGTTCACCCAGGGCTTGCCCCTCTCGTTGCTCGCGATAATGGTTTCGCGCTCGGGCCGCGAGGCAGCTTCTTACGCCGCGCTCTATTTCGTCACTCGCTATCTTGTCGCCTGGTCCACGGCCGCTTTGGGGCTGGAAGATTCCACTTTGAGGCAGAAATGGTGGCTGGTTCCCTTCGTCGACGCTGCTACGTTCCTTGCCTGGATCGCCAGCATAACCACTGATCGGGTACGGTGGCGCGGCAGCACATTTCAGGTTCGCAAAGGCCGGCTCACCTCTGAAGATGCCGCATCCGGACGTTAGCGTACTGAATTGATTGGTGGGCCTGGGTAGAGTTGAACTACCGACCTCACCCTGATCAATTGCCCGCTACCCGTGCATTACTGCTTGATATAACAGGAGACAAGCCGCTATTCATGCGGCTGCGGTGGCGCCAGCCCTATTCTGGCGATTGTGGCGATTTGCTGCCGAATTTGAACGGGCTGTGCGCCGAAATGTGCGCCGTTTTTCCAGGCCTTCGGTTCCGATGCACGTCTGCTTATCCCTTGCCGACTCATTCCGGCGCTTGCCGGGGCCGTTTCTGCGCAACGGCAGACTATCTTACGCCTGCACCCGATAACAAGAAGAGGGCCTGTAGACACGTATGAAGGGCGAAGCTAAACTGGATTTGAACGTGAAGGAAGGAAAGGCGATGGCCATTACTCTGAATCTGCCGCCCGAATTGGAGGCGAAGTTTGCGGCCCGCGCCCGCGCCCTCGGCGTCGGACTGGACGCGTATATCCAGAGTGTGCTCGAGAATCAAACTCCCGACTTGTCCGCGCCCAAGGGGGAAGGAGACGCATCCCGACTCGTAACGGCCGAAGTGTCAGAACTGGAGTGGCTGGCACTGAACCGGGCGAAGTACGCCGGCCGCTGGGTGGCACTCCAGGGTGATGCACTACTGGCGGTGGGAGATTCTGCACGGGAAGTATACTCCGCCATCGCCGGCCGCGAAGGAACGCCGCTGGTAACGCGCGTCGAACCCGAGGAAGAAATTCCCTTCGCAGGGTGGTAGAATCTGGCAACCACGCTGACCTTCCATCATTCCCACGACTACGGCGCGCACAGCGCTTCGGGAATTACTCTTCCAGTCAAACTGACGGCGGGTGGGAAGGCGGTGCGGATGCTCGCCAAGCTTGATACGGGGGCCGATCATTGCATCTTCGAACGCGTCTATGGTGAGCAGCTCGGGCTAAAGATCGACACTGGCCAGCCAGTTCTCTTCCGAACGGCCAACGGCGAGTTTCAGGCTTTTGGCCACGAAGTAACCATCAATTGTTTTGATTGGCAATTCGATTCCGTGGTTTTCTTTCCGGCGACCGTTGAAATCCGCCGCAATGTGCTGGGCCGCCAGGGTTGGCTGCAGAAATTCCGTGTGGCGCTCATTGACTACGACTCGGTTCTCCACTTGAGCCATTACAACGAGTGATACCCACACTCGCGTGCTTCCTGAATTAAGTCCTCGGTCCTGAACCCGCTGAGGCGGGTTGTGCTTCTGGGTTTCCAAGATGTCAGCCACAGCTTCTGTCGGAGTTTTCGTCGAGGCACCTGCGCATGGGGTCGAAGTCCTTCTTCGGTAGCGTTTCCAAGGCTCGTTCAATTACTACCTCGCGTGAGCGGTAAGGTCCACGGGCAAGCTGCTGTTGGAGCAACTCTTCGCTGTGAGCCATCAATCGAATGGTGCTCATGGTGAGGTATACAGGAGGCGTCAGATTCTGCGCAACGGCCGGGTGCCCGGCGCGGGTATCGTTTCCCGCACGTACGGTCACGCTGGACGTGGAGAGGAGTATCGCCGGAATCCGCTTCGTCCTGACCATTGGCAGGCCTGCCAGCGGGAACGACGCACCGGTCGAAGTCGCAACGGTCCTCTCAAGGCGTGCAAAACGCATCGAGTCTGCCCTTCGTGGCCTGTTCATGAATAATGCAGGTGAACTCACTGAATTGATTGGTGGGCCTGGGTAGAGTTGAACTACCGACCTCACCCTTATCAGGGGTGCGCTCTAGCCACCTGAGCTACAGGCCCAACGCCGGCGCGGCATCTAGCGGAAGTTTTGCCGTGACCCGCCTGGAGTTTCCAGTATAGGCAACTCGGTTGAAATTAGGCAAGCGAACGAATTGCTTGATTTACGCTGTCTCTGTTGCTTCCATGTGCAGACACCGATTGCCTCAGCCCGGCACATTTTTCAGCGTGAAGAACCGGCAGAAGTTTTCCATCACGTACCTCGCCATTTCTTCCTCGCTCAAACCGCGAAGCGTTGCCAATTGGCGCGCCACTTCAGCTACAAAAGCTGGCTCATTCCGCCGGCCGCGGTGCGGCACAGGGGGAAGGTAGGGACTGTCAGTTTCCGTGAGGAGTTTGTCGAGAGGGATTTCCATCGCCACGGCCCGCAAGCCCTCCGCATTTTTATAGGTTATATTGCCCGCAAAGGAAACCAGGAATCCCCAATCCATCAGGGCAAATGCGTCTTCACGGCTGCCCGTGAAGCAATGCAAAACGCCTCCCAAACCTGATGTACGCCAATGATCGGCGAGCAGTTGGCGCAGGTCCTGCCACGCGTCGCGGCAATGGATGACCACCGGCAGCTTCAACTCGCGCGCCAACTCCAACTGCGCAATGAGCACCCGCTGCTGAATGCCAGGGGGTGAATGAACGTAATGGTAGTCCAGGCCAATTTCACCCAGCGCCAGAAGCTTTTCGTGGCCGGCAATCCGCCGAAGCTCGCTGAGATCAGTTTCGAGGAATTGCTTTGCATCGTGAGGATGAATGCCGGCAGTGGCAAACACCTCCTCTGTGGTTTCGGCAAACTCCACGGCCGTACCGATTTCTTTATAGTCCGCTCCCGTTCCGACCGCGACGACATATCGCACGCCCGCCGCGCGGGCTCTCTGCATGACGTCTTCGCGGTCCGAATTGTATTCCGGCCCGTGCACGTGGCAGTGGCTATCAACGAATTGAGTCATCTGCTAGAAATACTTTCCTATCAGGAGCGCCAGCTTCTTTCGGGTCGCGGCAGGAACCTTTCTGCGATCGGTGATGATAGCTTGGGCGAGAGCGGTACCGCACTTACAAGAGCGCTGGCTCGGAAGCTGCCGAAGCACGAGCCGAATCACTTTCTGTGCGTTTTCGGCGTTTCGGGTGAGGACGGTGTAAATCTGCTCGACCGTGACTGCGTCGTGGCCTGGATGCCAGCAGTCGTAGTCCGTCACCAAGGCAAGCGTCGCGTAACAGATTTCGGCTTCGCGCGCAAGTTTGGCTTCGGTAAGATTTGTCATGCCGATAACATCCATGCCCCAGGCTCGGTACGCGTTTGATTCCGCAAGCGTCGAAAATGCCGGCCCTTCAATGCACAAATAAATTCCCCCACGATGATGCGTCACTCCTGCCCCGCGGCACGAAGCCTCCAGCATGGCCTGAATTTCGGAGCAGAACGGGTGTGCGAAGCTGATATGCACAGCCAGGCCATTTCCAAAAAAGCTGGAAATGCGAGTCTTGGTCCGGTCATAAAACTGATCGGGAACAACCATGTGCAGCGGCTCGATATCTTCACGCAATGAGCCGACCGCACTTAAGGAGATGATGCGCTCGACACCGAGCTTTTTTAAGCCATAAATGTTGGCACGAAAATTGATTTCGGAAGGCAGCAGTTTATGGCCGCGTCCGTGGCGTGCAAGAAACGCCACTTGGCGGCCTTCGAGCTCACCGGTGACAAAAACATCCGAGGGGCTGCCGAAAGGAGTTGTCATGCGAACCTCCCGCTTCCCGCGTATACCCGCCATGTCGTAGATTCCACTTCCTCCGATCACGCCAACCTCTACGTGAGCCATAGGCCCTTAGCTCCTTTTCAGTTTCAGCGATCAATCACTATTCGCCAGCAAGCGACGCTGCCCTATTACGGAAAGCCTCACCTGCCGTTGAAGAGACGCTTCCGGGTATTTCCTCTGGGCTAGCGGTCGAGATCCGTCTCCGGTCTTGCGGACCAGAGTGACCAGGCCGGGCTCCTTTGCAGGCAATCTCTCGAGCCAGCCAGTCGAAGCCCGGTTGGGCGTCGGTGTCAGCATTACGACGTGGGCACGGGCAAAGCCGAGATCCTGTCACCATCCAGTGCAAGCTTC
>JASHON010000163.1 GCA_030041095.1 Terriglobia bacterium
TGGAGTATTTGGGAGAAGATGCTGCATACTCGATTCACGGTGGAATCTCCTTCGGTTGAGATTAGTTGTGCACACCTACAAACCTCAACTTACAGGAGATTCTGCCTTTCTCAAAAACCTAATTTGGACAAGCGTGGGTTTCAAACCCGCCCCTACTCAATTTTCAAGACAGGGCATGACTTCAGTCATGCCGACTCAGGTCCGCCGATGGCCGGGCTTTAGCCCCTGCGGCTTTTCGCTTGGTCAGATAGCTGAAGCCGGACGGATACTCCTCGAATCTTCGCGCCGCCACGTGGGAGCGCAACAGATCGATCATCAGCGCAGCGTTGCGCTGCGATTGCAGCAGGGGCTAAAGCCCTCTTCCCTTCCGCATTTTTGCGGCATGACTGAAGTCATGCCCTGATACGGGGCGGCTTCGATCAATCCCAAAATGTAGAAACTCGCGGGCGAGGCGCAGCCTCGCCCTAAATAATTCGATCACTGGCGCAATCGGAAAGGCAAGGCTTTCCCCAAGTCTGGCCGCACATCAGGCGGCGGAGCTGCATCATACCCACGCGACGCCGCTGGGCATCGTTTTCTTTTGCGTATCCTTCCGGGCTATTCTACCGTCTATTCCAATCAGAGCGATTCACGGAGGTTGATATGCAACGACGAACAGGCATGAAGCTGGGTTTAGTGATCTTGTCCTTTCTCGTGGCTTCCGGCGTAGCCCTATTTGGCGGGCAGACGCAGACGCCGATGGGCGGACAAGGAAACGGGCCCATGATGGGACAAGGCCACGGGCGGCGCAACATGGTTGAAATGCGACTTCAACGAATGAGTCGCATTCTGAATCTTACGGACGAGCAGAAAGCCAAGATCAGGCCGATTCTGCAGAACGAGTCGGAGCAAATGCGAACGATCTTCCGCAACAGCTCCCTTTCGCGCGAAGATCGCCGAAGCGAGTTCAAGAAGCTTCGGAAAAAGACAACGGACAAGATCCGCCCGCTCCTCACAAAAGCTCAGCGACCCAAATTACAGGAAGCGATGGCGCCGCCGCGGCGATTCAGGCATGGAGGCTCAATGATGGGGCAACCGCCATCGCAGCCGTAACGCAGCCAATCCCGGCGTGATTGAAGGACTGCTGTGGCGGAGGGTTACCCACGGCTCAGAGGATCACCTTGGCACGTGGGTCATCAGGCTGACGAGCGCCCTCGTGATGGCCCCGGCCGCCTCCGGCCCACAGGAGTTGATTTCGCCGTACCAGCGCGTCTTGCGGTTCATCAGCCAGGGCGGGCGGTTATCCCATTCAGCTTTGGGAATGATGTACCCCAGCTCATCATTGGCGAGCCCAAAGACGAATTTGTACCCGCTGGTCATGTGCTCACGTAGGATGGGCTCAAAAGAAGCATGCGGGAAATCAGCGCCTGGATAGCGCGTGATGCCCCCGTTCACCAATTCCGGATAAATTTCACCCGGCACGGTGGCGATCTCCGCCTGGACGTGGCCATTGCCGCGAAGCTCGACGTCATCAACCTCCGTCTGCACGTCACGGCCGGTTTCATATTTCACGAGCCCCAAGCCAGGCAAATTCCGCGTGGCTACGGACGGATCCACCTTGCCGTTCGTGTAAAGCTCCTTGCGTCCTTTGAAGATGCCTGCCGCACCCGCCATCCGAAAGTGGCGATTCTCCAGCGGCACGAAAATCACCTTGCGGCGAATAACGATTTGATCCACCGTCACCGCTTTTCCAGCGTTCACCGCACGCAACGCAAGCTTGCCTAACATCGCGCCCACCAACTGGGCCTTTTTCCACGTTCCATCCTGCGCGATTCCGCCATTGACAGGATCCTGCAACGCCACACCGGGGCCGAGCGTAGTGAGCAAGCCGCCGCACGAGCCTTGGAAGAATATCGCCGTGCCGCCGCCGTGGCTTTCGATGGTTTTCAATAGCCAGTACGGATAATCAGCGGTAATGAGCGTATTGCGGGAAGAAAGAGTTTCAGGATGGTCACTCCAGTTCACGAGCGTCGCGATGGGCTTACCCGATTGCGCATCATCCAGCCGCATCACAAGCAGGCAGGGGTCCTTCACGTAAGGTGGCCGCGAATCGTCCTGGAGCAACGCCAGCAGCGGATTCGTCTCCTTAGCCAAAACCAGCCGCGCCGGCCGCATGGAGTGAAGGGCTTTCAAAGCGGTGGCGGCAATGGTGCTGTCCAATCTCCGGAGATAGGCTTCATCGATCCCGGAGTGAAAAGGGTCCGGGCCCCAGAGGCCCAGCGTGTCCGGACCCTCGTGGTCGTGAGAGGAAGCCACAATCAGCAGAGAAACCTGCGGGTTCTGGGCCTGAACCTTGCGCCGGATGGCCAGCACGTCATCGTAGAAGAGGCCGATGATATCCGCTTCGCACATTCCGAGCGTCTGGCCGGCGGCTTTGAGCGCCAGGCAGCGCACATACAGATTATCGTGGACGCCGGTGGCTACGCGGTTGTAGCCAAACCCGGCCATATAAGCTTTAGCCGCGTGAACGTCCGGAGTGATGACGGCTGTCGCGGCGCCGGCGCGCAGGGCTGCCCCGACCGACGCCTGGGGAAATGCTGCCAGAGCGAGAACAACGGCAAAGATTGATGAAAGCACAATGTGGCGCAAGGTGTTCCTTCTTCCTCCGAAGCAATAGGTATACCCATAATCCGGGTGGCGCAGACATGGCGGCTTTGAGCCATGTTTGCGATTTCCACAGGTCGCACACATCGCAAAAGACACGATGTATGCGGCACCCCGATGTACGACTTCGGCTACGTGGCAAAGCGAAAAGCCGCAGGGGCTAAAGCCCGGCCATCGGCGGACCTGAGTCGGCATGACTGAAGTCATGCCCTGATACGGGGGTACCCCAGCGGCTGCTGGGGTACCCTGGAAACGTCGTACGAAATGTGGAAACCGCAGGGGCGAGGCGCAGCCCAGGCTTGTCCAAATTAGGTTTTTGAAAAAGGCGGAATCTCCGGTAAGTTGAGGTTTTGTGTTGCCGCACGATTAATCTCAACTGAAGGAGGTTCCACCGTGAATCGAGTATG
>JASHON010000164.1 GCA_030041095.1 Terriglobia bacterium
AATTCCGTGCCCCTGCCGACCCGTTCCCCTCCGCCGCCGGGGGAACCTGGTTTTCAAACCAGCCTTCAGGGGCGAAGTTTGTTCAATAGAATCAACAAGCGGTTTGCTGGCCCGAAGCTAATTTGGACAGCCCTGGGTTTCAAACCCGCCCCTACTCAATTTTCAAGACAGGGCATGACTTCAGTCATGCCGCAAAGGTGCTGAAGGAAAGAGGGCTTTAGCCCCTGCCGATGCGTTCGGCTTCAGCAACTTGGCGAAGCGAAGCCCCGTCTTCCCGCGCCGTAGTGAGAAATGCAGCTTAGGCCAGGAGGCTGTCATGCCATCTGCCCAACCGTTGAATATTGAGCGTGAGCTACTGGAAGCCCTGGAGCACTGCTTCCGAGTGAGCGAATACCTTGTAGAAGTATTGCCGTCTTCGCTTTGGCGTGTCGAGCCGCCGGATGGCAAAGGCCGGTCGGTGGCTGCGATCGTCGCGCACCTTCAAAGTGTGCGGCGGATGTTCGCCAAAACCGGCGGCGCGAATCCCGTCCCGCCGGCGCTCGACCGCGCTCGTTCCACGCCCGATGAGGCGCTCCGGGCGCTCAAACAAAGCCGCGAAGCGCTCCTGTCGCTGTTTCGTGACGCGCTGGCGCAAGGCCGGCCGCGCGTCAAGCGGATGCCACGCCGCACGGTAAACATGATGGCTTACTTAATACAGCATGACGCGCACCATCGCGGCCAGATCTGCGCGCTCGCCCGAACGCTGGGTCACCGGCTCTCCAGGGAAGACGTGATGCGAATTTGGGGATGGAAGAGTCTGACGTAGCCGCAGCAACCGACAGTACACCAGCCGGCCGAGGTTGTATTTCGCGGTGAAGCCGCGAATGAGCTTGCGCTTGTGTTCAAGCACCCGACCTTCCAGGTTGCTTGTGACACCAGTGTACAATGTGCGCGATTTGCCAGACATAATGTAAACGCTGTAGGTCTTCATCTCAATTCCGCGTTCAAATGCCGGGATTCTTCGCTTCCCGAAAGCATCGCCACGCCTTGTTCGGTGAAGGCCAGCGGATTGTAGCGCCTCCCTCCGCGTCCCGCGTTTGAGGTCACAATTTGTGACCTCAAACCTTCTGACTCCTCCGCCGAAAGCTGGAACATGAAATCTGCTGGAAAGCGGTCAATGTTTCGCTTAACAGCCTGATTGAGCACTTTTGTTTCAACTCCATAGAGTTCGGCAAGGTCTGCGTCCAGCATGACCTTTTGGCCGCGAATCAACAGGATTCGCCGCTCAATCCGCTCGTGAGGAATGGCCAAGCTTGAGGTGCCAATTTGTGATTTCAAACTGCCCACGCCTCACTTCTCCTTACGAAATCGCCGCGGCAGCCCCAGGTCAGCTTCAGCGATCCCGACCAATCTTTGGTGTAAGCCATCCAATACTTGCGAGGCTTGCGACCCGCCCCGTGGCCTGTCACTAAGCAGGCTGCATGAAAACTTCTGGTAGTCTTCCGTAACACGGTCCTCTGCCAGCCGCTGCCGTACGAGGATGCGCTCGACCGCGCTCGCTCCACGCCCGATGAGGCGCTCCGTTCGCGGAGTCCACGGTACTGACGCTAGCGCGAGCATATGAGCGGGACACGGAATGGCACACCAAACATCCAAAGCTAACGAGCATTTAGTCGGTTGCTCAGAGAGCCTGGCATTGGTATGGCGGTCGGCTAGTGCCAAATCGCCATACCACTCGCCGAGTCAGAAATTGAGTTCCGGGTGGATCACCGGCTACACCTACAGAACCAGAAAATGGCGTTACGTCCGAATTGGCGACCATCCACCCGGAGAACTGTCAACGAGTGCTAAGGCCTGTACGCAGCAGTTGACAATTCCCGCTGCGGAAGCTCGCCGGACTTTGCTGACTCCTCGTTCCTGACCGGGAATCAACAACAGAGGGCCGGCGGCCGTCGGCCATTGCGACCCGCATCCACTTGTCGACCTCTACGGCTGCACGTCCCGTTCCGGAAACATGAAAACAAGCAGCACGATTCCAACGATTGTGAAATCGCGAAAGGCGGCTTCCTCGCCGTTCCACGCGCGCGACTGCCACATGAGGAACCACTCCCCGCCAACTGAGATGAACGCAACCAGCCACATGAGGAGCGATAGCGTCAGCGCGATTATGGGTATTTGCTTGGCCGCTTCAAAGTTCATGGCCGGACGCCGGATGGCGCGTACTAGCGCCACGCAGCCCAACCACAGCAAAATTGCCGTCACGATCTCCCACACAATAATGGCGATGTAAAACGAATAGTCGGCGGCTGATGACGTGAGGGCCCGCCACATTCCATGGTTCCCGGGAAAGGTTGTGTCCATCATGAGGATGTGACGTACAAGCTGGTAATTCGAGTTGAAGTCAGTCAGATTGTTGAATACGACGAACGAGTAGAAACAAGCAACTGCTGCAAGGAGCAACAGCTTTGCGGTGCGTGTGATCACTTTCTGTCTCCTTGGGTTGGAACTGAAGCAAGGTCGTCGGGGTTCATGCCAACTTGGAGTCCCGAACGGTTCAACGATAGACTTCTCGCAAACCGGCCCAGCAACTGCTCCGGAGCTCGCGTCCGATCCCCGTAAGTGCTAAATCGCCAACTCACTTATCGAGCGATTAGCTATTTTTTCACGTACCTTTAGGATGCGTGAAAATTTGGAACGACGGCGAGGTTGGTCAAGGCGAACAAAGATCACTGGCACAGCGCCTTCCACACAGCTAAGAATCGTCTCTCTAGATGGTGTCTCGCGCTCAAGATATACAGGGAAATCGAGAATTTACCTGCACAATTCATACACAGGCGACAATAGACATATTGTCTGCAATAAAATAAATCTGATGAAAGAATCTCATCACCCGCTCTGCATGACACACGGCGCTAGGCCCTTTGTATTCAGCGAGCCGGAATGGCGCCTCGGTGCCGCGTGTCACGCCCCAGATTGGCAGCCCAAGCTGTGGACGCTCGGAATGACAAATACAAGGCCGCGAGATCGTTATCTTGTTCGTGCAGGGCAAGGGCAAACCGCATAACCGGGACTGTCCTTATTTGCAGCCGCTGGCGGCTGTTTTCGTGCGCGCTCATGGTGGTCCTTCCTCAATCGCGCCGCTGAGATTCCCGGCATGTTGCTGCACGCTAATGCGTAGCGGCCAACACGGAAATGCGCGGCACGCGGATTTGATTCTCACGCTTGCGCGTTTGGGCAATGTCGTAAGACGACTGCATCCGCATCAACGTGTCCATCTTCACTCCAAAGGCTTTCTCGATACGGAGCGCCATATCCCCGGAGAGGTCGGCCTTGCCATTGAGCAGACTGGACAACGTAGGACGCGAAACGCGCAAGGCTATCGCCGCTGCCGTGACCGTCAGCCCCGCGGCTTCGATAATCTCCGTCCGAATGAAATCCCCGGGATGGGGCGGGTTCTTCAGGGGCATCGTCTCTTCTCCCTTGGCCTAGTGGTAGTCCTCTAAGTTCACGTCGTAAATCTCGCGCTCTGCCATGTCGATACGAAAGGTTAACCGCCGGTTGGCCGTAACGCTCAGGCTCCATGTGCCTTTGCGGTCGCCCGTCAAAGTATGCGCCTTCCAGGAGGGGAGCGTCCGCAACTCTTCGGGGTCTTCCATGTCGTCCAGAAACGCGAGCATCTTGCGGAGCTTATCCACCGCATCGGGCGGCACGCCCTTTGCGGCGTCGTCTGCGTAGAGCTTCTTCAAACCTTTGTGGACAAAGTTCCGTATCTTCACCTGAACTACTGTAGCCCGTAGCCTAACACTTGTCAAAGGCTGAGATAGGGACAACAGGAACTTCGCACGGCTCGGGCGAAGTTCCTGGCGACCGGCCTCCCTGACTGGACAGTGTGTAATCGCTCGATTACACTTGACCTATGTTGTCGATTCGTCCTTTGCCCGAATTCACCACTTGGGTCGACGGGTTGAAGGATGAGACGGTACGCTGCGTAATCGTCGCCAGGATCAAACGACTGGAGCGCGGTTTGATGGAAGACGTTCGGCCGGTGGGTGAGGGCTTTTCGGAGTTGCGCATCCATGTGGGCGCGGGATGGCGTCTGTATTTCACCCAACGCGGGACGCAGCTTATTGTGCTGCTTGTAGGCGGCTCGAAACGAACGCAGAAAAAGGACATCAAGCGGGCCAAAGCACTAGCCGCATTACTGGATTGAGCGGAGGAAATCATGAGCAAACGCATCAAGGTCGCTGACCTGCCCGAGTTCGACGCCGCACACTATCTCGACAGTGAGACTGCCATCGCTGCTTATCTGACCGACATTCTGGAGGCCAACGATGCGGCTTTGCTGGCATCGGCGCTGGGGGACATTGCCCGTGCTCGGGGCATGACAGAGATCGCCAAGGCGGCGGGGATCACGCGGGAAGCCCTGTACAAAGCCTTGCGCCCCGATAGCGCACCGCGATTCGATACCGTGAGCCGCGTTTGCGCCGCGTTAGGCGTGCGGTTGGTGGCTCAGCCTGTCCATTCCGCCTCCGATGGAGTAGGGCTTTGACTAGGTCCATCAGTGAAAAAGCGGTCCTTGTGACAGGCGGTCTTCATCTCGATTCCGCGTTCAAATGCCGGGATTCTTCGCTTCGCTCAGAATGACCCGAGAAGGGCTCAGCGCAACAAAGTCTGGAGGCGCGCGTTTCGCGGCACGCTCGAAAGCATCGCCACGCTCGGTGAAGGCCAGTGGGCTATACAGGCTGCGGAAAAACTCGACGCCGCCGCGAACGTAGCGCCGGCATCTTGCCGGCCTCCGTTGAATTGAAGGGAGTTGCCGGCTGGAAGCCGGCGCTACGTCAACTCCCGAAAGAGTTTTTCCGCAGCCTGTATAGCGCCTCCGGCCGCCCGCCCAGGTTACCTTCGTTCGTATTCGTATGACCGTAAGATGACATAGGAAAACGGCATCGCGGTTTCAAGCACGACGTTGCCGCGCGGGTCGAGGATCGCCCCGGCGATCCGCCTGCCACCGACGAACGGTTGCCGTGAGGAGCCGGAGAGGATGGACCGGCAGTGGCCAGGCACACCCTCGTAGAGCGTATCGCCAGCAACCCACCATGCACGGCCTGTGGAGTCGCGGACGAGGCTTGAAGGAAGGGTTGTCGTGCATCCTGCAGGAGGAGGCGGCAGTGGAGCAAAAGGGTTGTAACGTGATAGTGATTTTATTTGGTGCGATTCATACGGCACAGCGTGCCAATGAGTGGCCGGCGTCCACTCCCAGGTGGCCGGCCGGCTCTGACCCTGCAGGCGCGGCTTCACGCCTGGCAGGATCACGTTAGGCCCGCCATCGAAGGCCAGGTTTCCGGCGGCGTCAAAGAAAAGCACCCCGAGCGGGGCGGGCAGTAGCCGCTGCCTCCACATATGCCAGGAAGAGCCGTCAAAGTAATTCACGGCCCCGCACATGCCCACGAACACAATCTGGGAATTGGGGCCGTAAGTCGGCCGCAACCGGTCGTCTTCCGGGTGCAAAAAGTGAACGGGCTCTGCGCTGTGCGCCAAGGCGATCCGGTAGCTCCGATACAGCGCCCAACGACCGTCAGACGGATTGAAGATTCCCATCGGCCCCAGCCAACAATCCGGAAATAGCCATTCGCGGCCAAGGGTGTCGACGTCGACGCTAACGATCCGGGAGGCAATAACGAAGGGAGGGAAAGGATGTGGAATCCATCGTGACCCATTCCATTCGCTCAGGACGCCGGATTTCAATATGCCCCACAAATGGTGATCGCGATCCAGCTCAAGAGGGCTGCGAGGGTAAACCACGGAGAACGCCGTTGATGGCCTCTGTGGGCTCAGCATGGACGCGGGGCGAAACTCCACCGAATGCGCGGTTGCCAGATCTCCGGCGTCTGTGGCCAGGATGTCTCCCCCTGGAAGTTGAAACATTTGGTTAGCGGTGGGAAGCGGAAAGCCTTGGCGCCAGTCAGTTCGTCGCGCCGGGCCGCTCGCGGGAAGAAACCAAAGGCCGCGAAAGTCAGAAGTGGCGAGCCACAAACCGTCAGCGGTTGCCAGGCCGGCTCCAGAAGCGTCGGGGAGGTTCTTGGCAATCTCTTTCCACTGGCGGCCGCGCAAGCGCCAGACGGCGCCGCCCGCGCCAGAGCTCATTCTCCCAGCTACATAAGGCACGAACGTCAGCACGTACCGGTCGTTGCCGGAGCGAAACACACTTTTGACGAACGAAAAGGCGCCGGGCTGAGGCTCAGGGACCGGACTGGCTTTCAAGGTGGTGGTATTGATCGCATAAAGCCCCTGCCCGAACGTCGCCGCAACCAGGTGATCGTGATCCCAGGCATCGAGGCTGACCAGGTGGGCGTTCGGCAAGCCGGGAATATGCCGGTAATACTTCACCGTCTTCCCGTCCGTCACTAGAAATCCTGCGAGAGCCGCGTCGTTGGGCTCACGCCGAATCCAGCCACACCAAATCCAGACGTGGCCTTGCTCGTCCCGAGTAACGCTGAGTGGCAGGAATGACGGTGCGCCTGCCACACCCGTTCGGTACGGCAGATATTGGTCCGTCTTCAATGTGTAGATCTGGTCCAGCTCGCCGTTAGGGCTAAGGCGGAAAATGGCCGCGCCCTGCCCGGTAACGGGGACGCCGTTTCGCCAGCCGTGAGCGTCTGCAGTGACAGCAACGATGCCGAAGGAGGCGAGCGCCAGCGTTTCTATATGGCCAGCCGCCGGAACCACGGCGAGGGGTTTTGCGCTGCCGCCGCGCTGCCAGAAAAGCTCTGACTTCTGGGTTGTGGGATCCAGCCAATCCACCACGACGCCGCCCTTCGGCCCCACCCACAGACCCGAAGGCTCCGGTACCTCGCCGTTCGCCCGCAGGTATTCTTCCTCCCACGGCCAT
This sequence comes from Terriglobia bacterium, assembly GCA_030041095.1. Lineage (GTDB taxonomy): Bacteria > Acidobacteriota > Terriglobia > UBA7540 > UBA7540 > JASHON01. Next base: position 6,869 of record JASHON010000164.1, read on the forward strand.
GATTTTGCGGAGGGCAACGGGCTCGCTACGTCTGTCCAGCCGCCATCGCGCCAGCGGAGGAGCCCGGAAGTCCCCGAGCCGAGAGCCCAAACCGTCCCGCCGCCGGCTTGCACAACGGTGGACACACTCGTCGTATCCGCTGCGGGGATTTGGGCTGCACGCGGTAGAGCTGTCTTGAGGCAGGATACCGGCTTCGCCACGAGCGCTGCCCAGTCCCAACGGGCGGGCCAGCGGCCGGTTTTCGGCGTCACGATTTCGCACGCGTCGGGCAGAAAGCTGTTGCCGGGACTCAGTTCCGGAAAGCCGCCGGCCGCAGGGAAGGGCAGCACCATGGCGTATCGGGTGAGTTCGTCCTGGGTCGCCGAGAGGTGCCGCGCAATCACGAGGTCAACTTGCCGGCCACCGCGCTCAAATGAGGCCCCGGTTACGCCCCAGCCCGTCGCTTGGCTCAGAACGGGCCAGTACCAACCGCCTGGTTCAACGTGAGCGTAGACTGAGATGCTGCAGTTGCGGTTCACGCCGCACGGTCCCAGCGTCATGGCGACGAGCTGAGAGCGATTGATGCCGCGGAGATTCATGGCGTGCGCGCCGTCGAACGGGAAGTGCAGAGCGCGGCCGGGCGCTCGCCTCTTGAGATTGGCCGCAACCAGCCGCCGCAGCGCGCCATATTCGGCGGGAGAGAACGCCGCCACGCCGGTGTTGGTTTCCATCGCTTGGTTCTCAGCGGCGCATGTTGGATCGGACTCGTTCTTGCCCGTGCAGTCTACCTGGGGCGCCTGGACGAACTTCCCTTGATCGTACTGATATGACGCAGCGATTGATTCGCCGACGGACACGTTCGAGTAGAAAGCAATATCCGGGACGGGACCGGAAGAAGGTAGAACAGCATAACCCCAGCCTCCGGACATGATCCTTAAGCGATAGCCCTTCTGTCCTCGGGTGAACAAGGCCATGGGGCAATTTCCGGTTGCGCCGCAGGGCGGCGCCCGATTGCCAAAGGAAACAACGACGCCGTCGCCAAGGGTACCCAGCTTGACGCGCGTCGCCTCGATTTCGCTGAAGTCGCCCAAGCCGGTACCCTCTTGCAGCGCCTGGGCATTCTTTTGTGCCCAAGCTCTGATTGCTATTTCGAGCTGGGAAAGCTCGCCGGGGGTTATCGCTTCGCTGAGCGGGAATATTCTGAAGGGAATCGGGAACTTCGGAGACCTCACGCGAGCGTGAGCGGGCAGGCTGACGATAAGGAACAGTACGAGCTGGACAGCAACGCCCGAGAAGCCCGACCTTTTGCAGGATGAACGAAACATCTCCCCTCCGTCTCGGCGTAAGATTGGCGCCCGCAATCGGCGAATATACAGCCCACAGGCTGAGAATTCAACGTATGATCTGGCCTCCGCGGTTTGCGGGTTTATCATGCCCCGCTTCAGTTTCTACCTTTCACACGTCGTTTCCCGCACGCTCCACCAGCCGCTTCGTACCCCTGTATCAGGCCATGACTTCAGTCATGCCGCACTGCGTCATCGACGCCAACGGCTTTAGCCGCTGGCCGGCGCGACCAGTGACTAAACGCGCTGCGGGAAAAGGCCAGTCATGTCATGCTGAGCGAAGCGAAGCATCTCTGTATTTCCTCGGAAACGAATGCTGGGATTCCTCGCTACGCTCTGCATGACACACGGCGCTAAGCCCTTTGTATTCAGCGAGCCGGAATCGCGCCCAGGCGCCGCGTGTCATGCCCCAGATTGGCAGCCCAAGCTGTGGACGCTCAGGATGACAGCGCCGCCCGTGTTCAACAGGCGCCAGGCATGCTTTTGGCAACTTGGGGTCAGAACAAAGTTCGCGCCCTACCGTGCCCGCGAGAAGCGGGGCGTTAGAAAAGGAATGTGACCGGGGGAATCAAAGCCAACAGCAGGGAAGGGGCGGTTCCCGAAACCGCAGGGGCTAGCAGTAGGTTTTGGCTTGTGGACATATGTATAGACACGTGTTATTATCAAAACAGATTGGGCAAGGAGATTATCTTTTATGCATGCCACCGCTTCTGTGCATCATGGTCCTGCGCGACGCTCTTCAAAAGTCAGAGATGGCGTGCTGACAAACCGGCAGGCGATCCGCCGGCTTAGGACAGCGAAACTAGCCGCATCGAGAACCACGTTCTCACGGTTGCTCAAGGTTTCGGAGAATACGATCTTCCGATGGGAAGCAGGAAAGGTGAAGCCGGACCGCCGCGCGGCGCAGACGTTGGATCATCTCGACCGAGTCTGTGACGTGCTGTCGCCATCGATGGAACCCACCGCGATAGCCAGTTGGCTTGAGAAACCCAACCACGCAATCGAAAATTTCCGTCCAATCGACCTGCTGGATTCTGAATACGGCCGGCTCAAACTAAAGCCTCTCATCGAAGAAACAGGACTGGCGGTTCAATCCATCTGATGATGTCTTCACATTGCAACGGGACACCCCATGCCTGTTTACAGCCTCCCCGCGTCATTATTTCCCCTCACTTTCGCAGATAACCGGCTCTACAAATCCTATCGAGACCTGGAGCTGTACTGCGCGCTGGCTTCGGCAGGGCACTTCCGTCTTTTCCCGAAGGTCCCAGTCAATACAGCGCGCTGTGATGTGCCTCGATTCTTCGCGGCCCGGTACTTTTCAAGCGACAGTGAAACGGCGATCCGGGAGTTTGAGCACCGCTGGGCGGGTATGAAGTACCGCTTGTGGAGAGGAATGGTCGAGCTGAACCGCTGCATTGATTTGTCGGATGAAAAGGTTACTGAAAGGCTGCGACTCCGGGCGGATTTTTTGATGGAGGCTTCCTATTTTCCGTGGCACTTCGTAACGGCGTGCGCTCTGACGGGGAATTGTGATTCAGTGTGTTATCGTTCGTTCCGTGGTGGCGGCCTGAGCTACGCGATTTTCGAACTGCCGGAAGCTTCAATCATCGAGCCGTTTGAAGCAGTTTAGAAGCTGCTCGGTGACCTTGCTCGCCACGGTCAAAACGCGGAAAAGTAAGTATCCCCCCGGCAGCGCCGGGGGGATACTTACTGAAAAACTGTCCTGTTTGTCTCCCTTGTCCCACCGGGTTCTGTTAGGCTGTACTCGCATGCGCTCGAAGCACGTCTTTTTTAGGAACGGGTAGTGATGAACGTTATCGAGGAGATCTTTGAAAAAGACTGGGCTCCCGCCGCTCGGCCAGGACTACCACGCCATTCGTCGTTACGTTCCGCGACGCAGGCGGAATCCGCTCGAGCCGTCTCGAACGACCGCTTCCCCGCGGCCGCGGCTCTCAACATTAGAGCGCCGGTGGCATGTATTGTTTTTTTTGACGAGGAAAGCCGTTATGTATATGAAAAACAGGCCACATAAGTTTTTGCTAACCAAAAACGAAGCCAAATTGCCGCTATATTACTGAAAAAGCTTAAGTTGCAAAGTTTGAAAGCCGTTATGTTATTGAAAAATAAGGGCACGATTTCATTAAAATCGATGGTGAAAGCAGGCGAAAGCCGTTATGTTGTTGATAGCAAAAAGGCTGGACAAATTGAAAGCCGTTATCTTGTTGAAAAATAAAAGGGCATTTTGCGCCTTTTTTCGCTGTGGAGGAACCTCGTCGGATTGTGTTCTGTTAACAGGATGCGGAAAAAGTCTTTCGGCCAGTCTTACCTTCGCCCGCGTGGCCGATGACCTGGCGAAGGAGCGCGAAACCATTGAGGGAGGACACCCTGGCGTGGCATGTAATATCCTCAGTTAAGGAGTATGAGCGCTATGGCTACAGTGGCAACGGAGAAAATGGAATTTCCGCTTTGGGTGGGAGGCAAAGCGGTGAAAACCGGAAAGCTTCGCACGATCAATCTGCCCTACGACGGCGCCGCAGTGGCGGAAGTGCACGAAGCGGACGAAGCGACCTTCGGACGCGCTGTTGAGTCTGCGCAGGAAGGCTCGCGCGCGATGGCTGCTCTCACGCTTTACGAGCGCGCGTCGCTGCTCGAGAAGCTCAGGGCCTTGCTCGTGCGCGATGCGGAACCGTTTGCCCGGCTGATCGCCATGGAGACGGGTAAGCCGATTCGTGAGGCGCGGACTGAGGTGGAGCGTGGGCAGCTTACGCTCACGGCCTCTGCGGACGCCGCGAGAAGCCTGCACGGCGAAGTAGTGCCGATGGAAGCAGCTCCTTCGGGCAAGGGGCGCTGGGCGATCACCGTGCGGGAGCCCATCGGGATTGTTGGAGCGATTACGCCGTTCAATTTTCCGCTCAATCTTGCTTTGCACAAGCTTGGGCCGGCTCTGGCTGCCGGCAACAGCGTCATTCACAAGCCGTCGGAGAACACGCCGTTAAGCGCATTGCGCCTGGCGCCGCTCGTTCAGGAAGCTGGCGCGCCTCCGGGCGCTTACAACGTCGTGCCGGGCGACGGCGAGACCGTTGGAAACTGGCTGGTGATGGACAGACGGATTGCCATGGTCACCTTCACCGGCAGCGTTCCCGTGGGAGAACAGATCCGGGCGAAAGCGGGTATGCGGCGCATCGCTCTGGAAATGGGAAACAATTCCTCACTGATCGTCGAGCCGGACGCTGACCTTGAAGCGATTGTTCCTCGCTGCGTTACGGGCGCTTTTTCGCATTCCGGGCAGGTTTGCATCTCCGTGCAGAACGTTTTTCTCCACGAACGGATCGCCCGCGAGTTTACGGAGCAATACATCGAAAGAGCGCGGAAGCTCAAGCCGGGGCATCCACTGGAAGAGAGCACGGAGATTTCTTCGTTGATCAACGTCGAGGCCGCCAGGCGGGTTGAGAGCTGGATCGGTCAGGCCCGCGACGCGGGCAGCCGCATTCTGACCGGAGGAGTCCGCCGCCACGCAAGCATCGAGCCTACGATCATCGCGGACGCCGACCCGAGCCTCAACGTCTGTTGCAAAGAAGTTTTCGGGCCGGTTGTGGTTCTTCATCGTTACAGCAAGATCGAGGACGCCATCGCCCAGGTGAATTCGGGTGACTATGGCCTGCAGGTGGGTGTTTGCACCCGCGACCTCAGCCTTGCCTTTCGCGCCGCCAGCGCTTTGCGTTTCGGTGGCGTCATCGTAAACGACGTCCCCGCCTATCGCGTGGACCACATGCCTTATGGCGGCGTCAAGAAGAGCGGAATTGGACGCGAAGGCCCGCGCTACGCGATCGAAGAAATGACGGAGCTGAAGCTGATTTGCTGGAAAGCCTGACACGCGGATGAAACTGAGAATTCCTGAAAACCTCACCCGGCTCGCCTATCGCGCGATCGCTCAGGCCGACACCAACACCCGTCTGCGTCGCATCCTGGGAAACGTGCAAGGGCAGATGCTGGTGCTTAGCCATCGCACGTGCGACCTTTCGAGCGGCCAGTCGATGAACGAGCATCGAGGCATCAGTTGCTGACGAAGACTGGCGGGAAGGCAAAAGCAGAGAGTACCGGCACGGTAGATTTGTTCTGACAGGGGGCTGAAAAAGCACTTCGGGTCATGTCATGCTGAGCGTAGCGAAGCATCTCGACATTTGAAAAATCAAGCAAATACAGAGATCCTTCGTCGCCCTGGCTCCTCAGGATGACAGCGCCGCCCGTTTTCAACAAGCGCCAAGCATGCTTTTGGCAACTTGAAGCTCAGAACAAAACTACTCCGAGAGCGCGGGTTCTCGCGTTGACGGAGAGGTTGCGATCCTGGCTTAACAGGCTGCGGAGAAACTCTTTTGGGGAGTTGACGTAGCGCCGGCTTCCAGCCGGCAACTCGCTTCAACTCAACGGAGGCCGGCAAGATGCCGGCGCATCATTCGCGGCGGCGCCGAGTTTTTCCGCAGCCTGTTAGCCCCGGGCGCCCACCTCACGTGGGAAGTCGTCTGCGGAGGCATGTTTCTTGCCTTGAACGATCGGTGTGTGGAAATACTGCCTGCGAGCTTTTTGCCATTCAGGCGCGCTCAGGCCGGAAGGATCGTAGACAATGGCGCCCGAGCGGATGGTCATGCGGGCCACGAGCTGCTCCTGCCCTTTCTGACGCGCGTAGCCATCATCCATAAAACTGAATCGGCCTCGCTGCAATTCAAAGACGGCGACGTCGGCCACCGAGCCCACGGAAAGCGTTCCAAGTTCCGGATGGTTGATTTGCCGCGCCGGGTTCACCGTCGATTGCCGGATGACGTCCGGCAACGTTTCACCGATGGCGAGAAACTTAGACATCACGTTCGTCATGCTCGCGGCCAACTGCACGATGCTGCCCGAATGCAAGTCTGTCGAGATGGAATCCGGCAAGAAGCCTTGTTGCACCGCGGGCGCGGCATTGCGAAACCAGAAGCTTGCGGCGCCGTGGCCCACGTCGAAAAGGACGCCTCGCTTGCGCGCTTCCCACATGATGGGATTCACCTTGCCGTTCCGGGCAATCACCGGAAACTGTTGCGCGAAGACGTGCGTATGAATGTCGCCCGCCCTTAGCTTCTTCAGAATCAGGTCGGCATAAGGGCGAGCCGGTGGACGCGGGAAGAAATCCGCCATCACAGGAAGGCCCGCAACGCGTCCGCAAGCCACCGTGCGATCCACCGCTTCCCAAGGCGGGTGCGCGCCGTCCCAGGGTTTTTCAGTCCAGTAGTGCGCCGTCTTCACGCCGACGATGAGGTCGCGGAATTCGCGGATGCAGGTCGCGCATCGCTCCACATTCATTTGGTCCAGATCCTGTTCTCTGCCTCCGCCCATCCCGTCCGCAACGATATTGAGCCACGCAAGAACTCTGATCTGGGAGCGGTCAATGACTTCTTCTTTTTCTCTCAGGAATGTGTCGCAGCCTGCCGTGCCCGCATCGACGACGGTCGTCACTCCCGACTGCAACATCAGGTCCGCCGGGATCGCCAGCGGGCGATCGTGGCACGGAGCGGCTGGAGAAAACCAATCAACCGGCGCGCCGCCTTGCGCCACATGAACGTGAAGATCAATGAGCCCTGGAGTTACATAAAGCCCTTTCGCATCCACGGTCTTTTCCGCCCGGCTTGCGGGAATCCCGCGCGCGATCGTGGCGATTCGCCCATCGCGTACCGCCACGTCCAATATAGAGTCCAGCCGGCTGGCGGGATCGATGACATGCCCTCCCTTCAAGAGCAGATCGTAATGCGGCGGTTTGGCTCGCCCGCGGAGTGTCGCGTTCGCCGTTGGCAGGTGTGGCATCGTTGGATTTCCTCGTTTCCCGAAATGCGAGGCGCATCATTAGCAGGCTGCGGGAAAACCGGGCGCCACCGCGAATGGTGCGCCGGTATCTTGCCGGCTGGAAGCCGGTGCTACGTCAACTCTCCAAAAGACTTTTTCCGCAGCCCGTGAAATGACTCCTCAGTATAATGTGATTCTCATGCAACACGAGCCACGAACTTTTCCGCCGGTTGCTGTGCGCGAATCGCGGCATCTCGCTGAGGGACCGCTCAGCGAGCCACGGGGGAATCTCAGTCTTGATTATTACGAGAAGCTCGGCGTAGCCCGGATCATCAATGCTGCAGGCACGTTCACGCGCCTTTCGGCGTCGATCATGCCGCCTTCGGTTCAAGAAGCCGTCGCGCGCGCGGCAAAGCATCCCGTCCGCTTGTTGGAATTGCAGAAAAAGGCAGGAGAATACCTTTCGCGGCGCCTGGGATGCGAAGCAGCTCTGGTTACGAGCGGCGCCGCTGCCGCCATGACGCTGGCCACGGCTGCCTGCGTGACGCAGGCGAACGGCGAACTGATTTCCCAGCTTCCGTGTGCGACGGGCGGCCTGAAGAACGAAGTGATCGTTCAAAAAGCTCATCGCTATGAATACGATCGCGCCATACGCAATTGCGGTGTGATTTTCATCGAAGTGAGTGCGCCTGATGATTACGAAAAGGCGTTTTCCGCCCGGACCGCGATGGCGCATTTCTTTAATGCTGCCGAAGGCGGAATGATCAGCCGGGAGGAATGGGTGCGCGTTGCTCACGCTCATGGCGTGCCGTGCCTGAATGACGCAGCCGCGGATATTCCGCCGATTTCAAATTTGTGGAACTACACGCAAATGGGATTCGATCTGGTGGCGTTCTCCGGAGGAAAAGGAATACGTGGCCCTCAGAATGCCGGACTTCTTTTGGGGCGCAAAGAGCTGATCGAATCGGCTGCAGCCAATGCCAACCCGTTTTCCGATTCCATCGGTCGCGGCATGAAGGTGTCGAAAGAGCAAATCGTGGGCATGGTGGCGGCAGTGGATTGGTTACTGGCCCGGACGGATGAAGATATGGAAGCAGAATTCCGGCGACGGGCGCTTCGGATTGCGGACCTGTTGGCGGATATCCCGACGCTCCACTCGGAAATCTGCGTGCCTCCCGTAGCCAATCACGTCCCGCACTTGATCCTTCGCTACGATCCGGCGCGGATGCGCATTCCGGCCAGTCAAGTTGCTGAAGAGCTTCGGAATGGCAATCCCAGCATCGAGCTGCATCCTGCGACGGGAAGCGAACGGGCGCCGATGGGTTGGGCCGGCCTGCCCTCCGGCGCCGGCACGATTGTGGTGGGCGTCTGGACGTTAGAACCGGGAGAAGAGGAAATTGTGGGCCGGCGCCTGCGCGAAGCGCTGGGCCGCGGCGGATGTTAGCAAATCCTTCCTCAGATTCAACAATTTGTCCAAGTTTGCGGCGCTCCGCCTCGGGCAAAGACACTGCGCGTCACCCGGCGAATAAGATCGCTGAGGGCGTGCCCACCGGAACGTAGCGTCCGGTAAATTCGAGCCGGCCGGATTCTGCGTCACGGCGGAAAATGGTCACCGCGTCGGCTCGCTGATTGCACGAATAAACAAACCTCTCGCTCGGATCGAAGTTGAAACTTCGCGGATAATCGCCTCGCGTCCATTCTTCTCCCGCGTACGAGAGCGCGCCGTCCTCGCCAATCGCGAACCATGAGATGCTATCGTGCAGGCGCCCGGCTGCATAAAGAAATCTGCCATCCTTTGAGATACGCACTTCGGAGCCAAAGTTCGTCCCTGCGAATCCAGGAGGGAGCGAGGAGATCGTTTTTCTAGCCGAAAGCGTTCCTTGATCCGGATCGTAGTCGAAGTGGACGAGCGTCGACGCTTCTTCCGTGAGCAAATACATCCAGGGACGCGTGGGATGAAAGACAAAATGGCGCGGTCCATCGCCAGACGGTAGGGAGACCGAGTGTGGCTCGTGCGGATGCAATTTTCCCGTGGTGAGATCCAGCTTCCAAACGTAAATTCGGTCCAGGCCAAGATCGGTTTGGAGCACGAATCGCCCGTGCGGATCAGACCGGATCATGTGCGGATGCGGCGCGTCATGGCCGCTGATTGCAAAGCTTCCCGGCGGCGCATCCGTGGGCATCTGCTTCCCCGGAGTTCCGTGATCGTGCTTCACGTCGGTTGCGGAGCCGAGCGAGCCGTCGGAGCGAATGGGAATCACGGAAATCGTGCCCCCGGCGTAATTGGCTGCAAGGACGTAGCGGCCTGAAGGATGAACGCTCAGGTGAGCGGGTCCCGAGCCTTCGGAGCTGACTGTGTTCAACGATCTCAAGCGGCCGGTGCCGGGTTCGATGGCGTACGCGCTCACCGCGCCCGAATTCGTCTGATGAAAATTCCCAATTTCATCAACTGAATAGAGGTGCGTGCCGGAGGGACTCATGTAAATCCACGAAGGGTTCGTCGGAGTCTCGAGCACGTCGCGCTCGTTCAATTCTCCCGTCCTCTCATCCATCTCGTACAGATAAATGCCGCGGCCGTTGCCGCGGTATCCTTCAGGACCTTCGGGCAGGCTGTACGTGCCAACGTAGGCGCGGACCCGCCTTGGTGGATCCACCGCACGCGGCCCCTGCGCACCTCCAGCCGGCATCGCATCCGCTATCGCCAACGCCGCCGCTCCTTTCAGAAAACCCCGCCGTGACGCTTCAAGAACCATATTACTCTCCTTGTGATTTAAGTTTGCCGGCCACCATGGTGAATCTGCAATCAGCCCGCAGTGTCGAAGCACTCGAGCCAAATGCTGCTTGGTGATCAACCGGAGGTCTGCGGCGCCTCGCCGCGCATCTCCGGAGCGATGTCGTAAACGCTGCGGACGTGAAGCTTTCGCCGAAAATCAAACGGGCTCATGGGTTGCGCAAGGTTCACTCGAATCGTGGCAGCGCGGCCTGGCCGCAGGTTGAAAAAGTTATCCGAATAGATGGCATCCATCTCGCTCAGGTTAGCCCAAACCCAAAGCGCCGGAACGTCCGTCGCAATCCGCACGTCGTACCGCCGGTCGCCGCCACTCGCGCGCACGGCGAGTTTCGGCTTGTTGAGCTTCAACTCCACGGGGCGGCCGAAAAACAAAGTGTTCTCAGCGACTGTTTGACCCTCGACGAGCACCTCGGGCCAGATCAATAAATTCGCCGCGCCGTGGATCCGGACGAGGTCCGCAAGATCGAGGGATTCGGCTTGCTGGCTCGTCCGCGCGGGGATGTCGATTCGTTTCGAGCCGTGCCGAAGCACGCTCCCCGCGAGGTCCGTGACGCGCCAGCGCAACCTGCCGGATTCTTCCTGCTGCCGGTCGCTCGTCACCCAGATTCCCGCCTGCCCGCTCTGCGCGTCGGGAATTCCGCTTACCATAATGGGCGCGAAAAAGTGCCGGGACTGGTATTGGACGGCCTTCCAGCGCCGATAATAGTCAACCATCGACCAGGTGGCGCCGGGCCAGCAGTCATTGTATTGCCAGATCGTCGCCGCCATGGAGCGGGGCATGTCGCGCCGCCAATGCTCGACGCCATAACGCATGGCCCAGGCTTGGTTGATCTGGGTGAGCCACAGCGTGTCATCGAACTGGTCCGGGGCCTTGCCGAAGTTCTCCTCCGTGTAATGCATGATGATGCCAATGCCGTGGCCGCTGCCGTCCAATTCGTGATAGCGCATGACGGGGGAATGCACGCTTTGCCGGTCCGCCGCGTCTGTGTATGCTCGAACGGTCTTCGGCTCGGGAATCGACTGCATGCCGAATTCCGTCACGAAGCCTTCGACCTTGCGGTAGGATTCCACGGGCCGGTTTCCATGCCACACGCCCCAGGTATGAATATCACCGCTGCCATGGGCGCCGCTGCCCACTTCGTAAAACGCGCCGGGGATAAGCTGATGCACGATGCCGCCAATCACGTCCTGAAAGATTTCGTTGTAGCCGTCGAAGTAGTCGATTTCATTGTTGCCGCTCCAAATCACGATGGAGGGGTGGTTTCGGCGCCTCCGCGTCTGCTCCGAGATTTCCTCCTTCAAATTGTTCATCCAATCCTGGTCGCGAACCGGGTAGCTGGCGTTGGCGAACTTGAATTCGAATTGCAGCATCAAGCCCAGCTCGTCGCACAAGTCGAACAGCTCGTCTTCTTCGTAATACCCACCACCCCAAAGCCGGATGAAATTGAAATTGCATTCCACGGCGCGGGTGATGAACCAGTGAAGGATTTCCGGCGTGACGCGCGTGGGCATGTTATCCGCAGGAATCCAGTCCGCGCCTTTGACGAATACTGGCGCCCCATTGACGCGCACGTGCATGGCGACTTCCGCTGAAGGAGGCAACACTTCCACTTTCCGCAGGCCGATTCGCCGGCTTGCTGTGTCCACGCTGCGTGCTTGACCGTCCGTCAGTTGAACCGTGACGGTATAGAGCGGCTGGTCGCCCATCCCATTGGGCCACCAGAGCTGGGGGTTGGAAATCAGAAGTTGAAGCGCGGAAGCGCCGTTCGCAACCGGACCCGTCGCGGTTGCCACAACCTGCCCGGCCAGTGAGATCTGCGTGGCGACGGACAAACCCGTCGAGTCACCAAGCACGGTGGTCTCAATTTCAAGCCGCACGCTACCGTCAGCCTCGTGGCTCTGAAGCACGCCCAAGTCCGCGATGCGAGCGTCAAAGCCAAGGATCGCGATTTTTTTCCATACGCCTTGGGTGAGCACAGGACGGCACCAGTCCCAGCCCCACATATACGGCGCTTTGCGCACCCAGGAGCGCGGGTTGTGAAGGTCAATGCCGTACTGCTTTTTGTATTTTGCCCTCTGGCTTTCGACGTAAGGCGCCAAAGTGTCGAAGCGGACGCGGAGCCGGTTCGTCCCTTTGCGCAGGTGGCGTTTGGCGTCAAAGGTCCAAGTACGAAACATGTTGTCGGCGCGGCCAAGCTCGTGCCCGTTAAGAGATACAGCCGCCAGCGTGTCCAGGCCGTTGCAGACCAGTTCCACGTGCTGCCGCGCCAGCAGGCTCTTGTCAGCGTCAAATTCGCGGTGGAAAATCCAGTTGTGCTTTGCCACCCACTGATCGGCGCCGTTGTTCTCGCGGAAGAATGGATCAGGGATTTTGCCGGCGCGCAATAGGTTGGTATAGGTGCTGCCCGGCACGATGGCCGGCACGGATTGCGCTCCTCCTTCCTGTTCCATGGTCCACATGTCGCCTCGCAAATCGAGTGAGAACACGCTGCCGGCTGGTTTTGCAGGCGCCGCGACGCCGACCGGAGCGCCTCGACCCAATCGGCCGAGCGCGAGCGTTGCGCCATAGCCCGCACTTGCCTGGAGCATCTGCCGCCGCGTGAGGCTGGGCTGTCCTCTTTCCGAAATGAACTTGTTCATGTTCCTCCCGCGGATTCGGTTTGGCGCCGCACGCTTCCAGTTATTCTTACCCGGGCGCTGTTCTTTTGAACATGGCATTGTTAACCAGTTCGAGCGTCTTCGCAAGTCTCGCGTAACGTTTCCCCGGGATTTACAGCGGGGCTTCTTTGGACTTATAGTTGCGTTCTGCGCTGTCTATTGCGAATCTGCAAGGATAACGAGCAGCCGGACGCGGGTGGGCGCCGCGGGCCTGGACCTGGTGAAGGAGCAATCATGGCAACAAAGCGCATCGGCATTTTGACGGGGGGCGGCGACGTGCCGGGATTAAACTCGGTGATCAAGTCGGTGGTCTACCGTAGCAGCGAGATGGACTGCGAAGTGACTGGAATTCGCAAGGGCTGGGAGGGGCTCACTCACGTCAACCTTGAGGATCCCGCGAGCCGCGCGCAATACATTCTTCGTCTCAACCGCGAGAACACGCGCACTATTGACCGAACCGGCGGCACGTTTTTGCACACCTCCCGCACCAATCCCGCAAGGATGAAAGCGCTTCCTGTCGCCTGCAAGGGTGAAAGCTTTCCCCAGAGCCAAAGCACGAAAATGGGAGCTGCGTCGGTCACTTACGACGTCACGTCGCGCGTGCTCCACAACATTGAGGAACTCGATTTGGACTATCTCATTGCCATTGGCGGTGACGATACGCTCAGCTATGCGGCGCGTTTGGACAAGGAAGGCGTGAAGGTGATTGGCGTTCCCAAGACGATGGATAATGACGTGCGTAACACCGAATATTGCATCGGCTTTTCGAGCGCGGTCACTCGCGCCATGAACGCGATCGAGCGCCAGCGGACCACCGTGGGCTCGCACGAGCGGATCGGGATCTTCCGCGTTTTCGGACGCGACGCCGGATACACGGCGCTCTATACGGCCTACGTCACGTCGGTGCGCTGCTGCATTCCGGAGTATAAGTTCAATCTGAGCCATCTCATCGAGCTTCTGGCCCGGGACAGGAAGCTCAACCCCAGCAATTACGCGCTGGTCATCCTCTCGGAGGGCGCAGAGTGGGAAGGTTATAAAGTCGTCGAATACGGTGAAGCGGATGCCTTCGGACATCGCCACAAAACCAATGTGGGCGAAGCGCTCAGCGATGAGGTTAAGAAGGCGATCCACGCGGAAACCATCGTCAGCGATCTCACTTACGATCTGCGAAGCGGCAGCCCGGATTTCGTCGATAAGATGGTGGCGTCAACTTTTGCGGGCATGGCGATGGACTGCATCGTGAAGGGCGAGCACGGCTTCATGACGGCGATCTCGCACGGCTGCTACGCAACGGTGCCTATTCCGGATCCCAAGCTTGGTCCACGCAAGGTAGACGTGGAAACGATGTATAACACGGAACGTTACAGACCGACTTACGCCCATAAACTTGACCTGCCGCTTTTCCTGACGCGTGCTTGAAGATCGTTTCCCGGAATTCGACTGCCCGCAGAATGCCCCAGTGCCCCCTGCAGCAGATCGCCGCAATTCGTCAATTCCCGCCGGCGTCCAACGGTCAACAGGCGCCCCGCTGGTGCCCGAGGACATCGGCAAGCTAATCAGCGAACGTATTGCACCGCATTTTCCGGAATTCCTCAAATGCAATTCCACGGCGGCGCTTGAGAGCCTCTCCTCCTACCGGGAGCGTGAGCGTGACATTCGCACCGTTCTGGAAAGTTTGCTCCGAGGCGATTTTCGTCCCTGCCCGGCGCCTGCTCGCAGTCGTTATCGGTTTGTCGCGTGGAACCTGGAGCGTGGCATCGAGTTGGACGGCCAGCTTCAAGTGCTAAAGTCGCATCCGTACTTGTCCGCCGCGGACGTTTACCTGCTCACCGAGGCAGATATAGGAATGGCGCGCTCGGGAAATCGCGCCGTGGCTCAGGAGATCGCACGTGAATTGGGCCTTTGTTACAGCTTCGCTCCGTGCTATTTGAACCTGTCCAAAGGAGCCGGCTGGGAGCGAATGGCAGTGGGGGAGAATGAGCTGGGGTTGCATGGAAACGCGATCCTCAGTCGGTATCCTATCCGCGCCGTCCGCGCGATTCACCTCCGGAACGGAATTGACAAGATGGCCGGACGCGAAAAGCGTTTGGGAAGGCAGGCTGCATTGGCCGCCGAGATCGAGTTTCCGAATTATCGGGCGATGGCCGTCTGCGTCCACCTCGACGCCAATTCCAGCCAGGCGCATCGCAGCGGGCAGATTCGCGATGTGGTTCGCAACCTGTCCACCCATCCGCCGGTTGTCCTTGGTGGCGACTGGAATACTTCGACGTATAATTCGTCTCACGCCAACTACGCGATATTCGGCTTTTGGCTGAGGGTGATGATGGGTGTGGAAAACGTCATTTCGAACCATTACCTTCACCCGGAGAGGCGCTTCGAGCGGGGACTTTTCAACCTGCTTGAAGCGCACGGATTCGAATATCGCCAGTCAAACCGGCTCGGCGAGCCAACTGTCTATTATGATGTGAACGACCACAAGGCACGGCTGAACCTGGGCGAGTGGGTTCCCGGCTGGTGCTTCGCCTTCATTCGCTGGGCTCTTCGCCGGCATGGAGGCAGATGCCCGCTGAAACTTGATTGGTTCGCCACGCGCGGCGTGCGAGTCGACAGTCCCGTTATTGTGGAGAGCTTGCGCTCGCGGGATGGCCGTTTGCTTTCCGACCACGCTGCCATCGGGGTGGATGTAGTGGTGGATTAGCGCCGCGCCTGAGCGCGAGCCTGGCGGTGAGCCCAAGGGCAGCTCCAATCCAAACTTGAGTGAATATCCTCGCTTGACAGGCGCGCAAGGGGCAGGGTATAGTCCTAAATATCTTAGGATCAGAATTGAACCACAGGGTTTGCTTTGGCGCCCTGCGGCTCTTTGATCCGTTCTGCAAGGGAGCGCGGCAGCGGCGCCTTCGAGAAAACGGGTTGAGCTGCGAACGCTGCGGTGCGCCGCGCACACAGCGCGGAGGACCATGCGACTCATTCCATCCATTCGCGCGTTGATCGATTTCCTTTTTCGCCGGTCGCGCATCGAGCGCGAGATGGAAGAAGAACTGCGAACGCACTTGCGAATCCTGGCGGCTGAGCTGGAGCGCCAGGGACTCTCGCGGGAGGGAGCGGAGCGGCAGGCGCGCATCGAGTTTGGTGGCTACGAGCGTTACAAAGAAGAGTGCCGGGAAGCATTCGGAGCGAGACTTCTCGGAGAACTCATCGCTGACCTTCGCTGCGGCTTGCGGCAGCTTCGCCGCAATCCGAGCTTTGCAGCCGTAGCCGTTCTCACCTTGGCCCTCGGTCTCGCCGCGAGTACCGCGATCTTTTCCGTCATCAACGGGGTTCTCCTGGAACCTCTCGAATATGCCAACCCAGGTCAATTGGTGGGGCTCCAGTTATTCATTCCCGCATGGGCGCAGAAATTCCCGACTATCCCTCTGAATGCCGCGACCTATCTGGCCTGGTCCCATCAAGCGAAATCGCTGAGTGGAATCGCGGTCTTCGAAGAAGGAGTGACGTTGAACCTGACAGGCGGTGGGCCGCCTGCACTGTTAAGCGCGGATGCCGTCACGGCGGATCTTTTTGATGTGCTCGGCGTCCAGCCGAAGTATGGCCGCAATTTTCTAGCGGACTCCAATCAAGCCGGTCATAACCAGGAAGCGATTCTCACGAACAAGTTGTGGCAAAGCCGCTTTCACGGCGATCCGGGAATATTGGGACGTACCATTGAGCTCAACGGTAGCGCGTACTCGGTTGTTGGCGTCCTGCCGGCGTCATTCCGGTTCCCGCGCGGGAATGATCTGATCTCCGCATTTGGTTCTATCGCTGAGCCTGAGCTCTTCGTGCCGGAGGTGTTCGGCAAATTTGGGCTCGCGAAGGAAGGCTTCGGCTTAGGGACCATCGCCAGGCTCAAGCCAGGCGTCACTCCCGGGCAAGCCACGGCGGAATTGAACGTGATTCTGAGTCGCCTGTTCCGCTCCGCGCCCGCTGGGTTCCATCCAACAACGGTCATGATGCCGCTGCGCGATATGATCGTGCGCTCGTCCAAGCGCGGGCTTTGGCTGCTGTTCGCTGCGGTGTTGGCGGTGCTTCTGATTATCTGCGTCAATCTGGCCGGCCTGATGCTGACGCGCTCGACCGCGCGCGAGCACGAAGCCGCCATCCGCAGCGCTTTGGGTGCTGGCCGTGGACGGCTTCTGCGCCAGGCCTTGGTTGAGACACTGCTGCTGGGCGTTTCAGGCGGAGCGTTGGGGCTTTTGCTAGCATATTGGGCTCTTTGGGCGTTCCTGGCTCTTGCGCCGCCCGGCTTACCGCGCATCAATAATGTGCGCCTGGATGCCGCAGTGCTGGTTTTCACGCTAGCCGTTTCCGTTTTGGCTGGTTTGTTGGCCGGGCTTCTTCCTGCATGGCGGATCGCGCGAGTCCAACCCCAGGATGCGCTGCACTCCTCCAGCCAGCGTGGCGGAGAAAGCCGCGGGCGGTCTCGATTGCGCGAGCTGTTGGTTGGGCTCGAGACGGCGCTCAGCGTCATGCTGCTGATTGCAGCCGGACTGCTGATCGCGAGTTTTGCAAAGTTGGAGCGCGCGCCAACGGGCTTCGCGGTCGATCACGTTCTCACAGTGAACCTGCAATTACCGGCGGCGCAATACACGCAAGCGCCGCAGCGGAGCGAGTTCTGGCGCAGGCTGCTCGCGGCCACCTCCAGTCTGCCGGGAGTCCGGACGTCCGCCGTGACAAGCTGGCTTCCGCTCGGAGGCGAAGAGGACGACGATCCCGTCAATCTGCCGGGCGGCACGCGGCGGGCGGCGGACCGCCCGCTCGCCAGCTATCGCCGCGTGAGCCCGTCATTTTTCAGAACGCTGGGTATTCCTTTGCTGCGAGGCCGCGAGTTGACGTGGGCTGACGCCGGCACGCCGGCTGCAGTGATTTCCGAGGCTGCTGCCCGGACCATCTGGCCTGGCATCAACCCGCTCGGCCAGAGATTTGACGTGGACCCTTCCTCACACTTTCCCGGATATCAGGTGGTCGGCGTTGTGGCGGATACGCGCAGCGTCACTCTTTCCCAAGCGCCCGCTCCCATGATCTATTCGCTCTATGACGGCAGTCTGACGGGATCGTTGATCCTGCGCACGCGTTTGCGCGCAGCCGCCGTTCTTCTCGAGCTGCAGCGCGCCCTATGGAAGATCGATCCTAGCGTTGCCATACCGCACATCCGGAGCATGGGAGGGATCGTTTCGGCCTCGCTTGCGACGCGCCGGTTCGAAACTTTGTTGACCGCGCTCTTTGCTGCTTCGGCCCTCTTGCTGGCGTGTTTGGGGATTTATGGCGTCGTCTCTTTCTCCGTCGTGCGGCGCACGCACGAGATCGGCATCCGCATGGCGCTGGGCGCGCAAAAGGTGGAGATACTTCGCCGGACCATCGGGCAGGGAATGATGCCCGCTTTGCTGGGCATCGCCGCTGGAATCGCGGGTGCTCTCGCATTCACGCGGCTCCTGTCGAGCTTGCTGTACGGCGTAACACCAACGGATCCGCTCACCTTCGTCCTGGTTTCCCTCATTTTGGCCGGCGTGGCATTGCTAGCCTGCTACATTCCTGCGCGACGCGCCGCCAAAGTCGATCCGACGGTCGCGCTAAGGTACGAGTAGGGAATGGGTAGCCCGGTAGCGCAGACCGCCGCTCCTGCGGTCTGCGGCTTTTCAGGCAGGACGTCGCGCAGCGCGGCGAACTATGGGACGGCAGCCGCGGCTAGCGGCTTTCTCGCCGTGGGCCTTTCTACCCCGAAAGGCCGGTAGAGATCGTCGCAATCATTCTCTTTCCGGGATTCTCGCCTTCAAGAAAGCCCTCCGAAGTTGGATCACACTTGGTCCTCAAAGCGCTTGACATCGCCCACGCAACCCTGTAGGGTATCTACGTGCCTGGACGCAACGCCTGCCGCAGGACGATCAAGGTGGTTGCGGCCCCTGGAGTTAGGAGCGAGTGAGTCCGTCGCTGCGGCTGTTCCCGCGACGTGAAACGTGAAATCTGAACGCTACGTTTATGAAGTTCCTCCCACGCAGAAAACTTCACGAACATGACCTTGAAGACGAAATCCGTTCTCACTTGGCGATGGCCATTCGCGAGCGGATCGAGCACGGAGAAGACCCGGCGGAGGCCGAGACCAATGCACGGCGGGAGTTCGGCAATGCGGCCATGATCAAAGAAGTTACGCGCGAGATGTGGGGTTGGCGCTGGCTCGAAACACTCCTTCAAGACGTGCGCTACGGCCTGCGCCAACTTCGCCGGAATCCCGGCTTCACAGCAGTGGCTGTACTTACTCTCGCCCTCGGCATCGGCGCAAATACGGCTCTCTTTTCTGTCGTAAACGGCGTCTTGCTGAACCCCTTGCCCTATCCCGAGCCCGGTCGCCTGGTTACAGTTGATGAAAGCAAGCCCAATTTCAAACACGGCGCCATCTCATACCCCAATTTTCTCGACTGGCACCGCCTTAATCAATGCTTTTCATTCTTCGCCGTTTCACGCCCAACGGGTTTTTTGCTCACCGGCGTGGGCGCGCCCGAGGAGATCAACGCCGCCGCCATCACCTCCGATTTCTTTCCGATGCTTGGCGTCAAGCCTGTCCTCGGGGGGTACTTCACTCCTGCCGAAGACCGGGTCGGCGTGGCGCACATTGTGGCCATCAGCTCCGACCTCTGGAGACAGAAATTCGGCGCCTCCCCCGCGGTTATCGGAAAGGAAGTTTCGCTTGATGGCAAAGGATACACCATCGTTGGCGTCTTTCCGGGCCATCTCGACTTGCCTATGGGGTATTTCAGTTCGGAGGATGCGTATATCCCGCTAGGGGAGTTCGCTAACCCGCTCGTTAATAATCGCCTTGCCGGACTGGGCATTCACGGCATTGCAAGACTGAAACCCGGTGTAAGTTTGCAGCAGGCCCGGGCTGAGATGAAGATTGTCACCGACAGTCTCTCCGGGATTTACCCCGAAGCTGACAAGGACATAGGAGCCGCGCTCACTCCATTGAAGGACCGCATGGTGGGCAGCGTTCGCGGATTACTTTTGCTCCTGCTCGGAGCAGTAGGATTCGTCTTGTTGATCGCTTGTGTCAACGTCGCCAATATTTTGCTCGCGCGCGGCGAAGCTCGCAGCCAGGAGATTGCTGTTCGGTCCGCCCTGGGCGCCGACGCTGGACGGCTCGTACGTCAGATGCTGACAGAGAGCGTCCTGCTCGCCCTACTGGGCGGAGCTTTGGGTCTTGCCTTGGCTTCTCTAGGCACGCGGGCCTCTCTTTCAGCCCTTCCTGCCACTCTACCGCGCGCGGACGAAGTTGGCATTGACGCTCGCGTGTTCTGGTTTAGCCTCATCATCTCGCTGCTTGCGGGAGTCCTCTTTGGACTTCTTCCTGCATTCCGCGCCACACGCCATAACCTCTTCGGAATCGTGAAGGAAGGAGTGCGTGCTTCGAGCGGACGGACGCGGAGCAGAACCCAGGCCGTACTCATCACCGTTCAAATGGCGCTCGCGCTAGTGCTCCTTGCCGGAGCCGGCTTGCTCATCCGAAGCCTCTCTCAGCTCTGGAAAGTGAGCCCTGGCTTCGACCCCAACCACGTCATGATCTTCAACCTCACTCTTCCTCCGCAAATGAACCAGGCTTCTCCGGCTGCTATCCGTGCGGCGCTTCGCAATTTCGACGCCGCTGTATCCTCGGTTCCAGGGGTTGAAGCTGAAGCCCTCAGTTGGGGCGCGTTCCCTATGTATTCCGAAGACGATCAGAACTTCTGGATCGAAGGCCAGCCCCGGCCTGCGAGCGAAAGCCACATGTACGGTATGCTCGACTACATCGTCGACCCCGGTTACTTCAGGGCGATGCGCATTCCTCTCCTCAAGGGGCGCTTCTTTACCGCCAGCGACAACGAACATTCCAAACCGGTTGTTGTCGTGGACGAAGACTTGGCGCGAAAGTATTTCCCGAATAGCAATACGGTGGGGGAAGGCGATCTGCCAGGGCGACGCGACCCACACCTTTTGTTACGAAATCATCGGCGTCGTTGGCCACGTTAAGCAGTGGGGGCTGGATTCTGACTCCCAGAACTCTCTCCAGGCGGAAGTCTATTTTCCATTCATGCAAAGGCCGGATAACGTCATATCTCTGGTTCCGTCGAGTACCAGTGTTGTCATCCGCACTTCAGCGAACACTCCAGGCGTGATAAATTCCGTGCGTGAAGCCAGCGATCACCTCAGCAAAGAGGAAGTTGTCACTGGCTTCGCAACCGTGCACGCAATCATTCAGTCCTCGCTCGCCTCGCGCCGCTTCGCTGTGATGCTGCTCGGGAGTTTTGCCGTGCTCGCTCTCGTCCTCGCAGCCATCGGCCTATATGGCGTGATGGCCTATGCGGTGGGCCGGCGCACGCATGAGATTGGCATACGAATGGCCTTGGGTGCTGAGAGGGGCGCCATCTTAAAGATGGTGGTGGCTAAAGGTCTTAAACTTGCTCTCCTCGGCGTAACGCCAGGAGTCATAGGAGCGTTGGGCCTGACCCGCCTGTTATCGGGACTCTTATACGGTGTGAAACCCACCGATCCGGTTACTTTGATCGTCGTTTCGTGTGTTTTGACCCTTGTCGGGCTTGTAGCCAGTTACATCCCCGCACGACGCGCGGCCAAAGTCGATCCAGTGGTTGCGCTGCGGCATGAATAGAACCGGACTCGCGATAGAGTGCGAACGCCAAACTCCAGGGTGGTAGCCACAGCAAGCGCATTTCTCGCCGTGGGCCTTCCCGCCTCGAAATAAGGAACGCCACAGTTTCAGAGTGGGCTCTTCGATGTTAAGGGTCGACTACTCCGATTTCGGTTAGAATGACTGATGCATCGTCCCCTGAATCCAATGGCTTCGACAGCGGAGGAATGAAATGGCGTCTCGTGAGTTCTATCTTGAACGGCTCAGAGCAGAATCCGATGTGACAAAGCAAGTGCTGCAGGCACTGCCTCCGGAGAGACTCGATTACAAACCGGACCCACGTTCGCCTTCAGCCCATCAGCTTGCGTGGACCCTCACCTATGAATTGCAATCAAATCTGGATGTTGTGAATGAAAGGAAGAGCGATTGGAAGGCGATTCCACCGCCGCCGCTCCAGGAAATCGTGCGCGCCTTCGATCAGAAGGCTAAAGATCTTGCGGAGCGCGTAGCCAGGCTGGATGACGGATCCTGGGATCAGAAGGCTCAGTTCCTCTATGAAGGCCAACTGATCGCGGAGCATACCGTCCAGCAGTTCTTGTGGCTTACCCTGTTTGATTCAATTCATCATCGCGGCCAGCTCACGGCGTATCTGCGGCCGATGGGCGGCAAGGTGCCGGCCATTTACGGCCCTTCCGCAGACGAACCGCAGGGCATGGGCGCGTGGCGCTGAAGACGTAGCGCCGCCGTCCCGGCTGCATGTTGCATGGCCGGCTACATGCTAGCGTTATGCTTCCCATTCTCCCCTCGACCCTGCTGCGAAAGGGACGTAGCCACGCGAGCGATTTTTCTCGCCGTGGGCCTGTTTCCTGGAAAATCCAATCGCGATGCTGATTCGGCACAGCGGGGAAAGCAGCTCACTAACAAGGCGTGACGTTTGCTCAGGAACCGAAAGATGAGTCCTGGGGAACAGGTGCGGTCTTCAACGATCCCGATGAGAATCGATTCGTGCTTTCCAGCAAGGGGAGGCGGAAATATCGAGCCTGGGAAATGCCGCAGGATGAAGAGTGACCTTGCACATGGTTTTATCCACGGCGCCACCACAATCCCTTACGAATCTTGGTTTCGCACTTTGCTTCAAGCCGTGCAGCATTGTTCAATCCACCACAATGCGGACAAATCTGGCCGTCGCATTTTTACCTTGAGGGCGCGGACGCCTGGTAGATGGCTGCCTCCGAGATTCCGAAGGTCAGACTGCAGTGGCCGATGACGGCGGGCTTGGCAAAACCGGCCTCATGGAGGAGTGCGATGATTCGTTCTTCGCTGTTATCTTTCAGACGTGCGGTGGGTGCCCAGAGACGCGCCCAGAAGGCATCCTGACCGGATTTTACCCTCGCGAAATCCAGCAGCAAGAGGTTCCCGCCGGGACGTAGAACCCGCACGAGCGCGCGCAAAGTATTCGATTTTTCGTGACGCTCAAGATGGTGGAACATGAAGGAAGAGAATACCGTGTCAACGGATTCATCGGGAAGGGGAATAGTGTCAGAGAAGCCTCGAATCAGATCGAGAGTTGCATGGGCGCGTTTTGCTTTCCGCTGTGCTCTTCGAAGTATTTTGGGGTCGGGATCGAGACCGATCATCTCGATGTCCGGATGGCGACTTTTCAGTATCACCCCGAGCGTGCCCGTGCCACACCCGATATCCAGAATGCGAGATTTTGGTCCAATCCTTGCACGCAGGACAAGCTCTCGCCGGGCCGAGTCGAGGCCGAGGATCTTGGAAGCAGGATCGTAGAATGGCAAAGCCCATTCATATTGCGCTGCCGAAAGATAGGGTCTCACCGCCATAGTTTTTTTCAATCTACGGCGACTATTTTACTCCGACGGATTTTTTGGGGTTGAGCAAGGCGTCCGCTCCGTTGCCCGGTAATGTTTACTGCCGGCAGCGTCGATGCTACGGCGTGGGGACGTCGGCTGACGCTTGGATCGAATAAGTGCTTTCGATGTTGCTGGAATTAACAGCGGTGACCACGTAATAGTACGTGTTGCCCGCCAGCGGCGTGGTATCCGTGTACGAAGTGCCGGCGACGAAGGATGAGTTCAGCTTCGAATAGGGACCGCCAGAAACGGTTCCACGATACACGTTGTAACCCGAGATATTCGGGGACGTGCTGGCCGTCCAGGTGAGTGACACGGTGTGGGAATTCACGCCATCGCCGGAGAGCGCGATGTCATTGGGTGAGTTGCTGGCGGTGCTTGCGACCGCGACCGTCCCGGTGCCGCTGCCCGTGGCTGTCGGCGAAAACACCGCATTGAAGCTCGTGTTCTGATTGGCGCCCAAAGTGACTGGCAGGGTAATGCCGCTGATGCTGAATCCCGTTCCGCTGGCTGTAACCGAGTTGATTGTTACGCTCGCGGTCCCGGTGTTGGTCACTACAATCGATTGCGAACTGCTGTTGTTGACGATGACGTTGCCGAAATTGACGGTTGAAGGAGACGCTGAGAGTTGGAGGGTGACGCCAGTGCCGGAAAGCGCCACGGACGCGGGCGAATTGGAAGCGTTGCTCACAATGGAGATGCTGCCTGTAACGCTTCCAGTCGAGGTAGGAGAGAAAGTCGCACTGAAGTTAGCGTTCTGACCGCCGGCCAGGGTCGCCGGTAGCGTGAGTCCGCTCACACTGAAGCCAGTCCCACTGACGTTTGCCTGAGTGACGGTCACGCTGCCGGTGCCGGTATTCGTGAGCGTCACCGTTTGTGAATTTATCGTGCCCGTACTGACGTTACCGAAGCTGACGGACGCCGGCGAGGCAGAAAGCTGAAGCGTTACGCCGGTGCCGGACAATGCAATGGAGGCCGGCGAATTCGATGCGTCGCTCACTACAGAAATGCTGCCCGTTGCGCTCCCGGCCAACGTAGGAGAAAACGAGGCGCTGAGGTTAGCGCTCTGACCGCTGGCCAGCGTCACCGGCAGCGTGAGCCCGCTCACGCTGAAGCCTGAACCTGTCACGTTGGCCTGCGAGATCGTTACGCTGCCTGTCCCGCTGTTGGTGAGGGTGACGGTCTCGGTGCTCTTCACGCCGACGGTGACGTCTCCGAAGCCGACCGAGCCCGGAGAAGCAGAAAGCTCGAGCGTCGTGCCGGCGCCCGAAAGCGAAACTAAAGTCGGTGAGTTGGAAGCCGTGCTTACGACGGATATGTTCCCCGTCGCGCTTCCTGCCGACGTAGGAGAGAACGTGGCGCTGAGGCTCGTGCTCTGACCCGCGGCGAGAGTCACCGGCAGCGTCAGACCGCTCGCGCTGAAGCCCGTGCCAGTGAGGGTCGCCTGCGAAATCGTTACGCTGTCAGTTCCGTTATTCGTCAGCGCCACCGTTTCCGTGCTCTTGCTTCCAGCCGTGACGCTGCCGAAATTCAAACTGCTGGGTGACGCGGAGAGTTCGAGTGTGCCACCTGTCCCTGATACCGACACAACCGTCGGTGAGTTGGATGCATTGCTCACCATCGAAACGCTCCCGGTGATGCTGCCGGTGGATGCCGGGGCAAAAACGACGCTGAAGCCCGCGCTCCGGCCGCCGGCGAGCGTGAGTGGCAGCGTCAGCCCGCTGACGCTCAACCCTGCGCCCGTCACGTTGGCTTGAGTCACGGTCACGCTCGCTGTTCCATTGTTGGTGAGCGTGACGGCCTGGCTGCTGCTTCCACCGACGCTGACGTCGCCGAAGCTGATGTTGCTGGGAGCCGCCGAGAGCTGGAAAGTGACTCCTGTCCCGGAGAGTGTAACAGAGGATGGTGAATTCGATGCGTTGCTGCCGATCGAGAGAGTTCCGGTCTCGGACCCGGTGGTTGAAGGCGAGAACGCGGCGGCCAAGGCGGCGCTTTGACCGCTCGCGAGGGTCAGTGGCAAGGCAAGGCCACTTGCGCTGAAGCCTGCTCCGGTAACGCTTGCTTGCGTCACCGTGACGGCGCCAGTTCCAGTGTTAGCTAAGGTTACCGATTGCGTACTCGTCGAATTAGTCTCGACGTTTCCAAAAGTGATCGTGGCCGGAGAGACGGAAAGCTGAAGCGTAATCGCCGTGCCGGAAAACGAGACCGTAGTGGGCGAGTTCAGAGCGTTGCTCACCAGCGACACGTTGCCTGTTGCGCTACCGGTGGTCGTGGGCGTGAAGATCGCCTCGAAGGAAGAGGACTGCCCGGACGCAAGCGTGAGAGGCAATTGAAGTCCGCTGATGCTGAATCCGGTTCCTGCCGCATTGGCCTGGGTGACAGTCACGCTTGACGTTCCAGTATTGGTCACGGTCACGGTTTCCGCGCTGCTCGTTCCCACGACGACGCTGCCGAAGTTGATGCTCGCAGGCGTTGCCGATAGTTGAGGAACCACACCGACCCCCGTGAGAGCTGCGGCGGTGGGAGAGTTGGACGCGTCGCTGGTCACGGAGACACTGCCTGTGGCGCTTCCTCCCGCTGTCGGAGAGAACGTGGCACTAAAGTTGACCGTTTGGCCCGCCCCAAGCGAGAGGGGTAGTGAAAGGCCGCTCGCGCCGAAACCGGCGCCAGCAATGTTCACTGCGGAAATCGTCATGCTTGTGGTTCCGGAATTGGTGAGCGCTACGGTCTGCGTGCCCGTTCCTCCAACCGCAACGTTTCCAAAATTGAGGCTCGAGGGCGAAATGGAGAGATCGCGGGTGACTCCCACACCTTCGAGCGGCAGCACCTGCGGCGTCGGCGAGGCGTTGCTCACGACGGACAAATTGCCGGAATAGCTTCCCGCAGCCTGCGGGGCGAACATCGTGTTGAAGGAATAGCTCTTCCCGGCCGTGAGATCGAGCGGAAGAGATAGCCCGCTGGCGCTGAAGCTTTTCCCGGTGACCGTGATTCCCGAAACACTTAAAGAGGCGGAGCCGGCGTTCGTTAGCGTGACCGTAGCCGATTCCTGGCCACCTGCCAGGACTTGCCCAAAGTCGACGGTGGGCGGAGCCATGCCCAAGTTCTGAGACTGAGTGGCTGCTGAGGTCGAAGGGGTAAAAGTGCTCTCTCCGCAAGAGGTGAGAAATGCCACGAGCGACAATATAGAGATGACCGAGCAGGTGAAAATGGCGTTCTTTGCCCGGTTCGGATCAAGGCCCTTCATCGTTTACGCTCGCTACTTCTGCCGAAACCTGAACGTGCGGTGGCCCTGGTTTTCTTTTATCTATTGAGAAATATCGACTGGATAAGATCTGTTAATGAGCAAAAATTCACGAAGCTTGGCTTGAGATCGGGAATGCTGGGCTCAAACCGGGGATTGGTCTTTATGCGAGGCGCAAGGATTAAGAGCGGCGAACTAGCAGGCTTGGTGCTCCACCACGCCCCTCCAGGCGCAGTGTGCCCAGGCTTGGCAAAACATCCGTATTCACCGGACGTGAAAACCGAGCCCTGGGCGCACACACGCACCCACGGGACCTACCGCACGCCACATGCCATGGGCTTTAAGTGTGTTTCTTGTTGTAGTAGCTATGGTTATGCGCTAGGCGGAAGTGTCGGGACTCCGGAGAAATTACACCGAGAAAGTAAATCTTACCGACCTGGATGCCGTTCACGCACTAGCGGTAGCGGGAACCGGAATGGCTTGCTCGTCATCAGACTCGTTATCGAGTACGGCCACAGAAAAGGCCGAGTCCTCCGAGCCGCGTTTAATCCGCTTTGTGTCCCCATCGCCATTGAAGTGTTTGCTCAACCATTTCACTGCACGGCTCTCGGCTGCGGCAATATCGCTGTTTGCCATTTTAGCGGCCATCCGCCCCCGGACGGCTCTGGCGGTTTCGGAAACCGACGCTGCAGTCTTCTCGGCAAGCGTCAGCCACATGTATGAGGCGACGGAATCTTTCGGTAGACCCTGTCCACGGTGATACATCTCCGCCAGCCGGAACTGCGCGGATGGGCAGCCGGCCTGGGCTTCTTTGAAGAACGATGACAGAGGCGACTGATCATTGTTGGGAGACTTCGCCGGCTGCGGGGTCGTCTCCGGCTCGGAAGGCTGTGGCCGGCGGCTGAGAACATATAAGGTTAATTCGGCCCGGTTCGAAACCCCCAGCCGGTCAAAGATCCGGAAAAGGTAATTCTTCACCGTGTGCTCGCTCAGCTTCAGCTTCTCGGCGATTTCCCGATTGGAATATCCCTCGATCACCCAGCGGGCGACCGCTTGTTCTTGATTCGTGAGCATGGCCTTTCCGTGCGTGTTCAGCAAGCGAACGGGCGGAGACTGAACCAGCGTTTCGACGATGGCGGAAACATCGGCCTGACCCGCGTAAATCTTGCCTTGATGAACGTGGGAGATGCATTCCCACAGGCCCTCGATCGCCTCGCCCTGATGGAAGATCCCTCTCGCGCCTGATTGGAACGCTTCGGCGATCACTTCGCAGGCGGGTGAATCGACCACAATCACAATCTTGGTCTCTGGAGAACAGGCTAACAGGCGCTTTGCCAAGTGAAGGCCTTTGAGCGGCTCGCCCTCCAGATTCTGGTTAATGACCACAACGTCGGGCGAGTTCGCCGACGCGCTAGAAAGCGCCTCTTCGCAACTGATTGCGGAATCAACGACTTCGCAGCCCGAAAACCGGCCCAGAACGTCCTTCAGCAGAAAAGCCACCATGCGGTTTTCTGCAACCGCCGTAACCCGAATTCGTTTTGAGTTCGTGAGTTGAGATACACTTCTCCCCCTCGGCATAGACACCCCTCTCCCGCGTCTTCACGCGGATGCTATTCGCGGTTTTCCTGGGGGTTTCCCCTCCTCCAGGTCTTGCTCCTATGAGACATCCTTCTTGAGAAGGTCTGTCTCAGCCAATCAATAACACACCCTTTTCAGGTAGGACTAACAACCATAGTGTATACGGCAGACGGGGAACCCTGTCAAGTACGCGGGTCATAATTAACCGCTCAGTCAAGAGAAGTTCTTCTCTTCCTGCGATGAGAAGAGACGCGCCGTCGCTCGCAAAAACTCTCTATTGTCCCGGAGTCCTAGTTGTGATGCTGAGTACGGCCATTCGCTTCCTTGTGCCAAAGGGCCTTGGGAATGTAGCCTGGAAGTGATTTCGGGGGGAAATCTAACGTGGCTTCGCTTTCACGGCCAATCCCCCCCACGAGTCATTTAATAATGCGCCGACTTCGAAGAGAAAATCTCGCGCCGACCGACCGTAGAAAGGCTACTCGCTACGAGCAGGGTTTGCCTGCCAGCTTTCGATGGGTTGACGGAGCGGGCACAAGGATCGCCTACGGCACTTGCCGGGACCTGAGTTGCGAGGGAGCTTTCGTCGTGACCAACGTCGTTCCTGGGTTGGGCACGACCGTCACGGTTGACATTCGCGTACCGTTGCCCGCGCCGAGTTCCCGGAACGTCAGGTTTAGCGGAAAGGGCATCGTTGCCAGAGTTGATCGAGGGCAAGGCGAAGGCGGTTTTGCCATTTCGGGGCATTTCAATCTCAAGAGAGCGGTGGCATCTAGCCGTGGACAGGATGGACCGGGGCAGGCGCGAGTGGCAGGACTTGTCGAGGACCGGCCGCTGACGTCTGCGGTGTTCGCCGCGGTGGCCGAGCAGCCCAAGTCCAAAGCAAACTGACCGTTCGCACGCTGAGGGGGAGCATGAGTTTAGAGCGGCCACACCGAGTCTACCAGAATGTTGAGTTGACGGCTGATGGGCGAGGTTCCCAGCAGCGACTTCCCTTAAACTCGAAGAGATTTTCGCGCACAGCGTGCGCACCCTGGGGCACGACCCCAGCGGATGGTGGAACTGACGAGCTCGAAGCTCTTGGCCTTGGCGCCGAGCGGATTTGGGTGGAACCAGCCCGGCGCTGAGAAGTGGTGACATTCACTGCCGATGCATGATCGTTCGATCGTGGTTTCGGCAGCGTCGTAACAATCGCGAGGCGGACGGCGTTTGGGCCTGCCGTTAGCGATTTGCTTTCAGGAGGGGCTTACCTGCGGGAGAACCCGATGTAAGTCAGGTGGCGGAGCTTTATGCAAAATCCTTTATTAATTGAAAACAGCTTCACTCCAGAATCTGATACTCCGTGGCACGCCATCTACACGTGGCACCAGCACGAGAAGATGGTGGCGGACCTGCTTTCGAGAAAGGGTTTTGAGATTTTCCTGCCTTTGTATCAATCCACTCGGCGCTGGAAGGATCGCCTCAAGACCCTCTCGTTGCCTTTATTTCCCTCTTACGTTTTCATTCGTGGAGGAATGGACCAGCATTTACAGATCGTCACGACGCCCGGCGTATCGTCACTGCTGACGGTGTCGGGGCGCGTGGCTGAAATTTCCCGCGACGAAATTGATGCGGTGAAGCGGACCGTCGAGAGTTCTTTGCGAGCGGAGCCGCATCCGTTCTTGAAGTGTGGCGACTGGGTACGGGTGAAGGCTGGGCCGCTGGAGGGAATCGAAGGCATTCTAGTACGAATGAAGGGTATGTTCCGCTTGGTCATTTCGGTCGAGCTGCTGCAAAAGTCCGTAGCCGTGGAAGTGGATTCCGCAATGGTCGAGCGTGCACGTTGCCCCTATCCGACGCCGATTGGGAACATACCGGGGAATATTGCACTAAGAGTTTCCACCACCGCGAATCTTGCCGCCGCGGCTCGTTAGCGCAGGGTGGCCATGATATCTCGCCATAATCTAAAGCTCCGTCGGGTAACCAACGGGCATGCTCACGTTACCCCCCCTCACGAGGGCATGCCCTCCCGGCGGTCGTTATGAAGACCGCGTCCGTGACGAGGGTGTCCATAACTTGAGGGCTAGAGTTTTGGGTTCTCCCGCGGGTTGCCGCGCATCGGCAGCCTCTTCTCTAACTCGAAGGGGGCATTCGGACTGCAGAAGTACAGGTCTGGATGCTGAATTCCTGGCCCTTGCAGCGGAAAGCTGCAGGGATTCCAACGAAAGGAGGAACACCGCATTGAAACCAACGAAAATCCTGACCGGCTTGGCAGTGGCTTTCCTGCTTGCTTGTTTCGTAGGCATGCCTGCCATGGCCGATACCATTTCGTTCGACGGATTCGGCGGCAGTTTCTCATTCACTAACACCTCCCCTGGCTCGTTAAGTGTAACGAATGCCGGGGTCAGTTACATTTTCGATCAGGTCACCGGGGCGGTGGATTCGACGGTCAGCGGCACTTTGAACCTGACCAGTGGGTCTGCAAGCTCGACCTGTGCTACTTCCAATTGCACGGTCAGCTTCGACGCGGGCGGGTCGCTAACGATCGTCGGCAGCGATTCCACACTCGGCATCAGCTCTGGGACTACGCTACTTTCGGCTACTTTCGCTGATGGCTCTGCTACGTTCTCCAGCAGCGGAAGTGGCACGTTTAGTGGCGACTTAGCTGACATACAGCTCAACTCGATCATCGCTAACTCCTACGGACTGACTGGACTGAGCGGCTCTGATGCTGAAACGGAGTTCTCAGTTTCATTCGGCAGTAGCGGGTTCAGCGGCGCCGTCGGGACCTCAGGCGTCACCATTGCAGAGGCCCCCGAGCCCAGCAGTCTTAGTCTGCTGGCATTAGTGCTGCTAGGCGGACTGCTGTTTATGAGGAAAAAGGTTTTTGCCTGATTCTCACGCCGCGGTTTGCGATCGCAGCGATCTTCACCTGTCCAGCTCCAGGGAGAACCCGAATCTTCTCTTCGTCGTTGTAAGAGGCTCACCAAGCGCCTGCCGGCGCGCAGAACAATCAAAACTTTGATCCCAGCGCTTCACTCCGGCGAGACGCGGCAAATGAACTCTTGATCATTCGATGTCACAACCACGAGTCTTAACAGTTCAAGATTACATCGCCATGGCGCGGCGCCGGTGGTATCTCATCATACTGCCGGCCATCCTTGGAGTGGCGGCGGGTTACGGCTTGGTCCGCGTTCTTCCCAAGCGCTACACGTCCCAGGCAATGATGCTGGTTGAACAGCAACAAGTCCCGAATACTTACGTAGAGCCCATCGTGACCGAAGATCTTAACGCGCGGATCGCTAACATCGAGGAGCAGACGCTCAGCCGGACGCGGCTCGCTCCCGTCATCGAGCGCTACAGCCTTTTCAAGGAAGACGGCAAGCAGCCGCCTATGGATCAAATGATCGTGCTCATGCACAAGGCGGTCAAGCTCACTCCGGTGCAGCCTATGGTCACGACGCCCTCGCAAACGATTCCGGGCTTCTACCTGGCGGTGACCCTCGATAATCCGCGGCAGGCGCAAGCTGTATGTAACGATCTAACCTCCATGTTCGTGGATGAATACATTCGCCAGCAGGAAATGACGGCACAAGGCACAACGAACTTTCTGCAGAGTCAGTTGGACGATGCGAAACGGAAACTCAATGAACAAGATGCCATCCTGGCGGATTTTGAAGGCAAGTATATGGGGGCGCTGCCCGACGAAACCAGAACCAATCTCGACATGCTGGGAACCCTGAACACGCAGCTTGAGGCCGTGACGGAGAATCTAAACCGTGCCGTACAGGATCAGTCCTACATGCAGTCTGTGCTCGCGGAGCAGGTCCAGGCGTGGAACGTCACGCGTGAAATGAAAGACGGATACGTCGCCACTCCGGATACCCAAGGCGGGAATCCCTTGCTCGATCAGCTCGCAACCTTGCAATCACAGCTTTCAACGCTCCGGGCGCGTTACACGGATGACTTTCCGGATGTGATCAAAGTAAAGTCTGAAATCTCCGCAATTCAAAAACAGATTCGAGACGCCGCACCGGCCACGCCGGCTACGAAACAGTCGAAGGTGCCTTCAGCCACCACACTCGAGCCGCCGGAGATTCAAAAACTCCGGGGCGAGATTCAGTCCTTGGGCTCAACCATTAAGATCGACACGCAGCAGCAAGACCAGTTGAAAGGCCAGATTGCAGTTTACGAATCACGTCTCAAGCTAAGTCCTGAGGTTGAGGAGGAGTACAAGAAAATCACCCGCGATCACGACACCGCGCAGAAGTTCTATAACAGTCTCCTGGCGAAGAGCGATCAGTCGCACATGGCCAGCGAACTCGAACGCCGGCAGGAAGGTGAGCAGCTCCGCGTAATGGATCCGGCCAGCTTGCCGGACCGTCCGTCGTTTCCGAAGCCGCTGTTGTTCATTGGCGGAGGATTCGCCGGAGGGCTGGCTTTGGGAGTGGCGGGAGTTCTCGGGCTGGAAATGAGCGACAAGCGCATCCGCTCGGAGCGCGACCTCCAATACTACCTCGGCTCTTCAGCATTTGCCTTGATTCCCTCCATTGAGATTGCAGCCCTCAGAAAGTCCCAGCATCTGAAAACCACAGGGCGGAAAGACAAGCCGCGGAAATTGATCGAAGCATCATGAGCCGCATTTACGACGCGTTGAAGAAGGCCGAAGAAGACGGCGTCACAGGGCTGACGTCCCAGCCGGAGCCGGCGTCGCTCGATACTGCCAGGCACGCCGATCGGGTGGATGTTCAGATTGAGGCGAGCGTGCCACGGCTTGACCAGACAGGGCGCAACGAGTCCGCGAACGGCGCAGGCACGTTGAGAGCCTTTGCCGAGCAGTGTCCACAGACCGACTGGGCGCCGGATCCCGCGACGGTTCTCTTCTATGGCGAAGAATTCCGCACGCCCGGAAGCGAAGAATTCCGCACGCTGCGATCTCGCCTTGATTTGGTGCGCGAGCGGCAATCGCTCCAGACGTTGCTCGTCACCAGCGCCCTGCCGGGTGAAGGAAAAACCTTTGTCGCGGCGAACCTGGCGCAGGTCATTGTCTGGCAGCGCGAGCGGCACGTCCTGCTGATCGACGGTGATCTGCGAGCGTCGCGGCTTCACCGGGCTTTGGGTGTAAACGCCAGTCCGGGGCTTTCGGACTATCTCAGTGGCGACGCGAGCGAATTCGCGATCGTCAAGCGCGGTCCTCTGGAGAACTTTTTCTTTATTCCGGGCGGCACGCCGGCAGCCAACGCCAGTGAACTCATCGCCAACGGCCGCCTTCGGACGCTGCTCCGGCGGCTCGCCGTTGCTTTCGACTGGATCATCGTTGATTCACCTCCGGTCATTCCCTTGGCGGACGCGCGGCTGATTGCGGAGTTCTGCGATGGCGTCCTGCTGGTCGTCAAGAACGGCGAAACCCCCGGCGATCTCGCCCAGGTGGCCTACCGCGAGTTTCGCGGCAAGCCTTTTGTGGGGATTGTATTGAACGGAGTAGACCCCGAGGCTAGCTATGGGTACGAATACTACCACTACGGAGACGCGGAGCAGAAGTTACGCAGCAAGGCAGGAAAACGATGAAGGCTTTAACTTCAGGACAAGCGGTCCAGCCCATCGATTCCAGAGCAGGCCGCGCTTGGATGGCAGGTGGTAGCCAGCGCGGACTGAGGTTTCTGGCTGAAGGCGATTTCGCGAGCTTCTTTGCATTGGAGCTCAAGCGCGTGGAGCGCTCCGGCAAGCTGTTGTTGCTGATGCTCCTTGATGTGAGCAAAGCCCTCGAGGGTGGGGACTCGAAGATTGTGCTTTCCGGCATTCTCTCCACGTTGACGACATCGACTCGCGAGACCGACCTGAGAGGCTGGCACAAAGATGGTTCGAGTCTTGGTGTGATCTTCACGGAGATCGGCGAAGCGGAAAAGGGCTTCGTAGAGAATGCCGTGCTCGGCAGGATTACGAAGCTTCTTGAGGCGAAATTGAACCCCTCGCGTGCCAGAGAGATTGGCATTTCGCTGAGCTTTTTCCCGGAGGATTTGGTGCTCGGACGCGGAGGATCAGTCGCCAATGCCGGAATCATACCTTCGTCTTTTGAAAACAGCGTGCTCAAGACGTCGGGACGCACATTGAAGAGATTGGTTGATGTGGCTGGCAGCGGGCTGGCCTTGGTGACGCTTTCGCCCGTGTTTGCGATCGTCGCGGTGCTCATCAAGCTTACGTCGGAGGGTCCGGTGTTTTTCCGGCAGGAGCGAGTGGGCAAGGGCGGACGACCGTTCGAGTTTCTCAAATTCCGATCGATGTACGTTGCGAACGATCACAAGGTTCACCAGGAGTATATTCGCAATCTGATCGCGGGCAACGGGCCTTCGGGCGAAGGCGCGGTATACAAGATCAAAAACGACGCCCGGGTCACGCCCGTCGGACGGTTCCTGCGGAAGACGAGTCTCGATGAACTGCCTCAGTTCTGGAACGTATTTAGGGGTGAAATGTCGCTGGTCGGTCCCAGGCCGCCCATCCCTTACGAGATCGAGTACTACGCCGTGTGGCACCGACGCCGGGTGCTGGACGTGAAGCCAGGAATTACCGGGCTCTGGCAAGTTTACGGCAGAAGCCGAACCACGTTCGACGAGATGGTCCGCCTCGACCTGAGATACGTAAGAACGTGGTCGATCTGGTTGGACTTGAAAATCCTGTTGAAAACGCCGCACGCGGTTCTCTCAGGCGACGGAGCGTATTGAAAGACAGTGGTCAGTGATTAGTCATCAGCAATCAGCTCTCAGAGATAGTGGTAAGCGGTCAGTGATAGGAAATCAGCAGTGCCGCGAGTTCGCGGCGCGTAGCCACTGACTGCTGAGTTCTGATCGCTGATAACTGATATCCGATTACTCACCACCGCTTTTGGGGGCATAACCCATGTTACGAATTGGCCTTGTCGGATACGGGTACTGGGGACCCAATGTCGCGAGGAACTTCGGCGGCATCGAGGGTGCGAAGCTGGTTGCCATCTGCGACGCCAGTCCAACAGCGCTGGCTCGCGCCAAGCGACAGTGTCCGGGAGTTCGCCTCACGCGGAATGCAGAAGAGCTGCTGACCGGCAACGACATTGATGCGGTAGCCGTGATTACGCCCGTGGCTTCGCATTACACGCTGGCCCGCACGGCATTGCTGAACGGGAAGCACGTCTTTGTTGAAAAGCCGTTCACGTGCAATGTGGAGCATGGTGAAGAGCTGGTGGAGCTCGCGCACGAACATAACCTGACCATCATGGTCGATCACACGTTTTTGTTTACCGGCGCGGTCCGGAAAATCCGCGAACTGATCGAAGAAGGCGCGCTCGGAAACTTGTACTATTACGATTCAAGCAGGGTCAATCTGGGGCTCTTCCAGCACGACGTGAACGTGATTTGGGACCTTGCGCCGCACGATCTTTCGATTATGGATTACGTGATTCATGCGCGGCCTGAAGCCGTAGTCGCCACCGGCGAAGCCCACCTTAACGGCCACGCGGACGTTGCATATATCACGGTCTATTTTCCTGGAAACACGATCGCGCACATCAACGTGAACTGGCTGTCACCGGTGAAGGTGCGCACGACGCTGATTGGCGGCGAAAAAAAGATGCTCGTCTGGAACGATCTGGAAAACGACGAGAAGATCAAAGTGTACGACAAAGGTGTTCAAGTAACGAACCGCGAGGGCCTTTATGAGTTGCTCGTGAGCTATCGTTCCGGCGATATGTGGGCGCCGAGAATCGAGCAAACGGAAGCGTTGAAAGCGGAAGCGGAATATTTTGTCGATTGCGTGGAAAAGCACGAGAGCCCGTTCAACGACGGCGCCGCCGGGTTGCGGGTGGTGAAAATGCTGAGTGCCGCGCAGCAA
The DNA here is from genome assembly GCA_030041095.1 of Terriglobia bacterium. Classification (GTDB taxonomy): domain Bacteria; phylum Acidobacteriota; class Terriglobia; order UBA7540; family UBA7540; genus JASHON01. The sequence goes on from JASHON010000164.1 coordinate 42,633, forward strand.
TCGCTTAAAGAACGCGGCAGAGCCGTAGCCGTTTAGGTTCGAGGCGACACGCCACAGGCAATAGAAGAGCAAGGATCAGAGACGAGAGGCTGGGAGAAGCAGGCTGCAGGCCATAGGCCTAGGGAACGGCGTCATTGGGAGCAGACGCACCGAAAAACCCACAGACTTCGAACAGCGCGACGTCTGCGGCGCCCAACAACCTAAAAATGTACAGCGTGTTGAAGCGCTCGCCGTGGCTAATTTCAATATGGCCGAGTTCCTATCCATTGCGCCGGACGTGAAGCTTGGCGAAGGCGTCAAGCTTTCAAACTTCATCAATCTCTACGGCTGCGCAATCGGAGACAACACCAAGATCGGCGCATTTGTAGAAATCCAGAAAAACGCACGCGTGGGCAAGAACTGCAAGATTTCAAGCCACACTTTTATATGCGAAGGAGTAGCGATTGAAGACAACGTCTTCATCGGCCACGGAGTGACCTTCATCAATGACACTTACCCTCGCGCTACGACGGGTGGCCGGCTTCAAACCGAAGCAAACTGGAAAGTCGAGCCCACGCTGGTGCGCCGTGGAGCTTCAATCGGCTCCGGCGCCACGATTCTTTCGGAGGTAACGATTGGCCAGAACGCAATCGTAGGAGCGGGCAGCGTCGTCACCAAAGATGTGCCGCCCAACGTGATCGTCGCTGGCAACCCCGCACGCGTACTGCGCAGCTTAGAGAGCGGGCAATAGGCCACAGGCAACAGGAAAAAAGTAATAAGCATTCGTTGCCCCGCGATCATGGGGTTCGGAGCATGAGGCTTCACTGCAACTGAAGAGATTAATGAGATCCTCTGTCCGCAACGCGTATTTCAGTTTAAGACCGTGGTTACCCAAAAGATTTCGTTTGGCAACGCGGAGATGGCTCGCGGCAGGCACGAGGAAGTCATCCTTGGGGACTTGGCCGATCAATCCCGCGGCGGCGACTCCGCCCCAACAATGGCCGGGCTGGCCGGGCGGTAAGAAGTTTGCCTTTGTGCTCACCCACGACGTCGAAGGTGCGAAAGGTTTAGACCGTTGCCTCGAGTTAGCCGACATGGAAATACGCTTGGGCTTCCGCTCCTCGTTTAACTTTGTCCCTGAAGGTGAATATCAAACGCCTCCAATGCTGCGTGATTTTCTTACCGACTATGGATTCGAAGTCGGTGTTCATGACTTGCATCATGACGGCAAGCTCTACGCTTCACGGAAGGCCTTCCGCCGCTGCGCCGGCAGAATCGATCACTACCTTAAGGAATGGGGAGCGGTTGGCTTTCGCTCGGGCTTCATGCTTCACAATCTGGACTGGCTTGGCGATCTCGATGTTCTCTACGATGCCTCAAGCTTTGATACGGACCCATTTGAGCCGCAGCCGGAAGGCGAGAACACAATATTTCCTTTTTGGGTAGGCCGCGGCGGTCGGGCGGGTTATGTCGAACTGCCGTACACGATGCCGCAGGACTCTACGCTTTTCCTTTTACTGCAGGAAAAAGACATTAGCATCTGGACTGAAAAGTTGGACTGGGTTGCCTCCCAGGGTGGGATGGCGCTGGTCGGCGTTCATCCGGATTACATGAGCTTTGGCTCTAGCCGGGGCCCGTCCGAGTATCCAATGTGCCTTTATGAGGAGTTCCTGGAACACGTGGCCAGCACCTACGCGGAGGAATGCTGGTTTGCTCTGCCCCGGCAAGTGGCCGAGCACGTAATGGCCTCTCGCTCCTGCGTCGCCAGCCTTTGTCCCGCGTACGCGCGCTCTGACGCACTCGAAGCTTCGTGCGCAAGATCTGAGGTACAGACTGGAACTTGCGCCGCTATCGTCGAGCGGACCTTCGAACCTTAAGGCTGCCTTTGTTCAACGACCCCAATAGCATCTTCCAAGCAGTCCGCTCCGGATTTCGCGGCCTTCGTGCCATTGTGGTGGGCGATCTGATCCTGGATCGTTACCTTTGGGGCAGAGTTGACCGAATATCTCCGGAGGCGCCCGTGCCCGTCGTCCGGCTCGATCATGAAACCAAGACCGCGGGCGGCGCTGCAAACGTGGCGGCCAACCTCAGTGCGCTGGGCTGTGACGTCTCCGCGATTGGGCTGCTGGGTACGGATGAGGATGGTTACAGGGTTCTTGAACTTCTCCACAGCTTCCACATTGACACAGGGGGCATTCTCAAATCGCCAGAACGACCGACAACCTCCAAGACGCGGGTCATTGGTGGCCGGCAGCAAATGCTCCGTCTGGATTTAGAAGAAGCCAGCGAACTCAGCTCTCGGTTGAAAAGAGATCTTGTTGCCGAGGTCGACCAGCGGATTCAAGGGTCCTGTGCCGTGGTTCTGTCGGACTACGGCAAAGGTTTGCTGAGCGAGCCCGTTTGCCGGGACATCATCGCCCGCGCACGGAAGCTGTCGATACCCACTTTCGTTGATCCGAAAGGCCTCCACTTTGACAAATATGCTGGCTGCACTGTGCTCTCACCGAACCGGCTTGAACTGGCTGCGGCCACTGCCGCGGGCTCTGGCGATCTTGAAATGCTGCTGCAAAAGGGTTGCCGGCTCCGCTCGGATCTGGGAATTGAGCATCTCGTGGTTACTCTGGGCGAGTTAGGAATCGCGCTATTGGACGAATCCGGGATCAGCCGCTTTCCTGCGCTGGCCCGGGAGGTGTTTGACGTCTCGGGCGCCGGCGACACTGCGATTGCCACGATCGGAGCCTCCGTCGCCGCGGGGCTGCAGATCCAGGATGCAATTCGCCTGGCCAATCTGGCTGCCGGCACCGTCATCAGCAAGGTGGGAACAGTGCCGGTGAACCGCGAAGAGCTGCTTGCAAGTCTCGCATCGGACGAAGGGGCGACGGAAAAAATCTGCACTTCGGCCGTGCTTTTGCAACGTGTCGCGCGTTGGCGCACGGCAGGCCGGAGAATCGTCTTCACCAATGGCTGTTTCGATCTGCTCCACGCCGGTCACCTTGCTCTGCTCGAGCACGCCAAGCGGCTGGGAGACTGCCTCGTCGTTGCTCTTAACACGGATCGGTCGATCAGAAGCCTGAAGGGGATTGGCCGGCCTATTGTTTCGGAGGAATCCCGAGCCAAGCTGGTCGCCGCCCTGCCTTGCGTTGATGCCGTCGTGCTGTTCGACGAAGAGACTCCGCTGAACCTGATCGGAACTGTACGTCCAAACGTGCTTGTCAAAGGCGGCGATTACACGGAAGAAGAAGTGGTGGGCGCCAGAGAGATGAAGACCTGGGGTGGCGAGGTCAGGTTGGTCCCCCTTATCGAGGGCTTCAGCACCACGGCCCTCCTGAAGAGGGCCCAACATTCGTTGCCGGAGACGCCTGTACGGTTCGTGCAGTGATTGAACCCATGTCAGTCTGGGCCCCCACGCCTACGTTATCGTCAAGATCCTAAGAGGTTCCTACATTGCCAGGAATCGTTGGGCTTATTACCAAGCTGCCTAGGGAGAATGCCGAGGCACAACTGCTAGGCATGGTCCAGTCTCTTTGCCACGAGCCGTTCTACTCGAGTGGCACGTGGGTGGACGAGACGCATGGACTTTACGTGGGCTGGGTGGCCCGGCGTGGGTCGTTTGCGGACGGCATGCCTTTGCAAAACGAAGCTGGGGACGTCACGCTGATCTTTTCCGGTGAGGATTTTACCGGGTCCGACGTCGCTGAGGCGCTCAAGGAGCATGGTCATCAGGTTGCCGCAGGCGGAGCGTCCTACCTGGTGCACCGGAGCGAAGACGAGCCGGATTTCCCCTCCGGGCTGAACGGCCGGTTCCATGGTCTTGTTGCCGATCGGCGGCGTGGAACGGCGACGCTGTTTAATGACCGCTTCGGCCTCCAGCGCCTTTACTACCACAAAGCCAAGGATGCCTTTTACTTCGCAGCGGAGGCGAAAGCGATCCTCAAGGTTCGGCCCGAGCTGCGGGAGATGGATTCGCGCGCTCTTGGCGAATTCCTGGTGTGCGGCTGCGTGCTGGAGAATCGAACGCTGTTTCCCCGGGTGCAGGTTCTTCCTCCCGGGTCTGCGTGGATCTTCCGCGACGGAAAGCTCGAGACGAAAGGCTCTTACTTTGAGCCGCGCCAGTGGGAAGAGCAGGAGCCGCTGGGCATGGAAGAATACTATGCTCGCCTGCGGGACGCGTTTGTCGGTCATCTCCCACGCTATTTCAATGGGCGGGAACGCGTTGGTGTCTCGCTTACTGGCGGCCTGGATACGCGCATCATCATGGCATGGCACAAGCCGCCGCAAGGCTCATTGCCGTGTTATACCTTTGGCAGCGTCTATCGAGATAACCAGGACGTCCTCCTGGCTCGCAAGGTTGCCGGGATCTGCGGCCAGCCGCATCAGGTGATCACCGCCGGGAACGGCTTTCTGTCACGGTTTCCATACTACGCGGAGCGTTCGGTCTATCTCACAGACGCCTGCATCGATCTCAGTCGCTCCCCGGACCTCTACGTGAACGAAAAAGCGCGCCAGATAGCTCCCGTAAGGGTTGTGGGAACTTACGGCAGTGAGATGCTCCTGAATGCGGTGATGTTCAAGCCGGAACAGCCTGCCAGCGGCCTTTTCCAGTCAGAGTTGTTGCCACAGTTTCGCGCCGCCGAAGAAACATACAACTTGGCGCGGCGGGTTCATCCCGTCACCTTTGTCGCCTTTCGCCAATCGCCCTGGCACCACTACGGCGTGCTGGGGCTTGAACAGACGCAGGTGGCCGTTCGCTCCCCTTATCTCGACAACGATTTAGTCAGGACTCTCTACCGCGCTCCCGGCCCGCTCGAAGAGAATCAGGAAGCGAGGCTGCGGCTCGTACGCGAGGGCAATCCCGTTCTCGCCCGCCTGCGGACCGATCGGGGCATTGGCGCACGAAGCGGCTTATTAAGTCGCGGTCCGCTGGAGTTTACTTTCAAAGCTGAATACGCGTACGACATGGGAATGCCGCAATGGGTTGCCCGGTTGGACCACGTGTTTGCCCCGCTGCATCTGGAGCGTTTGTGGCTCGGCCGTCACAAGCCCTTTCATTTCCGCGTATGGTACCGCGATCAGCTTGCGCCGTGGGTCCGCGAGGTGCTTTTCGATAGCGGTTCTCTGGCGCGCCCGTATCTGGTTGCCGCAGCCGTTGGCGCCGCCATAGACGGCCATCTGAAGGGTATTCGCAACTACACGACAGAGATTCATCGCCTCTTAGCGCTGGAGCTTGCGCACCGGCTTTTTGTAGATGCGTGACAAGGATACTGATGGCAACACCAGCAACCGTAGGAGTTGAGCTTTCATCCAGCCGGCGGGAATCGTCCACCGTGCCCGAGGATCAGGTCCGGACCGGGATCCGGCGCTTCGTCGCCTGGCTCGACCACTATGGAGAAGTCTCTTACGACTTTCAAAGCTTCTATGCCGGTCAACTCGGAAAAAGTGCCAAGGCCTTGTACTACCGGAATCGGGCCCTTGGCGCTTTGGCAGTGTCACCGATCATCTTCTGCGAGGCCTTTCTGCCCTCGGCGCGAAGGTTTTTCTGGAAACGCCAGCGGTTTCCTATCGCGGATGCCCACTATGCGATGGGCTTCGCGTTGCTCGCGCAGGTTCTCGGTGAGGAGCACAACTATAAGCGCGCAGTCCATTTTCTGGAAATCCTGGAAAGGACAAGGTGTCCGGGCTATGACCACTGTTGTTGGGGTTATCCCTACGACTGGGTGACGCTGCGCGGCACTATTAAGGAAGGCACGCCGCTCATTACGACCGTCCCTTACGTCTACGAGGCCTTTAAGTACGTTTACGACATTGATGGAGACCCCAAATGGCAGCGGGTGATGCGGTCCGTCGCTGACCACGCTCTCCTGGACTATAAGGATTTTGAAACCTCGGCTGGCGCCTCGACGTGCTCCTACACGCCCAACCCCAAAGAATCCGTGAGCGTCATCAACGCGAATGCCTACCGGGCGTTCCTCCTGATCAGCGCCGCGCACGACTTTTCGGAAGAAAAATACGTGGCCGTCGGCGAAAGAAATGTGAACTTTGTCATTGAGTCCCAAAACGCGGATGGCTCGTGGTACTACGCCAACGATGGCAAGCGCCACTTTACGGATCATTTCCACACCTGCTTCGTTCTGAAGGCGCTCGCAAAGATCGAGGCGCTCACCGGTGACCCGAAATGCACCAAGGCTATTGAGCGCGGCGTCGGCTACTACATCCGCCGGCTTTTCGATGAGCGGCTGCTGCCTAAGCCGTTCTCCCGCGCTCCTCGCCTGACGATTTATCGCCGCGAATTATACGACTACGCGGAGTGCCTGAATCTGGCGGTGCTGCTGCAAGGCCGTTTTCCAGGGCTCGATCGGATTCTTCGAATGGTGCTCGATGAGGTCCTGACGGTATGGCAGAGGCCGGATGGATCGTTCCGCACCCGGCAACTTCTGCTGGGTTGGGATCAGGTTCCGATGCATCGCTGGGGCCAATCACAGATGTTCCGAAGTCTCTGTCTCCTGCTCAGCCGCTCGAAGAATCACCTTGGAGCTTAGCTTTGCGTTCCGTTGCGTCTTTGCGAGAGGCCGTTATTACGGAGAGGTCGCTGTTGGCTAAGGCAGCAGCCTCGGCAAACCGGGGTTGCGGTGGCTCACGCTACCCGAGGGTTCGAATCCCTTCCCTCTCCGCCACAATCTCTCCGTGTTCCTGGTCTGCGGAATTGGGCGCCACTGCGTAGGCGCAGCCAAAAGGCATGTCGTTCTGAGGGACCGCCGCGACCGAAGAATCCCTGCATTTCCGGCCTTTGCGAAATCAGCAGCTTATTCGCAGAGACAAGCCGCAGACTTCGCGAACCGCGAAGCCTGAGCTACCCGGCCGAATGTTGGATCAAAGCCGGACCGAGATCATGACTCAACTTAACGTGCTCCCGTCTTACGTTCTGATCACGCCGGCCCACAACGAAGAAGTCTTCCTCGAGAAGACAATCGAATCGGTGATCCGGCAGACCGTGCTTCCTCTGAAATGGGTGATCGTGGATGATGGATCGACGGACCGCACGGCGAGCATTGTGGAGCGCTATCTTCCGGATCATTCCTGGATGGAGCTGCGCAAGAGGCCAAGACGGCTGGACCGCACGTTTGCCGGGAAAGCTTACGCAGTCAGAGAGGGTTGTGAGCGAGTGGCGAGCTTGCCGTATGAGATCATCGGCAACCTGGATGCCGACATTTCCTTTGACCCGGACCACTTTGAATTTCTGCTCCGCCGTTTTGCGGAGAAACCGTCGCTCGGCGTAGCAGGGACCGTCTTCAGGGAAGACGGCGGCTACAGCTCAGAGAGCGACAGCTTCGAAGGGTCCACCCATGTTGCTGGACAGTGCCAGTTGTTTCGACGGGAATGTTGGGAGCGGATTGGCGGCTACGTCCCGCACCGCGCAGGCGGAGTTGACTGGATTGCAGTCATCACCGCGCGCATGCTGGGCTGGAAGACGCAGTCTTTCCGGGAAAAGTCGTTCTTCCACCACCGCCATTTGGGCACCGCCGAGCGCAGCGTTCTTTCGTCTTCGTTCTCCTATGGGGAAAAGGACTACTATTTGGGCGGCCATCCCGTTTGGGAGCTTTGCCGCGTAGCGTACCGCTTCATCAAGCCGCCTTACGTTGTGGGAGGCCTGACGCTTGCAGCCGGCTACTCCTGGGCGTTCCTGCGCCGCGCGCCGCGCCCCGTCTCGCCCCAATTGATGGGGTTTCATCGCAAGGAGCAGATGGCAAAGCTGAAAGCCATACTGAGGTCTCTCGCGTCGTTCAAGAGGCTGGATGCCTTCGATGTCTTGCCCCAGTAGGCAGCGATCAGCAATCAGAAATCAGCAGTCAGCGATCAGTCGTTAGCAATTAGCGCTCGGCAAACGTAGCCTGCTGATATCTGAAAGCTGATAGCTCGCTCAACATTTTCTACCCACCACTAATCACTGTTCCTGTATGTGCGGCATTTGCGGACAATTTAATTTCGGAAATCGGGCGCCGGTTCGCCGCAGCGATCTGGAACGCATGGCTGGCTCCATCGTCCATCGTGGCCCGGATGACGAAGGATATTTCATCTCCGGTTCGCTCGGCCTCGGATTTCGCCGCTTGTCCATCATCGATCTCGCCGGCGGCCATCAGCCCATGTCGGACCAGGAAGAGACCGTTTGGGTGGTATTCAACGGCGAAATCTACAATTTCCACGAGCTAAGGCGAGAGCTGGAGGCGTTCGGGCACGTCTTTCGGACGAACTCAGATACGGAAGTGATCATCCACGGCTACAAGCAGTGGGGCGACGAAGTGCTCAACCGGTTGAACGGCATGTTCGGCCTCGCGATCTGGGACGTGCGGACGCAGCGGCTCGTGGTCGCGCGCGACGCCTTCGGGATCAAGCTGATCTATTATCGGATTGATCGCGACCGGTTATACTTCGGCTCCGAAATTCGCGCCGTTCGCGCTGCGATGGAGGAAAGCGCCGGGGTCGATGCCACTTCCCTTAATCTTTTTCTGCGTTATCGCTTCACGCCGTCGCCCTATACGATCGTGAAGAGTGTGCGCAAGCTTGCTCCCGGAACCAAGCTGACTGTTGAAAATGGTGCATGCCACGTCAGCCGTTGGTACAACTTTAAGCCGACGCCCTTTTCGCCGGCCAAGCGACCGGCCGATGCCCAAGAAGAGTTGCTGGAACTCTACAAGCAGGCCGTCCGCCGGCAGCTCATCAGCGATGTGCCGGTTGGGCTGCTCTTGAGCGGCGGGCTCGATTCCGGCCTGCTGTTGGCCTTGATGAATCTAAACGGAAACCATTGGCCTACCTTCAGCGTGGGCTATGGCTCGAGCTTCGCGGACGATGAGCTGGCGGACGCCTCGGAAACGGCGCGCATCCTGGGTTCAAAGCACACCCCGGTCACCATTTCGAGATCGACTTTCGAAGAGGCCCTTCCGAAGATCGTCGCGGCGCTCGAAGAGCCCGTAGCGCCGTCTTCGATCGTTCCAATGTATTTTGTCTGCGAGCGGGCCCGCCAGGATGTGAAGGTGGCGCTCATCGGCCAGGGGCCTGACGAGCTTTTCGGAGGGTATCGCCGGCATGTGGGCGTTCGATATGGCGCCCTGTGGTCGAATCTACCGGGCTGGCTGCGTAGTAGTCTCTCTGCGGCCGCGAACGCCCTTCCTAGAAATGAGACGCTCAAGCGGGGAGTCCATTCTCTGGCCATTCCGGACCGCATGCGCCGGTATCAGCACGTCCTGTCGCTCCTGCCGGGCAACCAGGTGGACGGATTATTTCGGGACGGAGTGCTCGATGATGGCGTGGGCAACAGGATTCTGGAATCCTGGACGGATCTGACCGGCCTTATGACCAACACGGACGAGCTGGGCGGGCTCCAATTCCTGGAGCTGCGATCCGCCCTCCCGGATGAGCTTTTGATGTACGCTGATAAGCTTTCCATGGCACACAGCCTGGAGCTTCGCGTTCCTTACCTCGATAAAGATATCGTGGAATTCGTCGAGCGCCTGCCGGCAAACTTGAAAGTAAGGAACGGCTCGCGCAAGTGGCTGCACCGCAAGGTCTGCCGTGAGTTCCTTCCGGAAGCGGTTGTGAAAAGGCCGAAGCGTGGCTTTGCTTGCAATGTCGTGGATGGCTGGTTCCGCGATGCAATTAATAGCGGAATGTCTGAAACTTTCCTTGACGAAACTTCCATGATTTATCAATACCTTCGCCCGGCCGCGGTGCGCAAGCTCTACGAGCAGCACGTCTCCGGCCGGGAGGACCATCACAAGATTCTCTTCAGCTTGGCCGTTCTCGAGGAGTGGCTCCGCACGCAGGAGGAGCCGGTCGCGGCGCTGAGCTAGCGCCCCTACTTGGTGTCTTGGTGGTGCTGTGGCCTACTGCCTGCGAACTATCCGCTTTCTTTGCAATATCCTGCGCCTTCGCGTGAGGCTTCTCACTTTTCGAGTGAAAATTGAACGCTAGCAATCCGGGCATGACAAACCCAAACGGCGGGCACGCCCCTTCAGATCCAACGGTGCCCTACCGTCTTACGAGCTCGCGGTCGAAACTCTTGCGCATTGCCGCGGTTCTCTTTATCGCGGCGGCGAATGCGCTTCTCCTCTTCGTCCTGGTCCCGAAGGTCCGCGGCCCCTTCATGCGGTCTTACACCATGGACCGCTACGACGGCGACGGCTATGATCAGATTGCAGAGAATTTGGCGGACGGCAACGGCTACCGCCTATATCCCAACATGGCTGAAACCTTAGTGCGCGAGCCCGGATATCCGATTCTCCTCGCCGGGCTTTACAAGACGGTTGGGCGAAGTCTGCGAGCGGTGCAGTTTGTGAATCTGATCTTTGCGCTTGCCACAGCGTGGCTGATTACGCGGATCGCGAGCCAACTTTCGAGCAGCCGGCTACTGATTTTCGGTTCTCCATTGCTGTTTCTCCTTCATCCTGAAACGCTGCTGGCAGAGAGCCGGGGTGGCATCGAAATCCTCTTCGGGTTCATGTTGGCTCTCTTTATACTCACAGTGCTCAGAGCCGTCAAGACCAACCGTTGGCGGGATTACCTGGTGAGCGGAGCGGTTCTGGGACTAACTTGTCTGGTCCGGAGTACACCCATCCTGTTCCCGGTTTTTCTGCTCGGCTACGTTCTTGCTTTCGACCGCCGGAGACATTCTGCGGTCGCCATCGTTCGGAACTTCGCCTTAATGGCCGCCGCCATGTTCGTGGTGCTTTCCCCATGGATCGTCCGAAATTACAAGCTGACTGGGAAATTCGTGCCAACCGCCAGCGTGCTGGGAGTGGCAGCGCAGGCGGGCCTCTATCACTCCGCCCATCACGCGCTTGGGTACGTAGTGGCCGATACCGAAGCCGGGCGGCAGAGGAACAGGCTGGCTCAGCGGTTTGGGTTTCAGTTCAGGCCTGGCTACTACCAGTATTTTTATTCCAGCGCGGACGAGCTGGCATTTTCCCGCGACCTTTTCGACAGAGTTGTACGAAGGTACGAAAGCTCGCCCCTGCTACTGGTAAGGACCGTGCTCGACAACGCGTTTTTCAACTTCTGGTGTGGGGCTAAGACGCGGATATCCGCACTCATGGACGCCGTCGTACAACTTCCTTTCGTCGCGCTCGCGCTCGTCGGCCTTGTAATTTGTCTGAGAGCCGGCCGGGCCCGCGAGACGGTGCCGATGGCCTTGCTGGTGGTCTATATTGTCGCGGTGTCGACGCCGATACTGGCGCAGGCGCGGTACTCTGCGCCATTGACACCATTTCTATCAATCTTAGTGTGCTCTGCCTTCGCGGCCTGGCTGGGAGAGTTGGTCGGCGCCCGCCACGCGCCGGCGAACGCAGTCGCGCTCGATGAGCAAGAGCCTGATGAAGAGCGGCGGGAGCCCGTCGCCGCGGCCTGGATAGGGCGCCCGATTTAGGGCAATCCCGCCGATCACGAGGAAGCGCGGCGGGCCTCAGTCCTGCCGGAAAAAACGAAACAATGAAGCGCTTTGCAGAATTCGTCATCTCTCTGGCTTTGGCGGGGCTCATCTTCTACGGCCTGTCCCGCCACTTCGACTTCCGGCAGACGATGGAGGCGGTGCGGCGAGCGCGGGTCGGTGCTCTGCTACTCGCTCTTGCGTTTGTGGTAGCCGCTTATCTCTTGCGCGGAGCTCGCTGGCGGATTTGGGAGCGGAGTCTCAGCTATTGGAACTCGCTGCGGCTCATCCTGATCGGTTTTATGGGAAATAACATCCTGCCGGCGCGGATGGGCGAGGTGCTGCGCGCGCATTGTGCCGCCGCCAAAACCGATAGAGATCGCGGCCGCAGCGCCGCCCTGGGTTCTATCGCTGCCGAGCGCATCCTCGACGGGTTGGTTTTGGGCGTGTTCGGACTCGTCGCTATCGCTCTCGTTCCCCTGGCCCATCGCCTCGACTGGTTGCTGCTGCTGCCGTCGCTGGGTTTTGCGGCCCTCGCTGCCGTGCTCGTCTTCAGCTTCTGGCGCCATGCCTGGATCCGTTCCCTCATCTGCGCGGCAAGCGACAGGCTGCCGGGCCGCTTGGCCACCTTTGCGCGCGAAAAGGCATCTGCGTTTCTCGATGGCCCGCGCCCGCTGGGCACCGTGCCGCGCATGCTATACGCGATCGCGGCCACGGCCATCATCTGGGGCCTCGAAACCGCTGCCTGCTACCTTTTCGGCAAGGCCGTCTGGAACGGAATGACCGTAGGTGCTGCGCTCCTGTTTCTCGTGGTGGTGAATTTTGCCTCTCTGGTTCCGCTCACCATGGGTGGAATTGGAACCATCGAGGCGGCCGGGCCGCTTTTCCTCATTAGCTCCGGCGTCTCCGCTCAGTTCGCTCTCGCAATGGTCTTAGTGCAGCATGCCGCGCAGTATTTCCTCACTACTCTCAGCGGCGGTATCTTTTACCTGGCGGGCAAGTTCCATCGCATCCCTGTCGTCCGGCCCAAGGAGGGAGCTATGCGAGCTGCGGCGCTTGCCGCTGCTCCGTCGGCCCCATCAGCCGTTCAGGAATCTGGCGCGAAGCTGCATCAGCTCAGCGAGACGGCTGAGCTGATGCAGGAGCCGCGTAACGAGATCCAGCTATCGATCGTCATCCCGGCGTATAACGAGCAGGCGCGCCTTCCGAAGACGGTGCTTGAAACCCTCCGCTGGTGCACGGGTCGCGGGCTCGCGTTCGAGCTTATTATTGTGGATGACGGCAGCCGCGATGAGACTCTGGCCCTCGCGCGCGGTTTCGAGGAAAGCGATGCCCGGGTTTGTGTTCTAGCCCGCCCGCACGCGGGCAAGGGAGCGGCCGTGCGCTCTGGAGCGCTTAATGCGGCAGGACGCTTCGTTCTTTTCATGGATGCGGACGCGGCTACTCCTTTGGATGAGATTCCGAAACTGCTGGCGGCGGTCGAGACAGTGTACGACGTGGCGATTGGCTCACGGGCGGCACGCGGTCCCGGCGAGGCTGAAGTCAGGACGTCCGTCCATCGGCGGCTCGTCGGCCGCACCTTCGCTTTTGCGGTCGGCCTGCTCGCGTTCGATGGCATTGCGGATACGCAATGCGGCTTCAAGATGTTTCGGCGCGATGCAGCCGCGGCTATCTTTTCCCGGCAAAAGCTTGCCGGCTTCGCCTTCGATGTCGAAATTCTGTTTATCGCTCGCCGGTTGTCGCTCTCGGTCGCCGAGATTCCGGTCAACTGGGTCGCGCAGCCGGGCTCGAAGGTAAATCTCGTCACGGACTCAATGAGGATGCTGTGGGATATCAGCCGCATCCGGTGGATGCATCGCCGGTTCCAGCCAAGCGCTCCGCTAATGGAAAGCGCCCAGCGGCCAGCAATGAGCAATCAGTAGCCTGTCGCCTATAGCCCACAACCTATAACCTGGTTTTCCGCTCGTCACTCATCACTGCTTTCAGCCATGAACCCACACATTGCGCTCCTCCTCTTCGCTGTTGGAATCGCTGGCCTTTTTTTTCTCGATCACGATAAAACCGCGCGGCCATCGAAAGCGGTATGGCTGCCTGCAATCTGGCTGGCGATCAATGGATCGCGGTCCGTCTCCACCTGGCTCGGTGTGGGCGTCGCCCGAATGGCCCCGGGTCAACTTCCGCCGGAGAACTTGCTTGACCAGGCGGTTGCCGCGACCTTGATGATCTTAGGGGCCGTTGTTGTTTACAGCAGGCGGAAGGAAGCCGGCGCTGTGCTAAGGGCCAGTTGGCCGATTGTGCTCTACTTTTCCTTTGCGCTATTCAGCCTTTGTTGGTCGGATTTTCCGGCATGGGGCTTGAAGCGATGGGTCAGAGCTTTGGGTGATGTGATCATGGTGCTGGTGGTAGCCACGGACGCTCGGCCGGCTGCGGCTCTCAGGCGGCTTTTCTCGCGCGTGGGGTTCGTCCTCCTGCCTGCTTCGATGCTTTTGATCAAGTACTATCCGGATCTGGGGCGCGGCTTCGATTCATGGGGCAGAAGTAATGAAATAGTGAACGTCGGGGTGACAACCAACAAGAATTCGCTGGGCGTCCTGGCTTACGTCCTCACGCTCGGAGCGCTATGGCAGGTACTCGAGCTGCTTCGGGACAAGAATCAGCCTAACCGCCGCCGGCGCCTGTTGGCGCACGGTGCCCTCCTCGCCTTTGGGCTATCTGCCTTACAGGCCGCTCATTCGGCGACCTCCGAGGCTTCTTTCGTTCTGGGAGCGGCGCTGATGCTTGCCCTCGCTATGCGATTTTTCAGAGGCCGCCCTGCGGCCGTGCACGCTCTGGCTCTGGCGATATTGTTATGCGGCGGCGCCGCAGTGCTCCTGGGTGGCGAAGCGGCAGCCGCGAGGGCGCTGGGAAGAAAGCCGGACCTTACGGGGCGAACGGAGATCTGGAAGATCCTGATTCCGATGTGTCCTAACCCGATCGGCGGCGCCGGCTTCGAAACTTTCTGGCTAGGGAGCCGCGCCGGGAGCGCTGCCAGGGCGGTCGGCGGACTCGATGCGATCAACGAGTCGCACAACGGTTACATCGAAGTGTACCTGAACCTGGGCTTGATCGGCGTCAGCCTCTTCGCTCTGATTCTAGTTCAAGGCTACGGGAGGGCAGTTCGCGCGTTTCGTCGCGACCCGGCGCTCGGCGCTCTGCTGGTAGCTTACGTCGCCACCGCGGCGACTTACAACGTCGCCGAAGCGGGTTCTCGGATGCTGAATCCGGCATGGTTCTTCCTGCTTCTGGCAATTGCGGCAGCGGGCCGGGTAGCCCCGGGCGAGGAGGGCCGCTCCGCACAGGGCGAAGACGGAACGCGCGAAAGCTCAGAGCCGGCTGATGGCGACACGACCGACCTGGATGCCGTTTGGATCGACGCTTAATACCACCTGAGCGACTCCCCGGACCTGGGCGATTGTCGCGTAGATCGCGGCGGAACCCGGCTCGTCCCGAGCCGACACCGGACCCCGCCTAACGGCCTCAAGAGGCCCGCCCCGAATAGCCTTTGAGAAAAGGAGTGACAAGCAAGCAATGGACGTATGCGGTAGGGAAATCCGGACGCGGGGAAGCATCATCCGCGTGGCGTTCGTCGACGGGGAGGGTTACCAGTTTCTGAAAGATCCCCAAACGGCATTGGCGGCGCTTCGCGAATCCCGACCTAGGGCTGACATTTTCACGTTTATACAACCGTTGGCTGACCCCGCCCCCAAATATTCCTATCCGATGGAGTACGACAATTTCGCGGATCTGCCTGTCTCCACGTTCGAGCATTGGTGGAAAGACCAGATAGGATTCAAGGCCCGCAACAAGGCGAAGCAGGCGGAGAAAAGGGGTGTCGTGGTCAGGGAGGTGCCTCTCGATGACGCTCTTCTCCAGGGAATACACGCCATCTACAACGAGTGCCCGATACGTCAGGGTAGACGGTTCCCGCACTACGGCAAGGACATTGAGACTCTGCGAGGAATGAAGTCGACCTTCCTGGACCGCAGCGTCTTCATTGGGGCATTCTTTGACGAGAGCCTCATCGGCTTCGCGAAGGTCGTCAGCGATGAGGAAGGGACCCAGGCCGGCCTGATGCATATCCTTTCCATGGTTGCGCATCGCGACAAAGCGCCCACTAACGCCCTGATCGCCCAGGCTGTCCGCTGCTGCGCGGAGCGGCAAATCGAGCATCTCTGGTACGCAAACTTCAACTACGGGAAGAGAGGCGGCGACAGCTTGGCCGACTTCAAGCAGCGTAACGGGTTCCGCAGAGCCAACGTGCCCAGGTACTACGTCCCGCTTACCTCGGCGGGAACGGCCGCTTTGCGGCTGGGCTTGCACCACCAACTCCTGGATTGGGTACCCGCTCCAGCGGCTGTTTCGTACCGGTGGCTGCGCAAGCTGTGGTACGCGACGAGATATCCGCAGTGGGAGAACGCCTAGGAGCGCCCTTTGCCGGTGCCCGACCCGGCAATCGCGCAGCGGGAATACACCCCCGAAGGCGGTCCAGGGGGGACGTTCGAGAAGGTAACCCAGCGGCGGCCCTCAGTCAATTGCTGGTGCTCACCGTAGCGGAGAGATTGGTAGGCGCCGCAGGGGGATCGGAGCTCGCCTGGGTAAGAGGATGCGGATAGATATAGGGCGTATAAAAGGCTGTCCAGGTATTGGTAGGATTGCACACGTACAGTGTGTTGTTCGATGTATCCCACCAGGCTACGCCAGGCGCGGCTGCGCCAGTCATCGGATCTGTGCCCGCGGTGCAATCCCCAGACGGCGCGGAACTGCTTTGGTTGATTCCTGCAGTGCCGTTCCAGCTTCCCGGCTCTCCGTAGATAGCGAGAAACTCCTGGTAGTAGTCGAGATTATCCGTAGTAAGACTACCGTCAGGACCGACTAAGCCCTCGGGCGAGTAGCCAGCGGAATTGTACGTGTTGTCCCAAACGTAGATGGGATCGAGCACTTCGTGGGGCCACGACTCGGTTCCCGTCTTCGAATCCACAATGTCCGGAAAGGCGCTTCCAGTTATCAGATCTCCCGCGCCGCGGCCCGGCTGGTCCAGACACGGATAACCGCTGGAATTCATGTTCCCATCCCAAACGCTGTCTGAACTCGTCTGTGTGGTACCGCAGTAACCCCATCCGTTGGGGATAGTGGCCTCCGCGTAGGTTTCGTCATTCTGTCGGACGTCACTGAGGCTGACAATATAGCGGACGCCGGAGACCGTGTTACCCCAAACGAGCATCGGCCCACCGTTGTTCGATTCGACGGCCCCGCCGTTGGGTCCGGATGGGCTTGTTACTGTGTTCATGTAGAACTCCACAGCCCTGCAGCCACGGGCCGGACTGCTGTTCGTGCCGTGGTTGTACATGACCGAATTCGTGAGCGTGCTGTAGCGGATCACATATCGTCCGCCGTACACGCAATCGCCCGCACCCCCTGTGAAAAGGTCGTCCTCGGCAAAAAAGAACTCGCTTGACCCGAAGTGATCAGTGTCCGCCCACGATTCGTCACCGTTGCCCGTACTGTCACCTTCCCAAGTCCCTCCGTTATAGACTCGGATGGCGTTCGAGACAGCATCGGACGAGTCGAAGAAGTTATGATCGGCCACGCCAAGCACCGAACCATCCAATTCGATACCTTCGAGTTCAGCACCCCCTGTGGCCTGAAAATGGCAATGGTCTACGCGCACGGACGCCGAATTCCCGGATATCTCAACCTCCCCGTGATCAGGGGTATACCCGGAAGCTTCAGAGAAGGCGATCCCAGTGACCTCCAGGTACTGGCCGGAAGCCGTGCCTATGACGAACGCCGGGTTTCCGCCAGATACATTGACGCTGATAATCGTTTCGTCCGTGCCCGCCGTGCTCGCCCCTCCGGTGTTAGCATACTCCGCCCCTGCGCCTTGGATGACAAGACTGGTGGTGCCGGACGGAACGCTGTAGGAGATGCCGGATGTCCAGGAGCATGTTCCTGCCGGGATGTTCACCGTGGCTGAGGATTGCGTAACGGAATTGAGCGCTGTCTGAACATCGCTGGTATTGCACGACGCCGCGCTGATGGTCTGCGCGGCCACGCGGCCAGCAACGAGCCAGGCAGTAACGATTGCCAAAGAGAGCCACTTTACGATTTTGTCCATTCTTCTCGCTCCGTGTTATATTACGAGTCATTGAATGTATCGACAACACAGGGCAAGAACTTGAGTCAGTGACCGGTCCCATGGGCCGCGTGAGGGGATTTGAAGAAGGTTTTCAGAAGCGGGAAGAAATCGAGCCAAGACACTCGCCTCACCTGATCCCGTTAGGTCGGTCCGGCTCGCTCCGAAGAGCGGAGCGAGCCGCGAGTGCCCTTGCCCAAACCACCGACGATATACCATCAGGGAACAGGAATCAAGTGGTTTTCTTAGGAGTTTTTCAGGGTTTTCCCTTAGAGGGTTTTGCAACGCTTAGCGAAGACGATTCATGAATCAATTACGCGTTCTCGTGCTGGCGCCAGATGCAAATCCGGAAGGCATTTGCGGTGCACTCTTGAGCTACTCTCAGGCCGAAGCGCTTGCACAATTCCATGACGTGACCGTTGCCATCCGCTCGCCGGGCAAGGAGGCCGTGCGGCGCAGACAGGGGAGGGTTCAATCCGTAGAGGTAGTCGGAATGCCTCGGCTTGAGCGTCTGTACGCCTGGACGATAAGGCGGATTTTCAAGAACGGCTACACCAGCAGGGCTCTGACGGTTTTCGCCTATCCGTTCGCTGTTGCCTTTGAATGGCAAGCTTGGCGGCAGATGCAGGATCGGATCAGGGCCGGCGGGTTGGACGTTGTCCTACGACTCTTGCCCGTCCCTGCGGTTTTGCCAAGTCCATTCGCTTTCTTCCTGAGGAAAGGACCTATACCTTTTGTGATCGGGCCTGTCAGCGGCGGTTTGCCGTGGCCGCCAGGTTTCAGCCAGGCGGCGAAGCAAAGAGAATGGTTCGCGCACTTAAGAAACTTGTACCGATTCATGCCCTTTGCCCGGTCGACGTACCGGAATGCGGCGGCGATCATAGCCGGCTCGTCCCAAACCTATGGTGAGTTCGCCTCGCACCGCGACAAGCTCTTCTTCCTCCTGGAGAACGGAGTCAGCGGCTCAATGTGCTCCGAGGTCCGGGGCACTTCGGAGCGCGACGGGCAGCTCGAGCTGATCTTTGTCGGCGGGCTGGTCCCGGTAAAGGGTTGCGATCTAGCATTGCGCGCGGCCGCACCACTTTTGCGAAACAACTCGGCCCGCTTCACGATTGTCGGCGACGGCCCCGAGCGAAATCGCCTCGAACAGCTCGCGACGTCTCTCGGAATTGGGAGCGCCGTTTACTTCTGCGGTTGGCTCAGTCACCACGAAGCCCAGCGGAAGCTGCGGCAGGCGGACGTGCTGGTGTTTCCGTCGGTTCGCGACAACAGCCCAGCCGTCGTCTTTGAAGCTCTTGCGGCCGGCGCTGTACCGGTGGTTGCGGATTTCGGCGGTCCGGGGGACACCGTCACTCCGGAGATAGGGTTCAAGGTACCGCTCACCACCGAGGACGATGTGGTTTCACGGATGCAAGAAATTCTCACCTCTCTCGCACAGGATCGGGAGCTCCTGAATCGCCTGCGACTGCAAGGCATGGCGTATACTCGCGAAAACCTCACCTGGGACGCGAAGGCGCGTACGCTTAGCACGATCCTGAATTGGGCGGTGCGGCACGGCCCGAAGCCGAGCCTGCCACCACCGAAGCCGTTGCAAATCAAGCCTGTGAGCTGAGGCAGAGAGGCCAGCTGGGTGGGCACATCCGCTCGGTCAACCTGCCGAAGCACCGCTCTCGACGAGGCGGAACTGGAACCTGTTCCGCCAGCAGACTAAAACCGCGGTGCTCTGCAGGGACACGTTGGAGCGGCCCTGCGGGCCTTCCAGACGTAGAAGCTACATGGTCGCAAGCGTGCGCAACCGGGCGCGAGGATTACTACTTAGCGGGCGGAGGCACGCTGTGAACCACAAAATCCTGATCATCGACGAAAACGGTACCGTGCCTCACGACACGCGTGTGTGGAGGGAAGCTGTGGCCCTGCGCGATGCAGGATACGAAGTGACCGCGCTGTGTCCTCGTGGCCAGGGACGTGATAGTCGCGGATACGAAGTGATCGACGGTGTTCACATCTATCGCCATCCGATGCCGCCGGAGGCAAAGTCGGCTGCCGGCTATGTCCTTGAATACTCTTGTGCGCTGTTCTGGCAGTTTTTGTACGCGTGGTGGATTTTCATGCGGCGGGGCTTTCACGTCGTCCAAGGCTGTAATCCGCCAGACACCATCTTTCTGGTGGCAGGGCCCTTTAGGCTACTAGGCGTGGCGTATATTTTCGATCACCACGATGCCAACCCGGAATTGTATATCGCCAAATTCGGAAGCAAAGGGCCCTTATACAAGGCCCTGGCGTCGTTTGAAAGATGGACGTTTCGCCATAGCGAAGTAGTGATATCCACGAACGAAAGCTATCGGGAGATTGCAATCAAGAGGGGTGGCTGCAAGCCGGAGGATGTTTTCATTGTCCGGAATGGGCCTGACTTGCGGACGTTCAAGAGCGTCCGTGCAAATCCGGAGCTGAAGCGTGGCAAGCGCTATTTGGTGGGTTATGTTGGCACCATGAACGCCCAGGACGGTTTGGATATCCTCGTGGATGTAGCTCTCCAAGTCAAAAATCTGGGGCGGCGCGACGTTCATTTCACTTGCATCGGCAGAGGCCCGGAGCTATCCACACTCAGGAACACGGTGCGTGAAAAGGGTCTTGAAAGCATGATGAACTTCACCGGGAGAATTCCAGACGAGGATTTGCTGGAGATTCTCTCAACGGCTGATGTTTGCGTGAATCCGGACAAGCCGTGCGAGATGAATGACATTTCAACCATGAACAAAATCATGGAATATATGGCGTTGGGCAAGCCCATCGTTCAGTTCGAATCGAAGGAGGGCCGGTTCAGCGCCCAGGACGCTTCCCTTTACGCCGATTGGCGTGGCGGAGCCGCTGATTTTGCGGCAAAGATTCTGTGGCTTCTCGACCATCCCGATGCAAGAAAAAAGATGGGCGCGTTCGGCCGGCAAAGAGTTCAGCAAACACTGGCGTGGGAGTATTCGGTCGGCCATTTGCTTGCCGCATATCAACGAGCTCTGGATAAAGCGAGAGGCGAACGCCGCGAAACCGTCCCGGCCCGTGCAGGTGATAGGCCACAGGTCGTAGGTCCCAGGCAACAGGCCATAGGCAACAGACCGCAGGCAACGGCAGTAGAAGCCGAAGATACGGTGAATGTAAGGTGAACCAATCCGCCTCTCGTCACGCGTCACTAACCGCTGACCACTAGTGACCGCTTGTCCGTCCTGTCGCCTATTGCCGGCGAACTATCGCCCATGCAACCTCTAGTTTCCATTCTCATTCCGGCTTACAACGCCGAGCGCTGGATTGCGTACACGCTCCAGTCTGCCGTCGCACAAACCTGGAAGCGCAAAGAGATCATCGTGGTCAACGACGGATCCACAGATCGTACGGAGGAAGTGGCGCAGCGCTTTGCCCCGAGCGGTGTCACGGTAGTGTCGACAGAGAACCAAGGCGCTGCGACGGCTCGCAACCGCGCTTTCGATCTCAGCCATGGCGATTACATCCAGTGGCTGGATGCGGACGACGTTCTGGCGCCGGATAAGATCGAGCGGCAGCTTGCCGCGCTTCGCGGTGCCGACAGCAAGCGAGTGCTTCTTTCTTCGCCCTGGGCGCCTTTTTACTACCGCACTCGCAGCGCGCCCGTTGTACGCAATTCGCTGTGCCAGGACCTTGCTCCTGTCGAGTGGCTGCTGAGGAAGATGGGAGAGAACCTGCACATGCAGACCGCAACGTGGTTGACCAGCCGCGAGTTGGCGGAAGCGGCAGGACCCTGGGATACACGCTTGGTCTCCGACGACGACGGAGAGTATTTTTGTCGTGTGCTCTTGGCGTCAGAAGGCACGCGCTTCGTTCCCAACGCTAGAGTGCTCTACAGAGCAGTTGCGTCAAACCGACTGAGTTACATTGGCGCTTCGGATCGGAAAAGGGACGCGATGGTAGTCTCGATGAAGCTGCACATTCAGTACCTCCGTTCGCTAGAAGAAAGTGAACGCGTGCGAAAGGCCTGCCTGGCTTATCTGCGAACTTGGTACGGTTGTTTCTATCCAGAACGGCCGGACCTTATCGCCGAGCTGCAAGCGCTCGCTGGTGAGCTTGGTGGTCAGCTACATCCGCCTCGTATGCGGCGGAGATATGAATGGCTCGCCGTGATTTTCGGACGGAAGAACGCCAAGCGGGCACAGCGCTGGCTTTCGCAAATAAGGGACTCTGGCATTAGAGCTTGGGACCGGGCGATGTTTCGGCTGCTAGAACAATGAAGCCGCTTGCAGGCTACAGGCAAGAGGCCATAGGCCGCAGCCGGGAACTCGGGGAGGATCATCACGGCAATTCCTCCGTGGCTTCTGTGATCCCTGCGGTGAAACTTCTAGCGCCCGCCTTCGGCTGGCGAAGGACCAAGCGACAAGTAGCAAGCGACAAGGGGCGAGAGACAAGTGACGAAGGACAACGGACGACCGATAACTGACAACGGACAAATGACAAACGACGGATCCCGTCACATTGCTTTTGATTGCCGGTATTTCCTTGGCGACCGGCCATGCAAATGGCACAAGGCAACTGGCACCTTGTGCACTTGCGAGCATTACCGGCCAATAGGCGAGCGCATTCTGATCATTAAGCTCGATGCCATGGGCGACGTGCTGCGCACCACAGCCTTGCTTCCCGCTCTGGCCGCCGCCCATCCGGACGCTGCCATCGCCTGGATTACTCGCCGCGAATCGCTGCCATTGCTGGGGCGTAACCCGTACCTTAGCGAGATGATAGAGTACGGGCCGGACGCGCTGGCGCAATTGCAGGCCCGTGTTTTCGACCGCGTCATCAACCTCGACGCGGGAAAAGCGAGCGCGGCGCTGGCCAGCTTGGCGAATGCGAAGCGGAAGGACGGTTTCGTTCTTAGCGCGAGTGGGTTCGTCGAACCTACCAATGCCGCCGCGCGGCGATGGCTGGAATTGGGCGTTTTTGACGATCTCAAGAGGCAGGGGAGGAAAACTTACCAGGAATGGATGCTTGAGATTCTGGGCCTTTCCGGAGCTCCGCACCGCTATGTGTTGGAGTTGGGCGAAGACGAGCGTGAGCGGGGACGCATGCGCCTGGAACGCCTCGGTGTCGATCTGTCTCGGCCGGTGATCGGATTGAATACTGGAGCGGGAGGGCGATGGGAGCTGAAGCGCTGGCGCGAGGATGGCTACCTGGACTTAGTGGAGCGGCTGGCGCGGAAGCACGATGTGCAGTTTGTCCTGCTCGGCGGGCCGGAAGAGCGTGAGCGGAATCGTCGGCTGGCATCGCAGTCCGGGGTGCCCCTGTTTGATAGCGGCTCCGACAACCCGGTCCGCCACTTTGCCGCAATCGTTGCCGCATGTGATGTAGTGGTTTGCGGAGACACTTTGGCGATGCATTTATCGCTGGCGCTTGGCCGGCGAACTATTGTACTCTTCGGACCCACCAGCTCAGCCGAGATCGAAATGTACGGATTAGGCGAAAAAATCGTGCCCGCAATGGATTGCCTCGCCTGTTACAAAACCACATGTGATTTTGTGCCTAATTGCATGGATTTGATTACCACTGGCATGGTTGAAGCCGCCGTCGAGCGCCAGTTTCAGCAGGCTCTAGCCAACAGGTCACAGGCAGTGGGCATTAGGCCACAGGCAGTAGTGGTAGCGCGGACTTCTGCATTTTAAGTCCGCTGTTTTTGGGCCCTTATGCCATGGGCCTCTGTCATGGGCCGCGGGCTACAGGCAACTGACAACGGACCGACGACAAAGGGCAAAGGACAACCCACTAGCCTCAACTCCCAAACCCTATCTACTGTTCCAGTGCAATCGCCAATCGAAAATCGAAAATCGCCAATCGCAGTTTCTTTGCTCACCGGCGGAAGCGATCGACCATACGTTTTCGGACTCGCCTCGGCGCTCCTGGCAAAAGGCGTCTCGCTCGACCTCATCGGCAGTGACGAGCTCGATTTCCGGGAGTTTCAAGACAAACCTGGCTTGAACTTTCTAAACGTCTACGGCGGTCCGCAGCCGGGTGCCGGTCCAATCGGCAAGGCCTTCAGAATACTAAGGTCTTACGCAAACCTGGTCCGCTACGCCACAACCGCAAAACGGGAAATCTTTCACATCCTGTGGAACAACAAGTTCGAGTACTTTGACCGGACGGCGCTGATGCTCTATTACAGGGTGCTGGGGAAAAAGATCGTGCTCACAGCCCACAACGTGAATGCGAGGAAGCGCGACAGTCGGGATTCGCTGCTCAATCGGCTCACGCTTGGCATCCAGTACAAAGTCGCCCACCATGTCTTCGTCCACACGGAAAAGATGAAAACGGAATTAGTGGAGGAGTTTGGCGTGAGGCACGCCAAGGTGAGCGTCATCCCATTGGGGATCAACGACCATGCGCCGAGAACGGGCCTCACGCCCGCTGCGGCGAGGCGCCGGCTGGGCATCGCCGATGGGGAGAAAACGATCCTTTTTTTTGGAAGGTTCACGCCGTACAAAGGACTCGAAGTTCTCATCGCCGCATTTCGAAAGATTGCAGTCCCCGGGAACCGCTACCGCCTGATCATCGCCGGCAGTCAGGACCGGCACGTGAGTTACTGGAGAGGAATCGAGAACTCAATCCGCGAAGACGTGCAGAGCGGGCGTATGCTGATTAGGGCGGAGCGCATCCCGGACGAGGAGACGGAAGTGTATTTCAAGGCGGCGGACGTCGTCGCGCTGCCGTACCGCGCCATCTATCAGAGTGGTGTTTTGTGCACGGCATACAGCTTCGGCCTGCCGGTCGTAGCCGCGGACGTGGGCTCGCTGAAGGATGACGTGGTTGAAGGCGAGACGGGATTTGTATTCAAGCCTGAAGATGCGGACGACTTGGCGCGCACCATCGAGCGCTACTTCGAAAGCGACGTATATCGAAACCTGAACAAGCGGCGAACGGCGATTCGGGAGTTTGCCGCGCAGCGTCATTCCTGGAATGTTGTGAGCGACATCACCGTGAACATCTATGCCAGCCTGCTCGAGAGCGGAAGCCAGAGACAAGAGGCAAGAGACGAGAGACAAGGGATCAGAGACAAGAGACGAGAGCCGAGAGACACAAGACTGGCAAGTTAGCCGCCGTCGGGGAGAGAGAGGACTGTCACTGATTGGGAGTGAGCGACAAACAAGTTCTAGACCCGCTCAGCACCGACCGTCTGCAAACAGACCTAAAAGGGCGTTCTGTTCGCGGCGGGGCGATGACGCTGACGTCCCAAGGTGCGCAGTTTGTTGTTTCGTCAGTAATGACGGTGGTGCTGGCTCGCCTGCTGACGCCGGCGGACTTTGGCTTGGTGGCCATGGTGACGGCCGTCACTGGGCTAGCCCAAGCGTTTGCGGACGTGGGGCTGTCCGAGGCGACGATTCAGCGTGAGAACATCACTCACGATCAAGTCAGCGCGCTGTTTTGGATCAACCTGGCGGTGGGCATCGGATTGACACTGGTCACGATAGCTCTTGGCCCCGTGCTTGCCCGGTTCGATCGGCAGCGGCAGCTCCCGCACATTGCCTTCTGGCTTTCCTTCACTTTCCTCATCTGCGGCTTAAGAGTCCAGCCGGATGCCATTCTGAAACGGCAAATGCGCTTCAAGGCTCTGGCGATCCGCGATATTTTCGCAAACGCAATGGGGGTTGCCGCAGCCATCATTATGGCCCTGCGGGGAGCGGGCTACTGGGCGCTCGTCGCCTATCCTCTGGCATCCAATCTTATTCAGATGGCGGCATCCTGGAAACTAGTTGACTGGAAGCCGGGCTTCCCGAGTCGCAACGCTAAGGTCGGCTCCCTCGTCGCTTTTGGGGGCAATGTCGCGGTCTCATATTTCATGTTTACGGTTAATCGGAGCGTTGACAAAGTCCTGGTTGGCTGGTATTGGGGTGCCGGTCCGCTTGGATTCTATGGGAGGGCATGCAATCTCCTCATGTATCCTGTACGCCAGCTCAATGCGCCAATGGCCAGCGTCGGCATTCCGACCTTCAGTAGGCTTCAGGCTGACCCGCAGCGTTTCGCCCGGTACTATCTTCGTTCCGTTAACCTCCTCATGTGGGTTTGCGCACCGCTGTTTGCTTACCTCTTTGTCGCCGCCGGACCGGTAATCGCGTTGGTACTTGGCCGGCAGTGGGGGAACGCTGCGCCGGTCTTCCGTATGCTTGCAATTTCGTGCGTCACGCAACTGCTGCTTGAATCAACCGTATGGCTCTTTGTGAGTCGGGGGCAGTCGACGGGTCTGCGCAAGCTCCTGCTGAGCATCTCTCCTGTCATCATGGCAAGCTTCGCGATCGGTCTGCCTTTCGGCATCACCGGGGTCGCCATTTCATACTCCGTGGCGATGCTCGCGTTGATGCCGTGGATACTCAAATTCGCTTTTCGGGGTACGGAGCTCACCTTGTGGGGGATTTCCCATGCGCTTAAGTATCCGGTATCGCTTGGGCTGTTGGGCGCGCTCCTCGGAGAGCTTGCGCTGCGAGCGATTGCTCCAGGCGGCGCCATTGCGCAGCTTTTCGTAATTGCACTGGGCTTCGGCGTGGTGTTATCACTGTCGGCCGCCGTGCCCGCGGTGCGAGCCGAGATCGTAGCTCTGAAGGAATTGGCTCGCGAATTCCGGTTCGCGGGGCAAGCAGCGTAAGTGCGAAGAAAGCCTGAGGGTTATTTTCAACGGCGGATGCAACGGGCCAGGTTCCGAGGGTGGAAAGTACGGCAGTTTTGAAAAAAAACGAAGGACATGCGAACTCATCACCAGGGGGTACGGCGATGTGGCGCTACGCTTTGTCTTTGGTAGTGTTGCTCGGGTTGCCCGTGATCGGCTGCTCGGACACCCTTCAATTCACTGTTGACCCGGCGAATATCGGTACTGTTTATCAAGGCGGGAATGTCGACCTTACGTCTTCCGGCCTGAACGGTACCGTCCTTTCCGGCCAGGCGCTTTCGCTGGATTTGGTGCTCAGCAACGACCTGCTGGCAAGACTCTTTCTCACCGATCCGAGCACCTTCGGGGTGGATCTCATCATCGACACGAACGCGGCGACAGACCCAGGATTTGCCGGGGCGACCACCGGATACCTGCTTGATCCAAATAGCGACCAATTGGGCGCTACCCAGGTTGCCGGCAGAGCCGATGCGACTGATGGAAGCTTTACCGTCGGGCTCGAGTCATTCACGTCCGCCGATTTCGGCGCGACAGGCGTGGTTGATATCAGCGGCGCTGAGTTCGATACCTCGCTTCCATCAACCGGCTATACGATTACGGGGGCCACGCTTCGCTTCAGCCTTAATAGTAATGCTAATGGCGTGGAGTTTGGGACCGTGCAACAACTTCCGGAAGGAGCATCAATATTGACGCTTACGCTGGAAGCTGTTCTTGGCTTAGCGATGGGCGTTCGGCTTGGAGTTCTGAAGTCACACAGGCTCTGACCTGAATAATTCACTAAGGAGCGGCGCACGTGAAGCAGGTATCGAACCCATTACCGTACGTGTTTACCCGTCCAGCATCAGCGTCGTTTACGGGGAAGGGCTTGCTGGGCTATTCGTTCTATCCGCTGTGTCAGGATGCCGACGTTTATTACATCGAGTCGGAAAAAGGCCACGATACCTTCATGGTGAGCAAGAAAATTACACGTACGTATTATGTTCTTTCCGGAAGCGGGCACTTCACGATTGACGATATCAGATACGACGTCGGCCCTGGCATGCTCGTTGAGGTTCCACCGAAGGTAGAATACACCTACTCCGGAAAGATGACGCTGATAGGATTCGCCCGGCCACGCTGGTTTAGCGGCAACGACACGCATACGCGATCGAACCCGGACGTGGTCAGCCGAGATGCCGCATGTGAGTTGGAACAGGGATCCTGGTTAACGCGCCTGGTCCGACTGCGCGTTTGTGGAAGATCGCCGGTCGGCATGTATCTGCAGTATGGCCAGCGACTGTGGAATCGCATTCCTCCGCGCCTTGCCGCTCTTGTACCGATCCGGCTATACGGCAGGTTCCTGCACGGCTTAGCTCGAATTGAAAACGTTCGCGGGCAGGCTTTTAGCACCTTCTTTCTTCGTAATCGGCCTGAATTGGAGCTGATCCAGCGCCTGCTGGAGGCAGTGAGCAACGGCGAGACCTTGAGGGTCGCGGTGCTGGGCTGCAGCACCGGCGCTGAGGCTTATTCGGTGGCATGGAGAATAAGGTCAGCCCGGCCTGATTTGAAGCTGATCATGAGTGCTGTGGACATTTCCAAGGACGCTGTAGAGGTTGCCAAACAGGGTGTCTACTCACTCACAACCCCACAATTGACGAATACGCGGATCTTTGATCGCATGACGGCAACGGAGGTGGAGGAATTGTTTGACACGGATGCGCAGTCTGCATTGATAAAGCCATGGATCAGTGAAGGGATCAGATGGAGCGTAGATGATGTGGGGGAGCCGGAGGTGATCGAGGCGCTCGGTCCTCAAGACATGGTGGTGGCGAACAATTTTCTTTGCCACATGAGCGATTCCGAGGCAGAGAGATGTTTGCGTAACATTGCGCGGTTGGTACGGCCAGGCGGATATCTTTTCGCGTCGGGAATTGACCTGGAAGTCCGGACAAAGGTTGCGCACGATTTGGGATGGCAGCCTGTGGTGGAACTGCTGGAAGAGATTCACGAAGGAGATGGATGCTTGAGGCCTTTCTGGCCTTGCCATTATGCAGGCCTGGAACCCTTGAACAAGAAAAGGCGGGATTGGAGAATCCGCTACGCCTGTGTGTTTCAAGTAGTGCCTACAGAGAAAGTGCTAGTTCAGTCTGAAAACGAGCTCGCGGTAGCAAGCCGTGGGTAGCCACGGCGAGCGCATTATGTCGCCGTCGGTCGGTTCGGGGTGAAAGACCTGAAAGAGAAGGCAATCCGCGGGGCCTGGCAAGACGGTTGGCCCAAGGAGTCAATTTTGCACTTCGTCTCGGCTCGCTCATGGTACTGGCCCGGCTCCTGGCGCCGCAGGATTTCGGATTAGTTGGGATGGTTGGTGCGGTAACCGGAGTCTTGCACCTGTTCAAGGACTTCGGACTCGGCGCAGCCGTCGTCCAGCGCACGTCCGTCACCGAGGAGCAAATTTCCAATCTTTTCTGGATCAACCTAGCAATCGGCGCGCCGCTTGGGCTGCTGTGCGTGGCCATGGCCCCACTCATCGCCGCGTTTTATCACCAGCCACGCTTGGTCGCGGTCACGATGCTGATGGTGGCCGGGTTCATTTTCAACGCAGCGGGGATTCAGCACGGTGCGATCCGCAACGGCACATGCGCTTGGAATTTACGGGTGCAGCTACCAGCTCGTTAACATTCCCACGGGTAACCTGAATTCGGCGGCGGGCGAGGCTGCGTTTGCAGGCCTCTCCGGCGTTCAGGACGATCGGCAGCGCTTTGGACGCTATTTCCTGAAGCGCTATTCGCTTGTCCTGGCGGTCACCCTGCCCGTCACGGTTGCCTTTGCTCTTTTTTCGGACGATCTCATCCGCGTTGTCCTGGGACGGAAGTGGGCAGCCTCCGCAACCCTTCTCCGACTGCTGGCGCCGACCATCTTGGTCTTTGCGATCATCAACCCTCTAGGCTGACTGATGTATTCGTTCGGCCTGGTCCGGCGGGGCTTGAAGCTGGCGCTCATGTTTGCACTGCCTATTATCATGGGCTACGCGATCGGCTTGCCTTATGGACCCGAGGGCATAGCGCTCGGATACTCAGTAGTGATGATGCTGTGTGCGATTCCACTCGGAGCGTTTTGCGTGCAGGGCACTGCTGTTTCCTTACGAGGCATTGTGGTGACCGCCGGCTGCAGGCGTCAGATTTCGTGGTCGGAGGGACCACTTTGGGACTGGGGTTAGCCTATGGCCCCTGGTTCTCTCCTTTCCCGTGGCTCGTCCTGGAAAGCACAGTTGTTCTGGTGACGTTCCTGGTGATGCTATTGTTCGTGGCCGGACAGAAATCACTCTACCTGGATCTCCTCCGCACGTTGAGAGCGCCCTCGTCGGTTGAAGAGGAGAGTCTGGTTTCGATTTAGCGATGATCCAAAGGAGATGTTTTGATGATTGAGCTACGTGATGCACGAACGGCTCCCTTGGAGGGCGGGGGCTCTGCCGCGAGGGACAAATATAAAACGGTCGGGCTTCTTGATCACATGGGCTTCGGCAACATGGGTGATGCCGCGGTCCTGGAATCTTTCATCCAGAACATCAAAGAGCGATTGCCGGATTCGTCTCTGACTGCCTTCTCGCAAAATCCCGAAGACACGAGAAAGAGGCATAACCTTCCCTCTTACCCTATTCGGTGGTGGTATCCATCAGCGAGCGGCTTGGACGGGAAAGCAGATAACCGTCTGAAGCCACCTGCAAAAATCAAGGCCTTCCTAAAACAGCGCCGTATTCTCTATGGCGCGTTCTGTCGATTTAAGCGGTGCTTCAAGGAGTCGGTGCATCTTTACCGGTCCTACCAAGTTGTGAAGACCCTCGACATTCTAGTTATGGCAGGAGGCGGCCAACTCTGCGAGTTATGGGGCGACATGCCTTACAACTTTTTCAAGTTTTGTGTTCTTGCTAGGCTCTCGAGGACACCGCTGGTCATCATTGGGGTTGGAGCCGGGCCCTTAGAGCGGCGTCTGAGCAAGTTTTTCGCAAGGTGGTCAGTGCGGTTAGCTGAGTATGCTTCGTTTCGTGACATTGAGTCACAGGGCCTGATTCGTGGCTTGGGCGTTGAGACGGAAACGCATGTCTGCCCGGACCCTGCCTATGGGATCCATCTCCCCGATTACATGGCCGATGAGCCTTCGAGGAAATTTACCGGTAAGGTGGGCGTCAACCCGATGCGCTTTTGCGACCCGCGCTTCTGGCCTCGAAAGGATGGCGCCGTTTACGAAGCGTACCTGGAAAAGCTGACAGCATTCTCGTCATGGCTCCTTGGACGGGGCTACAGCGTCGAGATATTTACGAGCGATATTGGCACGGACGACGATGCTATCGCGGACCTTACCAGGCGACTTGTTGCCGCCGTTCCCGGCGAGCGGCGGCCGGGGCTCGTGTCCAGACCCGTACTGACTCTCCAAGAGTTACTTGTTCAGATGGCAAGCTTCGACTTCGTCATAACCCCGAAGTTTCACGGTGTGGTTTTCTCTCACCTTTTGGAGAAGCCTGTGATTGCGCTCAGCTACCACCGGAAGATCGACGATCTGATGCGCAAGGTCGGACACGAACAGTACTGCCTCAACATCGAGCATTTTGATGTGGAGTCCCTTGCTGAGCGATTCGAGTCAGTGGTGCGCAACAGCGCGGAACTCAGGTCACGGTTTCGCAACGCGGTAGTTGCTTACAAGCACGAGGTGAAAGCTTGCTTCGACACCGTTTTTGGGGGAGGGTCGGGCGAGAAGTTGAGCGGTGTGCCCTTGGTTCATGCACTTGCCAATGATCGGTAGTCGGGGGCGTCTGCAATGAGTTTTCGATCCTCGCCGTTGGTGAGCGTCATAACACCGGTGTATAACGGCGAGAAGTACCTCGGCAGGTGCATTGAAAGTGTCCTGGCCCAGACCTACACAAACTGGGAATACGTCATCGTCAACAATTGTAGCAGCGACGGGACGCTGGAGATCGCGACCGGGTACGCCCGGCGCGACAGCCGCGTCAGGGTAGTGAGCAATTCTGAATTTGTGGGTGTGACTGAAAATCACAATGTGGCGTTTCGCCGCATCTCCCAAGGGAGCAGATACTGTAAGGTGGTGTCGGCCGATGACTACCTTTTTCGTGAGTGTATTGAAAGACTCGTTCAAGCGGCCGAGCGGAGCCCGCGAATAGACATCGTGGGGTCGTACGCCATCAACTGCGAGGGTATCCGCTGGATTGGACTGCCTCCCGACGAATCTGTCTTTGAAGGTCGCGCAATATGCAGGCTTTATCTCCTTGGGGGGCTGGCACCGTTTGGGACGCCATCCACTGTCCTGTATCGCTCTAGACTCGTCAGGTCACGGGACCCATTCTTCCCCGGACCGCTGCCAAATGCGGACTTGGCCGCCTGCCTTATCGCCCTTCAAGACGCAGATTTCGCTTTCGTGCACCAGATCCTTTCCTTTGAACAGCTCCATAGTAACGCGGTCAGCGCCCGCCTTAGCGGCCTAAATGCTCCCTTCCTCGATCGCATCCAGTTTTTACAGGAGTACGGACCGACCTACCTCAATGAGAGGGAGATGAAGGGAAGAAGAGAGGAGCTTCTGCGGGAGTTGTATCGAAACCTTGCGGTGAATCTTATTAATCTGGAAGGAAGGCAGTTCTGGGACTATCAACGCCGGCGCCTGGAGCCGCTTGGCTGCTCCATTTACGGCGCCCGGATGGCCGCCGCCGTTTGTGCGAAACTCGCTGATTTATTGGCCAACCCGAAGCAGACGCTTGAGAAAATACTCAGACACCGGGGGGTCAGGTGAGGTCCGCCGTACGGCCAGCAACGGAAGGTGGAATCGACGTTTTCCCCGCGGCAGAACCTGGAAAATTTGCGGCCGGGATGAGCGCAATCCGTTTTGCGTTCATTGCATCTGACTATAAGCCGATGCCAGGAGGGATCGCCGCTTACATCGACGCCCTGGCTAGAGGGCTTATCGAGCTCGGCCATGACGCGAGGGTGCTGGCGGTCGTTCAGCCCCACGAAAAGGAGCGTCGTGCATTCCTTAACGACTACCAGGCGTGGGTGAGCCCATTCCAGGTGGCTCACGACGTGAGACCGAGAAGCTGGGTGGCCAATAAGTTTGTTAGCTCTCTCGAAATTGTTCGATGCTTAAGCCCCAGGGCACGCAATATATTGCGGAGAACCTCGTTCTTTCGGGCATCGGCCGGTTCGATTGCCAGACTTGAGGAGGTGCTCGCAGAGCAGCGGCCAACCGTAGTTGTCCTTGGGCATTTGGACCTTAACCTCTATCCGCTGGTGTTGCTCCTTCTGGAGCGCCGGCTTCCGTATGTGATTGTTGCCCATGACGTCGAGATTCGGCGGTGCCCCAGTAGGATCAATGATCGTGTCAGGCGCGGACTGATGCTCAAGGGCGCAAGGCTGATAGCCGCCAACTCTCACCATACGAAGTCGCTGGTCGAAGCTTGGGGGATCTCGAAGCATCGGGTCAAGATTGTCCATCCGCCCATAGCTGAGGAGGCGATTCGGGAATCCGCCGGCCTGCAGTGTGCCCCGCGAGAGAGGGCTGACTTCAACCTGGTAACAATCTGCAGGCTTGTCAAGGGTAAGGGCATTGACATCGTGTTGCGTGCTCTGAAAATACTCACTGCAAAACAGATCCCCTGTCGGTATGTTATCGGCGGAAAAGGCGACGAGCGAGAATTCCTCGAGACGCTTGCAAGTGATCTCGGGCTAAAGGCCGGGGTCCAGTTTAAAGGTTCGATCACTGAGGACGAGAAATGGCACCTCCTGCGGAATGCTGATGTGTTCGTCATGCCGTCGCGCGTAGACACGAAAGTGCAGCATGAAGGCTTTGGTATCGCGTTTGTTGAGGCGGCAGCGTTTGGAGTTCCGGGTGTTGGCACAAGAGCAGGCGGTATCCCGGATTCTGTCGTCGACGGCCGCACAGGGATTTTGGTGCCCCAAGAGTCGCCCGAAAGCTTGGCAGAGGCGCTGTGCTTCCTCTATCGAAATCCCAAGAAGAGGAGGGAGATGGGGAGGACTGCTTTGCTGCGGGCTAGAGCTGAATTTTCGCCCACAGCCATCGCCGCGCGTTTTCGAGATGAAGTTTCAAGGGTACTGTGACGAAGGCCCACTCAGACGCCGGACGGATGCTTCACAAACTTTGAGCTCGACCACCGTGGTTGCCTCGCGTTCGTTGCATCTCTCGGCCGGTCCGGCGGGAACTGATATTCTCCCATAGGTTCCTTTGGTTCGTGGCCAATACCTTGGCGTCGGCAAAAGGCGGTCAAGGCCCAATAAGAGAGCCGGGTTCCCGAAGCTGTGAGCTCTTCATGGACACGCACCAAGTTGCCTTGGCAGCGCACATACGGCTCCAGAATCTGGTCGCGGTGGGGCGAGGCTTTTTCCGGAGACACCAGGGTCGGCTCGATCTCGGAGGCAGAGCGCAGGAAGTCGGGCACGGCGCCCCGCGGCAGCTTCATGGCGCGCGCGCAGCCGCCGGGGAGCCTGACGTGCCATGGAACTGAGCATCTCCAGATCGGTCACCAGGCCGTCGGGAGGGGCCGGCTCGACGGAGGGAGCCGTCTGGACCTCCTTATAACTCTTCAGAAAAACCAGGAGTGCCTCGAGCAGGCGTTAGCGCGTCAGCCAGTTGTCGGCCTGACAAGCGACGTAGAGGATTCCCAGGTCGCGGATGGAGAGCCGGTTCGCGCGCGCCAACGGCACCAATCACTCCCAGTGGTGCCGAAGAGGAACACGATACGCAAAGAGAAGGCCCTCCCATGATTGAAGGTCGGAACCCGTTATCGGCAAGGATAAGCGCTAATTTGAGAATAGTGCTCGCTTTGGCGCTTCTCCTGGCGGGCGTGGTGGTTCTTGGCGCCTTCCATTGGAGTTCGCTCCGGCACTCAGCGGAGGCGGTGACATGGCGCGTAAGGTTATTCGCCCGTAAGGCGGAGGGCGGAATCCCGGAGCTCTCGTGGAGTGAACTTTGGCAGATGGCATGGCATCGAGGGGGGTTTGGGCTGGAGGGCATTGTGCAAGGACTTAGTTCGGACGAAGCCGTCACCAATCCCTACAGTACTAATGCCGATTATCAAGCAGCTTCTCATTTGTTTCGTGAACAGTGTGCAATGTGCCACGGTAACGACGGAGTGGGAGGAGATATTGGTCCGCCACTGAATCACCTATCTTTCAAACATGGGGATAGTGATCTAGCCATTTATCGAGTCATCCGCGACGGCGTTCGGAACACAGTAATGCATCCTCCCCCGATGCCCATGGTGCGGCGGTGGCAGCTCGTAGGTTACGTGAGGCATCTACAGCACAACGGTGTGAGCTCAGCCGGGAGTAAAGCCCCGCTGCACATTGAGGTAAACAGCAATCAGATTACCTCGGCTGGAAGCAGAACAGATGAGTGGCTTACCTACTCCGGGTCTCTTGATGGGCATCGTTACACGCCATTAGATCAAATTACTCCCGCAAACGTCTCTCAGCTTCGAATCCGGTGGGTCCGACAATTCGATACACCTTTGCCCACGATCGAAGCCACGCCGATTGTAACCGACGGCGTAATATTCACAACGGAGCCTCCGTCCGACACGATTGCTGTGGATGCAATAAATGCCAAGTCGGGAGATCTGATTTGGAGATACGTACGAAAGGTGCCCCTTACTGCAAAGGCGTGTTGCGGGCGGTTCAACAGAGGACTCGCCATTCTTGATAATCATCTCTATCTGGCTAGTTTTGAGGGGTATTTGGTTTGCCTGGATGCCGATACCGGAAGCGTCGTGTGGCAGACTCAGGTCGCGGACCCTTCCCTCGGTTACTCGCTCAGCGTGGCGCCACTGGTCGTAAATCGCTCTGTTGTCGTTGGGGTCGCTGGAGCCGAATACCCAATCCGTGGCTTTTTAGCTGCCTATGACGGGGAGACCGGGAGAAAGTTATGGCAATTCGACACCATCCCCGGCCCTGGTGAACCAGGGAACGAAACCTGGAGCGGAAATTCCTGGAAAACCGGTGGGGGATCAACCTGGGTTACGGGGAGCTATGACCACGCCCTGGATCTTCTCTATTGGGGAGTTGGGAACCCCGCTCCGGCGTTTTCTGGCGACGATCGTCCCGGGGACAACCTGTATACCGATAGCGTGGTGGCGTTGCGTGCGAGCAGCGGAAAGCTGGCATGGTATTTTCAGTTCACCCCGCACGACCCATATGATTGGGACTCCACCCAGACGCCCATTTTGGCGAATATTTCGATAGATGGCAGGAATCGGAAGGTGATCTGTTGGGCGAACAGAAATGGTTTTTATTATGTGCTCGACAGAGTTACAGGGGAATTTCTGAAGGGTGTGCCTTTTGTCGAAGAAACTTGGGCGAAGGGTCTCGACGCGAAGGGCCGACCGATTCTGGCGAGCGCAAAACCGGTTTCGAGTGATTGGCGTTTCGTTAGGCCCGCTAATGGCGGCGCCACGATCTGGCAAAACGCGGCGTTTGATCCGCGAAGAGGACTAATCTTCGTTCCCGCCACCGAGGGAGTTGCTATGTCTCGGAAATCTCTCCACGCGACCCCTGAAGCCGGAGAGCTATTTCTGGGTAGTGGAGGAGCCTTTGTTACGTTAACAAAAACGGTCCCGGTCATCCGCGCGCTCGACGTCGCCACAGGGACGAAAAAATGGGAGTATTTCCCGCCGGCCCGGTTAGAAAATCCAACGGCGCCTGGTGGCGTCTCTTACAGCGGATTACTCGCGACTGGCGGGGGCCTAGTCTTTGGAGCTTCTGGAGGATCTGTTTTCGCGCTTGACTCTGCTACAGGCCGCGAACTGTGGCGCGTTTTTCTGGGAGGGGATACCCGCGCGGCCCCGATCTCTTTCACGGTCGATGGGCGACAGGTAATCGCCGTGTCGGTTGGCCGAGGGTTGTTTCTCTTCGGACTTTCGCCCAAGCCGCAGCAAGAATGAGGGATGACAGCTTGGCTCTCGCAGTAACAAAGTCGCTTACAACCGATCACGACCGAAAGTAAGTGGGATTGGTTAAAGTCGACAATCCAGTCGAAATACCTGTCTACGAGCTGCGGACCTCCGCTTATGACCACCACACAATACGAGCACATCGAGCAGCAGTACGGGCGACCCGGCGCTAACCAAAATACTCCGGCTCATTCACTTTGGATTCTCCTCATCCTGTCCGTCATCGCAATCATTCCATTTTGGACTGTCCGTTACCCGGTCATGGCCGATTATCCGAACCATCTTGCAAGGTGGTTCGTCCTGTTTCATATCAGGGACAGAGCCTATGATTTTGCAAGCTTTTACGCACCCGCGTGGGGCCTGCTCCCCTATATCTCTGTGGACATTTTGGCAATGGCTCTGCAGCATTTCTTCTCTATTTACGTCGTCGGCAAGTGCATATTGAGTCTGGGCGTTATCCTTGTAGGATCCTGTACGTATTTTTTTCTTAAGGAGACTTGTCCCGAGAATCTTGCCGTAGCCAGCTTCAGTATTATAGTGGCTCTTAATCCCATGTATCTCATGGGTTCGATAAGCTACGAGTATAGCCTTGCCTTCTGCTTTCTGGTAATTGGCTTGTGGGTGAATTACTGCAAGCGTCCCAAAATCATAACTGCCGTGAGCGTCATCGCCGGCTTAATTTTGGTCTACCTGTCACATTTGACGGGCTTTGCTGTTGCCGGCATAGTGATGGGAGTTTACGCGCTTTTCGAGCGGCAGCGTTGGAAAAGAGCGATGACCTTAGCGGGGCTGTCCCTTCCCTCGCTTTTGATTTTCATTTTGAATCCAATCCGAGCAGGGGGTGGCGCCTCGTTCGTGTATGCGGGTCTCACTCCCTGGATTAAGCTCAAAGGCCTTCGTTTCCCCATAAGCCTGTATACGTCCAAGGGAACAGATTACCTATTTCTACTCGCCCTCGCGCTTCTTGTTTTCTGCGTGCTGAGAAAGAACCTGAGGTCAACGTTGCAATCGGTTTGGTTAGCTGCCGGCGCAGTTCTGCTTTTGGCATACTTCGCGGCCCCTTCGGACTACGGCAAGGCCGGAGCCTTCATGGATCTCCGCATACTGCCTTTCGCGTTTTTAGTCCTGCTCGCAGGAATCCGATTGAAACAGCTCCCACGCAG
The DNA here is from genome assembly GCA_030041095.1 of Terriglobia bacterium. GTDB lineage: Bacteria > Acidobacteriota > Terriglobia > UBA7540 > UBA7540 > JASHON01. The sequence goes on from JASHON010000164.1 coordinate 79,965, forward strand.
CCTGATTGTCGGCTTAGCCCTGCTAGTATGTTTTCGCGTCGCGACGGTAGAACAAATGTTCATGGCACAACAACCCGAGCTCACGCAACTGACCGCCTCTTTTAAGGCAATTCCACGCAATGCGAGAGTTCTGCCTCTCGTTCCTCTGCCACGCAGAGGCCTCATGGGCAGAGGAGACACTCATCATTGTGAATACGGCATAATCCAACGCGGCTTTCTGGATCCGGTGCTCTTCCATCTTAAAGAAGTTCAACCAATAAGGCTTGTGGGTTCACCATATTGCCCTAACATTTATTGTGACCCGGCCAATGCAACCGAGGTCGACTGGCGGCAAGTCGCGAATTCCTACGATTACTTGTGGGTGCATGGGGATTCCAAAGCGGCTACGATTGCCCCCCGCCTAGGGGATGTCATTTTTTCTAACGGTGCTGTAACCGTCTATCGAATCCGTCGTCCTGAACTCCGGTCCCATGCGTTGGGGGCGGGCAAATGATCGAATGAAAGATTTGAAGCGAAGGACGATTCGGGGCGGCGTCGCCAGGATGGCCGCCCAGGGGACGAATTTTGCCGCGAGCTTCGTTTCTCTGATGATCATGGCCAGGCTGCTCGGACCCGCAGACTACGGTCTGATCGGCATGGTCACGGCGGTAACGGGCGTCCTGGCGCTCTTCCGCGATTTCGGGCTTTCCTCCGCCGCCATTCAACGGCCAACTCTTTCCGACGATGAATCCTCGACGCTCTTCTGGATCAACCTGCTGATTGGTGCGGGACTCACGCTTTTAGGGGTTGCTCTCGCGCCCGCCATCGCCGCTTTCTATCACGATCGGCGGCTGATAGCAGTGACCATGGTCATGGCCGCAAGCTTTCTGTTTAACGCCGCGGGCATCCAGCACGGTGCGCATCTCCAGCGCGAAATGCGTTTTACGGCTTTGTCTATTATTTACACGACCGGTGCCATGGTCAGCGCCACAGTCGGCATCGGCGCCGCGCTTGCGGGTTTCGGCTATTGGTCGCTGGTGGCGCTCAACGTGACGAGTCCGTTGGTGATTACTGTGGGATGCTGGGTGGCTACTCGATGGATTCCAAAGCTACCCCGGCGGCTGCGCAGCATTCGCTCGATGCTGGGTTTTGGCGGCACGCTCACTTTGAATGGCTTAGTGGCTTACGTCGCGTACAATCTCGAGAAGATTCTGCTGGGCCGCTTTTGGGGCCCGGCTGCGCTGGGCATTTACGGAAGATCCTATAACCTGATCAATCTTCCAACCAGCAATTTGAATTCGGCGGCGGGCGAGGTAACATTCTCGGCACTTTCCCGCCTCCAGGCCGAGCCCGCCCGGCTGAGAAACTACTTCCTTAAGGCCTATTCTCTTGTGCTGGCGCTTACCTTGCCCGTCACGGTTGCGTTCGCTCTGTTCCCTGGTGACGTGATTCAGTTTGTCCTAGGGCCGAAATGGAGCGCGGCCGCGCCGATTCTTCGCGTGCTGGCGCCTACGATCGTGATATTCGCGGTAATCAATCCTCTCGGGTGGCTGATGTATTCGGTAGGTCTTGTTAAACGAAGCTTGAAGATTGCGTTGGTGTTTGCGCCGCTGATTATCATGGGATACGTGATTGGCCTGCCGCACGGTCCGAACGGGGTGGCGCTCGCCTATTCAGCCGTGATGATGCTGTGGGTTTTTCCCCACATTGCCTGGTGTGTGCATGGCACGGCGGTTTCCTTTTGGGACATTTTGCGGACCAGCGCCAAGCCGCTGGCGTGCGCCGTGGCGGCGGGCGCGCTCGCCTTCGGAGCGCGCCTGGCATATTGTGAATCATTGCCTCTGTTTCCCAGGCTTGCCTTGGAATGCGCCATTTTGCTCGCCGTGTTTTCCGTGATGCTGCTGTTTGTGGCTGGTCAGAAGTCGCTTTACGTTGACTTGATTCGCGGATTAAGAGGAGCTCCCTTACCCGAGCAGGAAAGCTTGGTGTCAGCATAATGGGTAAGGCCCCCTCATTCACAACAACTGCCCGCGCGGCAGCCGCAGAAACCGGCTTGCTCGCCGGGAGGGTTGCAGTGGTGACCGGCGCCAGCGGCGGCATCGGCCGCGCTGTCGCGCTCGCGCTTTCGGGGGAGGGCGCGAGCTTGTGCGCCGTGGGTAGGGATCGGGCGAGGCTTTCGGAAACCGTAACCGACGCGCAGCGGCTTTCCCTCGCCACCAGCTTTCAGATGGACCTTACTCGCGAGCACGATTACGAGCCGCTTGTCGGGCATATCAGAGAAGCCGGCAGACTCGACATCCTCATCCACTGCGCTGGAACATTTCGTTCCGCTCCGCTGGAATTCGCGGCGCTCGATGACCTCGATCTTCAGCTCGCTGTTAACGTTCGCGGGCCTTACTTACTGACTCAGCGGTTGCTGCCTCTGCTGGCAGCGCCTGGCGGACAGATCGTATTCGTTAACTCCAGCGCGGGGCTCTCGGCAGGGCGGGCGGACGTGGGCCAGTACAGTGCCACTAAGCACGCTCTGAAGGCAATTGCCGACAGCCTGCGTGAAGAGTTAAACCCCAGGGGCGTTCGCGTTCTCTCGGTATATCTGGGGCGGACCGCGACCCCAATGCAAAAGGCGATCTTCCGGCGGGAGGAGAGAACTTATCGCCCCGAGTTGCTCATGCAGCCGGGAGACGTGGCCTCAGTAGTCGTTCATGCTCTTACTCTGCCTTTCACGGCAGAAATCACCGATATCAGCATGAGGCCGATGCGGAAATCGTATTAGGCCCCGGTCCCTCACCGTGATCTTCCAGGACGCCAGGCTGAAAGGGGTTTACGAGATTCAACTTGAGCCTATGAGCGATGAGCGAGGGTTTTTTGCCCGCGCCTGGTGCCGGAAAGAATTCGAAAGTCATGGCCTGAATCCCGCTCTGGCACAGTGCAACATTTCTTTTAATGCTTGCAGCGGAACGCTTCGCGGAATGCATTACCAGGCCGAGCCCTACGGCGAGGCCAAACTCGTTCGCTGCACGCGAGGCGCCATCTATGACGTCGCCGTTGATCTTCGACGCGATTCACGCACGTTTAAGAATTGGGTGGCGGCGACCCTAACGGCCGAGAAGCGAAACATGTTCTTTGTGCCAGAAGGCTGCGCACACGGTTTCCTGACTCTAGAAGACAACACCGAAGTCTTTTATCAGATGTCGGAATTCTATAATCCGGAATCTGCCAGCGGATTCCGCTGGGACGATCCTGCTTTCCACATTGTCTGGCCCCGGAACGTGGAAGTGATTTCCGAGCGGGATCGAACTTATCCGAACTTTGGCTAAAGGCATGCCGCTAGTCAACACTATAGCGAAGGCCGAGGACACGGAGCTCGGCAACGAATTGCATGCGTTTGCGGCGGAGCTTTACCCGATTTGCCGGAGTATTACGGGTAAGGGAATCCGGCAAACGCTGGCCGCGATTCAGGGCAAAATCCCGCTCGAATTTTTCGAAGTGCCGACGGGAACGCCCGTCTTCGATTGGATTGTTCCGAAAGAATGGAATATCCGGGATGCCTTCATTCGGAATTCCGCTGGCGAGCGGGTGGTGGATTTTCAGAAGTCCAATCTGCATGTTGTGAACTACAGCGTGCCGGTTCACGCCACGGTGCCGTTGAGTGAACTCCGGCCGCATCTCTTCACGATTCCTGAACATCCCGGTTGGATCCCCTACCGCACCAGTTACTACAAAGAAGATTGGGGATTCTGTCTTTCACATCGTCAAATGATGGCTCTCGCGGACGGAGATTATGAGATTTGTATCGACTCGACGCTGGAAGACGGGCGCCTTACTTACGGCGAGTGTTATTTGCCGGGTGAGTCTGCAGATGAAGTATTGATTTCTTGCCATGTCTGCCATCCATCGCTTGCCAATGACAATCTTTCCGGATTGGCGGTAGCGACGTTCCTGGCAAAGCTCCTCGCCGGCGAAGCGCTTCGCTACTCCTACCGTTTCCTATTTATTCCGGGCACGATTGGCGCCATCACCTGGCTGGCTCGAAATCATGAGAAGGCGGCACGAATCCGGCACGGCCTCGTCTTGACCTGCCTGGGAGACAGCGGCGGTTTTCACTACAAGAAGAGCCGGCGGGGAGATGCTGAAATCGACCGGGCAGCGGCGCACATCCTCGCTCAGTGCCGCGAGCCTTCTGCGGTTTTGGAATTTTCGCCCTACGGCTACGATGAACGGCAGTACTGCTCGCCCGGATTCAATCTCCCTGTCGGCTGTCTGATGCGAAGCGTTTGGGGCAGTTTTCCTGAGTATCACACCTCTGCTGATAATCTCGACTTCATCAGCCCGCTTAAGCTTGCCGGATCTCTTCGTGTATGTGCCGGCATTCTGGAGGTGCTGGAGGGCAACCGGACGTATTGCAACCTGAACCCGTTCTGTGAGCCTCAACTGGGACGGAGAGGCCTTTACCGCTCAACCGGCGGCTCGGAGATCAGCGCGGAGATCAATGCAAGGCTTTGGGTGTTGAATCTCTCGGATGGCAGCCATTCGTTGCTGGATATCGCGGAGCGTTCCGGCCTGCCGTTTGCCGCCATCCGAGATGCTGCCGAACTGCTAGATAGCGCGGGCCTGCTCTCTTCGAGTGCAGGTGGCGCTCACAGGGCATCTGGTCGGTCTGCGAACGGAAGTAACGGCTGCGGAGCTGAAGGGAACGGGCTTTTGATCAATCACTAAAGGGTCTTCTTCTTAAACCTGGAGGGTAACCGAGATGAGAGTTTTGTTGACTGGACACAAAGGGTACATCGGCGCGGTGGCCGGACCTATACTGCAAGCAGCCGGCCACGAAGTTGTCGGGCTGGATGCGGACCTTTTTTCCGGTTGCGACTTGGGAGCCACAGCCGAAGAGATTCCGGAAATCCGAAAAGACATCCGCGATCTGAACGCAAAGGATCTCTCGGACTTTGACGCGGTGGTGCATCTGGCCGCTTTGTCCAACGACCCGCTAGGCAATCTTGATTCCGAGCTGACTTACGGCATTAACTACAAAGCCTCAGTCCGGCTGGCGGAGCTAGCTAAGGCAACGGGAGTGGAGCGCTTCGTCTTTTCGTCTTCCTGCAGCACTTACGGAGCGGCTGGCGATCACTTTCTTGACGAAAGCGCGGATCTGAATCCGGTGACGCCTTATGGCGAGTCCAAGGTTCTGGTCGAGCGCGACGTCGCCGGCTTGGCCGATGATGATTTCAGTCCCACTTACCTGAGAAACGCCACGGCCTACGGCGCTTCGCCACGCCTGCGGCTGGACATTGTGTTGAATGACTTGGTGGCCTCGGCGTATACGACGGGCAGGATCTACATCAAGAGCGACGGCACCCCTTGGCGTCCCATCGTGCACATCCGGGACATCGCGGCCGCTGTGCTTGCCGTGCTCAAGGCGCCGCGGGAGACCATTCACAACGAGACGTTCAACGTGGGCCGGACTGAAGAGAACTACCGAATCCGCGATTTGGCCGATATTGTCGCTGAAACGATTCCGGGCTGCCACGTTGACTATGCGCCCGGAGGCGGTCCGGACAAGCGGTGCTATCGCGTGAACTGCGACAAAATCCGGTGGATCCTTCCGGGCTTCCACCCCGAATGGACCGCGCAGCGCGGCGCGCAGGAGCTATACGAAGCCTACCAAACTGCTGGGCTCACGCTCGATGATGTGGAATGCGGGCGGTATACCCGCCTGCGCCACATTCACCGATTACAGGAAGCGGGGCGGCTTGATGCATCACTCCGCTGGATCCGGCAGAGCGCAGACGTTGTTGCATTGCCCGCATGAGTATGAAATCTAGCGAGTGTTTCTTTCAACCATTGGGAGCGACTTCCTAAGACCAACGCTACTTGGAGAACCCATGACCGCTACAGCCACAAATTCCGCGCTTCTGGAGGAGTTCCAGCAGCAAGACGATCTTCGGCATTGCCGCTTCTGCGGGGCGTCACTGAGCCGGACGTTCATAGACCTTGGAATGTCCCCTCTCTGCGAAACCTATCCCTCGGCGAACAACCTGAATCGCGGGGAGGTGTATTATCCGCTTCATGTTTTTGTCTGTGAGGAATGCTTCCTGGTGCAACTTCAGGAATATGAGAGCCGCGAGGCTATCTTCACCGATTATCCGTACTTTTCGTCCTATTCAGATTCCTGGCTGAAACACTGCGAGGCTTATTGCAAGAAGATGGTGCAGCGTTTCGGACTCGATAACCGAAAATTCGTTGTTGAAGTTGCGAGCAATGACGGTTACTTGCTGCAGTACTTTGTCCGCCAACACGTTCCCGTCCTGGGCATCGAGCCGGCCGGCAATGTCGCCAAAGTTGCCGTCCAAAAGGGCGTTCCCACGCTGGTGGAGTTTTTCGGCGTCGAGCTCGCGAAACGCCTGGCCGGCGAGGGCCGCTGCGCAGATCTGATCGCCGGCAATAACGTACTGGCTCAGGTACCAGACCTCAACGATTTTGTGGAAGGTCTGAAGATTCTGCTGAAGCCGGAAGGCGTGCTCACTCTTGAGTTTCCTCATCTGCTGCGTCTTATCGAGCGGAATGAGTTTGACACGATCTATCACGAGCATTTTTCGTATTTTTCGATGTTGACGACCAGGAGAATTCTTGAAGCTCACGGCATGAAGGCGTTTGATGTGGAAGAGCTCGCAAGCCACGGCGGATCGCTGCGCGTCTGTGCCTGCCGTGCGGAGAACCGAGTCCGTGAGATTGAGCCAACGGTCGAGAGATTGATCGAGCAAGAGGAGAAAGCGGGTTTGGGTTCGCCGGAAGGATATGACGGATTTCGCGAGCAAGTTAAGAAGACGAAGCTGTCCCTGCTGGATTTTTTGGTCAAAGCTGCGCAGGAAGGCAAGTCTGTCGCGGCGTATGGAGCGCCGGGGAAAAGCGCTACGCTGCTGCATTACTGCGGCATTACAAAGGATTTGATCGACTATACCGTGGACCGCAGCCCCCACAAGCAGGGGAAGCTACTGCCAGGGACGCACATCCCGATTTATCCACCCGGCCACATTGCGGAGACGAAGCCGGATTACGTGGTCATCCTGCCTTGGAATCTGCGTGAAGAGATTATGGAGCAACTGCAATACATCCGGGAGTGGGGGGGGCGCTTCGTGGTGCCAATACCCGAAGTGAGTATCTATTAAAAGCGGAGGGCGGTCATGAAGGTTGTTCTGTTTTGTGGAGGAGCCGGTATGCGGCTCCGCGGCTACGCGGATGATGTCCCAAAGCCCATGGTTCATATAGGCACGAGGCCCATCCTATGGCACCTGATGAAGTACTATGCACATTACGGCCACAAAGATTTCATCCTGTGCCTGGGCTACAAGGGTAGCTGCATCAAGGACTATTTCCTGCACTACGACGAGTCCGTGTCCAATGATTTCGTCTGGTCGCAGGGTGGAAAGGATATCCGTTTTCTGAACCGTGATATCGATGATTGGACGATAACGTTTGTGGAAACGGGCGCCAACGCGAACATTGGAGAGCGATTGAAAGCCGTCGAGCCGCACTTGCAGGGCGAGGAAATTTTTCTCGCTAATTATGGCGATGGGCTGAGTGATGCACCCCTTCCCGACGTTTTAGCGGCATTTCGAAGAAGTGAGGCCGTTGCATCCCTGCTGGCCGTTCAACCGACCGCGAGTTTTGACCTTGTCGACGCCGGGCCAGGGGGAGTTGTGAAAGACATCTGCGCGCTGGCGCGTACAGACTTTTGGATCAACGGCGGCTTCTTTGTGATGCGGAAGGACATCTTTAACTATATTCAGCCTGGCGAGGAGCTGGTCCGCGAGCCATTTCAGCGTCTGATGGAAAAGAACGCGCTGCAGGCCTACAAGTACACAGGTTTCTGGCAGTGCATGGATACGTTTAAAGACAAGCAGCGGCTTGAAGAATTAAACCAGGGTGCCGCGCCATGGAAGGTGTGGGAGCGTGCGGCGAAGTCTATCCCCACATCGGCGGAACTGGTGCTGACTGAAGCATGATCCAGCTCGACTTCAAGAAATCGCCTGACGCGCCGCTGACGATCCTATGCCTAGGGGCGCATTCCGATGACATTGAAATCGGCTGCGGAGGGACTATCCTGCGGCTGGCGGAGCAGTACCGGGGCGCCGTTTTTCATTGGGTGGTTTTCAGCGCCGCCGGAGAGCGCAAAGTCGAGGCTTCGCAAGCGGCTGCGCTATTCACAGCAGGAAGTAACTTGCAAGAACCGCTGCTGAAGACCTTTCGGGATGGCTTTTTGCCATTTCTGGGGGCCGAAGTGAAAGAGGTCTTCGAAGGGCTCAAGGGGATCTCGCCCGACGTGATCTTTACTCCCTCAAGAAAAGACGGGCATCAGGATCACCGTTTGGTGGGGGAATTGACCTGGAACACGTTTCGCGATCATTGGATATTGGAGTACGAAATTCCGAAGTACGACGGCGACATGGGGCAACCCAACGTCTACGTTCCCCTCGAGGAGCGGATTGCTCGAAAGAAGGTCGATTACATCGTGGAGATCTTCAAATCGCAACGGCCCAGGCGATGGTTCGAGGACAGCACTTTCTCTTCTCTGCTGCGGATTCGCGGAATCGAGTGCAACGCTCCGAGCAGTTATGCCGAAGCGTTTTACTGTCGTAAGACAGTGCTCTGAATCAAACCACGAAGAGCGGGTTGCATGTTCTCGCGGCTTGGTGGTCCCACAGCGAAGGCTGAGGGTTCGGGATCCGACGCATCGCGCACTGCTCTCGCCCGGAAAGCGCGCGGTCCGGCGCCTGAGGGCGTCAGGATGCGTGCGTTTCCCGGGCGGCTGTGGGCGTCCGCCGCGCGATGGACGTTCAGGGGAACGAAACAACAGCCGTTACCTGGTTTGAATCGGTGCTCTGCACTCCACTGGAGTTGACCGCGGTCGCCACGTAGTAGTAAGTCTGCCCGGCTTCCACGGTCGTGTCCGTGTACGAGGTGCTGGATGTTGGAGACGAATTCAATAGTGTGTAGGGTCCACCGGAGATAGTCCCACGATAGACGTCATAGCCTGTGACACCTGACGTGGTGCTGGCGGTCCAGGTTAAGGCGACCGAGTGCTGGTTCACTCCTGCGGCCGAGAGCGAGGACGACGTGGGAGAATTGCTGGCGGTGCTGACAACAGACAGGCTGCCAGTCACGTTTCCGCCTGTCGTTGGTGCGAAGGTAACGCTGAAGCTCGCGGCCTGTCCGGAGGCCAAAGTCACGGGTAGGGAGGGCCCGGTAAAGCTGAATCCCGTGCCTGAGATCGTGGCCTGAGAAAGCGTGATGCTGGTGGTTCCTGTGTTGGTTGCAACGACGGGAAGAACGCTGGTGCTGCCGATCAGAACGTCGCCAAAGCTGAGGGTAGCAGGGCTCATGGAAAGTGTCTGCGTGGTCCCGGTGCCTGAGAGGATTACGGCCAACGTGGAATCCGTTGCGTTGCTGGCGAGTGACAGGCTTCCGGAAACGCTTCCGGACGCCGTGGGAGCGAACGTCACGCTGAAGCTCACGCTTTGGCCGGAAGAAAGAGTCAGAGGAAGTGATAAGCCGCTGGCAGCGAATCCCGTGCCTGTGACGGTTGCCTGCGAAACAGTCACCGTGGCACCAGCGGTATTGCTAAGCACGACGGTTTGACTCGATGTGCCGCCAACGGCCACGCTGCCAAAACTGACGGTGGTTGGACTGGCAGCGAGCGTACCGGGGTCGGACGATACTCCTGACCCGACCGGAGTTCGGAAAGCCACCATTTGCATGATCCAGAGTCCGGAGCTCATCGGCGCTGCCGCTGTGTAACTCCCTGCCGCTGTAGCCATTTCATCTTCGGCAATATCGCCGTCAGGAGAAGTTAGCAGTCTCTGAGTGAAGCCGGCGCCGGGACCTGAAGTCGTGCTGGTCACGATGTTTGCGCCAAAGATCAGGTCCGTTGAGTTGGTTGTGGAAGCAGCGGCGCTTGAGTTTGTGCTATTCCCGGTCGCGGCGGATGCCACATCGACGGGGTTGTTCGGATCGGCGCCGCTGTACTCTAAAATCCGAATGTCAGGATCTGATGCAGCCGTCGAGAAGCTGACGGAGACCGCGTTGGCGCCAGCAGCGGCTGTTACAACATTCTTCGCATAATAAATGGATTGCGAAAGATAGCCACTTACCATAGTTGGGCCAACAGCAAGGGCGTACACGTTCCCACTCGTATCGGTCACAGAGCTTACGGTGGCTGTACTGTCGTTCCAGCCGACGACGACGACATTGAGGTCGCCGGCCGTCTGTGCAGACGTAAAAGGAACCGTCACTGTGGTGTCAGCCGATTGCGGTGTGGCGTAGTTAGACTGCACGTAGGTAATGGTCGAAGCAACCGTCGCGGGCGTCGTCGCGCTGGCGACGTTCGAGAAGACGCTCAGGTTTCCGTCCTCGTCTTCTGCCTGCACTTCGTAGCTGTAGCTCGTGCCCGCTGCAAGTCCAGTGTCGCTATAGGTCGTGCCCGTCGGAGCGGCGACCTGCGAGAAGTTTGTACAGCCTGATCCCTCGCACCGCTCGACGATGTAATTTGCAAGGCCGACGCTGCTGGTGGATGCCGTCCAGCTCAAATTAATCTGACTGGTACTTTCCGCCGTCGCGGTCAGATTGGCCGGTGTGCTCGGAGCCTCAACGCCAGGTGTACGAAACGCGACCATCTGCATGATCCATTCTCCAGAGGAACTGAGCGGGGCTTTGGCGTTATAACTGCCTGTTGCCTTCACCATCTTGTCTTCCGCGATATCTCCGTCGGGCGAAGTAAGCAGTCTTTTCGTGAAGCCGCTGCCCGCTCCTGACGTCGTCGTCGTAACGATGTTGGCGCCGAAAATCAAGTCGGTGGCGTTGCTTGTGGTGGCGGAAGCACTCGTGCTCGTGGAGCTCTTGCCGGTCGCAGCCGCCACAACGTCGACGGGGTTATTGGGGTCAGCGCCGCTGTACTCCAAAATCCGTATGTCAGGGTAATTAGCGGCACTGGCGAATTCTACCGTTACAACGTTGGCGCCCGCAGCCGCGGCGGTAACGTTCTTCGCGTAGTAAATTGACTGGGTCAGATAGCCGCTGACAATCGTCGGGCCAACTGCTAGGGCGTAGGTGTTGCCACTCTTATCGGTGACTGAACTGACCGTGTTACTGCTGCCGTTCCAGCCGACAACAACGACGTTGAGATCGCCGGCGGTTTGCGCTTTGGTGAACGAGACTGTCACGGTCCTTTCGGGTGACTGTGGAGTAGCGTAATTGCCCTGCACGTAGGTGATGGTGGAGTCGCCACGCAGAAGCGATGGGTAGAAGCAGCCCACGATGACCACTGCGACAAGCAGGGCTGACCGACGATGACCCGTAGAACTTATGAACGGAAGATGAGACCTTTCATTCTTGTTTTGCATGCTGAACTCTCCTGGTCGGAGTCTGCAGGCTCAGTCGGAGCCACGAGCGAATCCCCCACCGAAGTGTTCATCGGTACATATCAAAGTATTGATGAGTAAGTAATCGAGGGCATACGCACCGGTTCGTGAGCGAAATGTCCGTTAAAATCGATCAATCTGCCCACGGGATGAGGTAAGGATCCGGTGGGAATAACCCTATTGTCGCGACGCCCTGTGGAAATCGGACTGAGTCAGGTGTGAGGAAATGAAACTTGGGTTAGAGGAACTGGTGGGGCGGTCTGATATCCTGCGTAGTAGTATCGGCATGCCTTCTCGGGACTGGCCAGTGAGCGCGTCAAGGGTGGCGCGAGCCCAGATCAACGAGTTTGATCCCTTAGAAGACCGGCGGTGGGATGATTTCGTTGACCACCATCCTCATTCTTCTGTATTTCATCGAAAGGAATGGTTGCACGCCCTCAAATGGGCGTATGACTACGAACCGGCCGCCATCTCCACCTGCCCTCCGGGCTCGCCACTTACTAACGTTCTTGTGTTTTGCCGGGTTAGAAGCCGGTGGACGGGGAATCGTTTGGTCTCCCTTCCGTTTTCCGATCACTGCGAGCCATTGACGAGCTCTTTGGATGAAACAGAAATTTTGATCGATGATCTGCGAAGCAGGGCTGACGGGAGAATCTGGAAATATCTAGAAATGAGGCCACTGTCTTCTTGTCCGGCGGCCGAACGCCTGCTTACCGAGTTTTCACCGTACGTATTTCACAATCTCGATTTGCGGCCGAGCGAAAGTGAGTTGTTTAGAAGGCTGCATAAGGACTGCGTTCAGCGCAAGATCCGCAGGGCTGAGCGTGAATCGCTGCTATACGAACAAGGGATCTCCGAAACGCTGTTGAATCGCTTTTACAGGCTCGTTCAAATCACGCGGCGCCGACAAGGCCTTCCGCCACAGCCTTTGGCGTGGTTTCGCGCGCTGGTTGCGAGTTTTGGAGACAGAATGAAAATCCGCGTGGCGTCAAAAAACGGTATGGCCGTCGCGGGCCTTCTGACTCTTTGCCACCGGAAAACGATGACCTACAAGTATGCTTGCAGCGACGCCCGCTATCATCACTTAGGTGGAAACGCTCTGCTACTCTGGCACGCCATCTGTGAAGCCAAGGCAGATGGTTTTGAAGAGATCGATTTGGGGCGATCGGACACGGACGACAGCGGATTGATCGCCTACAAGGAGCACTGGGGAGCGGCGCGTTCGGCGCTGATCTATTTTCGCTATCCGGCACTCGCGAGTAGACGCATGCCGGAAAGGGCGAAGAGCGCCGTGAAACGCATCGCCTCGATCGCTCCGAACCGAGCCCTTCGGATGGCCGGAAACCTTCTTTACCGGCACATTGGATAACCGGCTGGACGGCGAACGCTCACAAGG
>JASHON010000165.1 GCA_030041095.1 Terriglobia bacterium
TCGAGGGCCAGAACCTCCTTGAATTCTTTCACGGCCGCAGCCGTATCGTGCGCTCTCAAGGCGGCTTGCGCACGCGCAAGATGTGTCTGAACTTGAGAAGTTGTCGAGAGCGACGACTGCGGCAGCGAGCCTGCAATCGAAAGGGTTGAGATGAGCAGAAGGAGCGACGCGCTTTTCAGGCTGGTCCGCCACGTGGATTTGCCGGGTCCGATAAGATGAGCTTCGTGCAAACTCTCAGCCATGCCTGGTCTTCACGATTGTATGAATTCATCTCGCGTCGCACAATGCACCCATCGTGCCTGCAGAAAGGCAAGCCTGTCAGCAGGTCTGGGGTAGAGCCGCCCTGTTCGCCGCCAATGTTCGGACAGTCGTTCTCCGGCGCGGCGCCCGGCAGCCCCGATCAGAACGTAAGGTGAACGCCCAACTGAATCGTACGCATATTGCCTTCAGGGCCGGTGATTTTGCCGGAATCGGGGTCAGCCAGAACACCGGGCGATGAATAGCCAACATCCCCGTCCGGGTTCGCGTAGTTGACATGATTCGTCAGGTTGTACATGTCCGCTCGCACCTCGAGATTCATTCGCTCGAATGGAAGTGGGAAGAATTTTGCGATGCTGAAATCCACGTCGGTGAAGCCCGGCCCGACGAGTGTCATCCGCCCGGAATCGCCAAGAGTTGCAGCCGCTGGATTAGCATAAGCCGCCGGGTTGAACCATTCGCCGATCGTAGGGTTCGAGATTTTCGGGTTGCCAATAACATCTGGGAAGAGCGTGACACCGTTGCTTAAAGCCGAATCCAGACCTGGATCAATACCATCCGCGACGGAGCTCTGGACTACCGGCGTGAATGGAATGCCGCTGTGCCATTGGAAAATACTAGAGACGCGCCAACCTCCGGCCACTTCGTTCGCCACACCATGAAGTGAAAGCTGGCGCCCACTGCCGAACGGCAGCTCATAGACTACCTCGCCAATCAAAGTATCCGCGGTGTTGAAGTCGGACAAGCCGTAATTCGCGGCAGGGTCGAACGCGTTCTGATAAATATCCACGCCTGAGCCATGCCCGTTGCCCGTTCCGGTATCCAGCGATTTCGACCAGGCGTAGTTGACGTCGAAATCCAGGCCGTTCTTCATCCTCTTCTGAACTCGAAATTGCAAGGCATCATAGTTAGACCAACCTGTGTAATTCTGGGCTGCGATGGAAGTGAATAGAGGGTTGGGATTGCCGCAGAGATAGCCCGTGCAGCCGAGGGCGCTGATTGGAGCCTCGTCGATATCCGTGGCAAAGTTCAAGTTGTTGCCGTGGGTGAAAACGTAACTGGTGTCCAGCAGAATACCGCCCGCAAACTGATGCTGAACGCTTAAGAGCAGTTGCTGCACGAAATCCGTGGGCATGTTTCGAGGGTAATAAGTGACGCCGCTAAAGTTATCGATTTCCGGCGAGAGGGTTTGCAGCGTTGGGAAAATAACGCTGCCGGCAGGAGGACCTGCGTCCAGTTTGAACGCGTAGCTGCCGTTAACGTATCCTCCGCAGCAATCGTTGTGTGGATTAAAGCCGAGACCCAAGGCGCCGTCGGTATAGTTTTCGGCATCGCGTGGGGCGTCAAAAATGCCGTAACTCGCCCGGACGGCCCAATTGGCGCGAGGCGACCACGCAATGCCAGCGCGCGGCGCGACTTCCCTATAGTCCCCGTTTTGAATACTGGACATGTCGTTCACACCGAAGGCCGAATCGCTCTTCCCGCCAAACAGAATCGCGCCTTTGTACGCTCCGCTGTCCCCGGTGTTGGGCAGGTCGGGATCGTATTCCCCGAAGAGGTTATCTTTCACGCCCCAACCCGGTTGAAGCTGCCAGCGAAGGCCGAGATTCAACGTGAGGTGCGGCGTCACTTGGAAATCGTCGCTGGCAAACAGCGCCGAATTCCACATGTGCGCGCCGGTTTCGTCATAATCGTAAACGTACCAACCGTAAACATCGCCCGAGAGGAAGTCAGCATAGGGAATCCCGGTGACGCCGCCGTTGAATTCGAAATTGCCGGAACTGATATCGCCCCAATTTGTGTAGTTTTGATAATCCCGGTCGTACTCGCCGCCCACCTTGATCGTGTGCTTGCCGCGAATGAGCGTCAAAACGTCCGAATAGTTGTAGACTTCCTCGCCCAGCACGGCATCGATGTTCCCATTCTCGCCGCAGCCGGAGCCTAAGGCGAAGCATCCCGCACCCGCGCCGGCATCGATGGTGATCTTGGGAAAGACGTTATTGGGTGCGTTTGTACCGTAAGTGGGCTCGAGTCCAAGCTTGGTCGGATCGTTCTTGTCGAGCGAAGGCGGGTGGTAGGAATCGAGCTCGTGCATTCCCCCCGCCCGAAACTCGTTCAGGATCGTTGGGCTGATCGTATAGACGTCCGAGATCTGGCCAGTCAGGTTGAAATTATTCGCTTGAGCGATGGCGGAAGCGTCACTTGGATAGAGAGGATCAGGAGGACTGTAAGTCACAAAGTTCGGATAATAGTTAAAACTGACCGAAAGTTTCTGCTTTGAAGAGATATCGTAGTCCACTTTGCCCGTATACCACGTGGACGTATTCGGAGCCGAGCTGTTGAAGATGTAATTGTTAATCATCGGGCAGGCTTCCGGATTGGACGCCGACGGGGTGACTGGGCCGGGACACCCTTTAACCCATCCGGGAGCGCTGGAGGAAGGGAAGTAGCTTTGCAGCTTTAACGCGACCGGATCCGGCGTGGCCAGCAGAGAGCCCGTGGGACTAAAATAAGTGGCGTTGGTGCTGCCCGTAATGCCGTAAAAGTTTCCTGCCTCCATCGCCGCGGTCGGGTAACTGTAGAGTCCGGAAACGGGAGTCGAGGAAGGGTTGCGTTGGTAGTTGAAGAAGAAAAACAGCTTATTTTTCAGGATCGGTCCGCCCACGCTGCCGCCGTAGTTATTCCAGTGCTCGACGGACTTCGGTCCACTCTGATTGTAGAAGCCACGGGCGTTGAGCGCGGTGTTTTGATCGAATTCGTACGCGCTGCCGTGCCATTGGTTCGTGCCGCTCTTGGTGATGACGTTGATGGAAGTGAGGCCGTTGCCATATTGCGCCGGCGCATTGCCCGAGTTGATGCTGATTTCAGCAATGGAATCAATCGGCAGAATGTTGTTGCTGTTGTTAAAGTCTCGGGGATCGGTGGAAGCTGATCCATCGGTAAGAAAATTGACGTTGTAACCCTGGGTGCCGTTGACGCCCACTTGTTGGCCTACGGCTTGTCCCGCTCCTCCACCGGTATTCACGCCAGGAATAAGCTGAGTCATTTCGGCGCGCCAATCAATTCCCGTAATAGGCGCAGCGTCAATGGAGGTGGCGCTAAGCGCCAACTGCTGTCCCGTGGTCTGCGTTTGGACGAGCGGAGAGGCCGCGTTTACGACCACTTTCTGAGTGGTGGCGCCGACCTCAAGGACAGCGCTCACGTCCAACGTCTGAATCTGCAGAACAATGCCCTCGTGGACAAAATCTCGAAAGCCTTGCTTCGAGAATGTAACGGTATAGTTGCCCGGCGCCATGAACGGAACATCGTACAGGCCGGAGTGGTTCGTCCGGGTTCGCGTGATTACGCCGGTTTGGACGTTTTGGATGGAAACCGTCGCGCCTGGAATAACGGCGCCAGAAGCGTCCGTTACCCTCCCGCGAATTTCTCCCGTGTTGGCATTCTGAGCGGCCACGCGGCCGATTGAAAACGCACTTACCAGAATCGCCATGGCCAGAAACTGGCAAAGCCGAGAGGTTTTCATCGTCTTACCCTCCTGAATCTCGCCGGCGGCGTTCAACCCTGGAACGAGCCGACGCATAGTGGCAAAGTGTACGTCAAAACAGGCCCGGAAGCACCTAACCAAAGTTAGGGGACTTGTTTTTCTTTCACGCGTGCTTGCAGCGCTTCTTGACACAATGAAGAAATGCTTCAATCATTCAATGAATCAATCACTTACCACGACGGGGGTCCACTCGGAGAAGGATACTTAATCGGCAACGCGGTCACCTGCTCATGGCATGGATGGGAATATAGCGTGCGCATCGGAAAGGTCAGATGAAAGTGTGCCTTCGTCTTTTGTTCAGGTCTGAGCAAACCTAATTGGAGCGCAGCGGCATCAAAGTTGCAGAGGACCTATACTTTAGAGTGTGGTCCCTGAGCTGCGGCCGCCCGCGAGAGGTCCTGTTTGTCCTTGTTCTAACATTGCGCAATAAGGGTCTCAGCTAAGCGAAAGGGCCCTTTTGCACCCGTGCCTGGACGCGATTTACAATTTGTACATACGGCATTGAAGCGTTATTGAAGCAGCGCCGACGCGGTGACCAGATGGAGTCCGGAGCCGTCTAAAGGTTTGTGGAGCGAAGAGGGCTGCAAAAGAGGAGAAATCTCATGCGTGAAAATAAAAAAAGGTTCTTGAAGGAGAATCTGCTGGGCCTCAGTCTCACCTGCATCGGCATTCTTCTCCTGGCGTTTTCGTTAATCCTGCATTTCGATCATCAGACGGATCCCTTTGTCCTGGCCAGTGGCAACGGTTTG
>JASHON010000166.1 GCA_030041095.1 Terriglobia bacterium
TGCGGCTCTGCCGCCTGACGTGCGGAAAGGCTTGCCTTTCCGAGAGCGCCAATGATCGAATTATTTAGGGCGAGGCTGCGCCTCGCCCACGCCGTTTCCCGGCTACCCCCGTATCAGGGCACGGCTTCAGCCGTGCCGCACTGCCTCGCCCACTCCAACGGCTTTAGCCGCTGCGGAAAAACTCTTTCGGGAGTTGACGTAGCGCCGGCTTCCAGCCGGCAACTCTACTCGTCTCCGACGCACACCTACGGCTCGCCTTCGAGAACAAAGCTGGCCCAGAGCACGGGATCTTCAGGCAGCGCGTAGCGCCCGTAGGGAGTCTGAATCTTGATTCTTCCCGCGCGCAGCGCGTGGAGAAGATCAAGCTGGGCATCGCGCAGGGCCTGGCTCTTATCGCGGCCGCCGAGCCAGTGGCGATAGAAATCCGGCACCAGCCAGACCGTGGTCTCGTCGGATACGTCCCAAAGGCTGCCCACCAGCGACGCGGCGCCGGCGTAAAAGAAAGCTCGCGTAAGGCCCACCACTCCATCCGCCGATACTCGACCCATGCCCGTGCGGCAAGCGCTGAGAAAGACGAGCTTCGCGTGCAGGTGCAGGGAGTAAACCTCTTCGGCCGTAAGCCGCCCATCGGCTTTTTCCTCTGTGCCGCTTGCGCCGAGCGCCAGATATGAATCCGAAGGCAGCCGATTATCCAAAATGGCGTGTGTGGCAAAATGAATGACGGTAGCTTCGCTGAGCTGCTGCCTCACGCGCTGTTCTTGCGCGCTCCGACCCACCAGGAGCGTCACTTCATCCGCCGGCAGTCTCTGAGCGATCTCCGCAACTTCCTTGCGCGCTCCCGGCAGCGCCGGTAACCGCTCGCCGTACGGGCCCTTGCCCACGTGGTCCGGATCAGCTACGAGCAGAAAATGAGACGGCAGTGTTCCGGTCTTCTCTCGCTCGTTTTCCACGTAAGGAAAGAGCGAAACAGAAGGCAGATAATTCGTGCGGTACCGCTCGACCAGATAATGGCCATGTCCATCCATCAGCGCGGCAAAAGGCAGCAGCAGGAGCGGACCGTTCGGCTCGATGGTGAGCAAGCTGCCGCTCGGGGGCATATATCGCGCCACGGGCTGGATCAGCAGATTGTAAAGCTCACGCCACTGCGGCTTGCCGGACGATGCAAAAGTAAGCTCGTCGCCCCCACGGCCAATCAGTCCACCGGTCAGCTCATTTCTCCCGTTAGCCGTTTGCCCGGGAGACCGGACCGCGGAGCCAGCCGGCCCCCGGCCGCTGGGTGCTGATTTCTGACGGCTGATCTCTGATTTCTGATCGCTGATGGCTGTGCTGTGAAATTCCAGCCGTGGCTTCGGCCACAGCGTGCGAACCAGGGCAGCGAGCTGGTCGCGCGAAACGTCAACTTTTGCCGATCCAAGCGTTCCATCGGGCTTAATCACCCAGATATAGGTTGCATGAGCGCCAGTCCAGAAGCTGAGAATCGTTGAATGCCACTGCGCCGCCGCCGCCGCCATTTGCGCTACAGAAAATGGCTGCGTGCCGGCAAAATTCGCCAGGCTCGCTTCCCCGCCCTGGGATACTCCCGGTCTTGTCCCATCGGCCTCATGGGCGCTAAGGCCGCCTGGCGCGGCGCCGCGAAGGGTGAGTTGCCCCACCGCTTTTCCGGACAGCCCGCTTTGAGGCTCGCTCCTTGCCAGCAGCGCGCCCGTTGCTTTGATCGTTGCGCTTTCTTTGCCAGCGGGCGCGGCGTTCCGGCTCGCGAGCAAGTCCTCCAAAGCCCGCGCTCGGCCCGCTTCTGCCATCGCCAGCGCCTGCCGTGGCTGCTCGAGCTGATAATTCAAGGCGACCGCAAAATCATAAAGAAATCCGGACCAGTCGCTGAAATGCCTCCGCATGAAGTCATCCGGGGCAAGCTGGAGGCGGATTTGCTCCAGAATTCGCAGCGACGAATTCACGTCCGCCAATGCCTGCCGTGGATGTCCGAGCTTTTCCTCCGACCGCGCGCGCCAGTAGAAAATCTTCAGTACTTCATCGCGATCCGCGCCGTGGAGCGCCAGCGCTTGCGTTGCCGCCTGCTCGGAGGATGTGTAACGCTGCAACCGGTATTCCGTCTGGCTAAGCTGAGCCAGGCGATAGGCACGCAGGTAAGGGCTTTTTTCCAGCGCGAGCGCGCGGTTGAGCCCCCGCTCGGCCTGAGCATATTGTTTCAACGTGAGCTGCTCGGAAGCGATGTTGCCGTCCAGGTACGCCAAAAGCCTGGGTGACTTGGTGCGCAACGCCAGCCTCCGCGCCGCTTCATATTCCGCGAGCGATTTTTGCGGCTGGCCCAGAAGATCGTACGCTGAAGCAATAGCGCTCATGCTCTGCACCGCGCCATAGGCATCGCCGATTTGCCGTTCGATTTCGAGCGCCCTCTCGTCGAGCGTGATGGCGCGGTCAGGAAGGCCGTGGGCGCGATAGATTCTTCCTTCGCTGGTGAAAACGCGAGCGAGCGAGAAACGGTCGCCCACACGCTCGAAACGTCGTTCGGCGCGCTCCAGCTTCTCGATGGCGCCGGCATAATCGCCCTCGCCAAACAGCGCGTCACCCCAATCTTCGAGAAAACTGCCTTCGAGCTCCGTGTCCCTGCCGCCGCGGAGAAGCGCCAGGCCGCGCTGGATGTTTTGGATTTGTTCTGAAAGCTTGAGAGTGGGATCGAAATCCAGGTCGCGCAAAACGCTTGCTTCGTCTTTCCAGTCATGGCGCCGCTGGTATTCCTGCAAGGCCTGCTGATAAAGACGGCGGGCCGTCACCCAATCGCCCTTGGAAACTGAAGCAACCATCCCAAGATTCTGGCGCGTGCGCGCGATGCCAAGCGAATCCGGCAGAGCCTGATACTCTGCCATGGCCGTGTTCAGTTGCGTTTCGGCCTCACTGTATTGTCCTTGGATGTAGGAAACCAGCCCCAAGCCGCGATGAGCTTCAGCGATGCTGCCGCGGTCGTGCTCGCTTCCGGCAAGCCGCAACGCCTCGCTGAAAGCGGCGGTGGCTTTGGCGTGCTGGTCGTGAACATAGAATGAGAATCCGGCGCGCAGCCAGTCCTTGACGCCACAGCTCTTTTCGCCCTGGCCGCCTTTTTCACCCAGCCCCTTGCTCCCTGCGGCAAGGCCAGGAGAGGAGCAAACGGGAACTGTTTGAGGTTTAGTAGCTGGCTGCTGTTTGCTGATGCCTGTTTGCTGTTTACTGATGCCTGTTTGCTGATTGCTGACTGCTGATGACTGATTTCTGATTGCTGATGCCTGATTGCTGTTTGCTGTTTGCTGATGACTGATCTCTGCCGGCTTACGGCTCTCGCTGACCGGCGCAGGACGAGCGTGAGGGGGTAACCCGAGGATGCCGGAACAAACGACGACTGAGACCAGGAATCGCCGCATGCTTCACCTCGGCTGGGCTGCCTTGCTTGGCGCTGACAAATCGGCAAAGCCCGTGCAGGCGCGGCTGTGGTATTCGCCGGGCGCGCTGCACAAGCCGTGGAGCGTGGCTGCGGCTTGCCCGAGTTTCCCGGAGCGCACTTCCGCCAGCGCCAGGTACCATTGGCATTCATTCGCAAAAGAACCGTGCGCCAAGGCGCCCGTGCGGCTTAAGTCTTTAACTGCAGCATCATTCCTTCCGGCAAGCAGAGCTGAGACGCCCGAATAGAAAAGCGCGCGGGCGCTCTTCGGGTATTTTGCGGCAAGCGCCTCAAGTTGGGCCTCAGCGGTTCGATAGTCGTCCTGCTGGTAAGGTTTCAATGCGCGGGCAAGCGCGTTGACGTAAGCCGTGCGGCCCCCGGTCGCGCCGCGCATCAGCATCGGCAACGGGAGCACAATCGATGGCTTTTCAAGTGCGAAAACCGGCAAGCTGGCTAGGGGAGCAGGCTCAGCCCGCGAAACAACTTCTCCAGCCTGCCTGGCGTGCCCCCTATGAATTCGAACGGCGATGACGATGGCTGCTGCAGCCGCCAGCACGGGGATCATGGGCCAGAACAACCAGCGGCGGCGCAAGCGTCGCTCTTGGACCGGCTCCGCGAACACCCGATCGTGGATGCGGCTGTCTTCCTCAGCGGTGAGCGGAGCATTGATAGAAGCGAGATCGCGGATGAGGTCTTGGCAAAGCCGGCAGCGCTCGACGTGCCGTTTGACGCGCGCCTCAACCCTTCCGCGCACGCCTCCGACATGAAAAACCTGAAGCAGCTCCGGAGGTGGGCACGAGAGCGCGCCTCCGGCAGGAATGCCCACACCTTTCATGAAGGCGTTCTCTTCCGGCTCGAGATCACTCCAACGCGGGCTGGGCTTGCTGGCCACTGGAATCTTTCGCCAACTCCTTTCGCAGGATTTCAAGCGCGTATTGCAAATGCCCCTTCACTTGCGTTTCGCTCAGCCCGATCGTCCGCCCGATTTCCGCGCGCGTCATGCCATGAACGTAACGCAACGTCAGGCACGCGCGATGCACGGGCTTGAGCGCCCGGTGCTCGAGCAAGCCGGCTTCGATCAACGGCCCCACCGCTGGGTCCTGGCCTTCACTCACCCAGGAATCCGCGTACTGTTGCTCCGTGATCCTGCGCCTGCGGTAATCGATCAGGCGATGTTTAACGACCGTGAAAAGCCAGGCAGGCAGACGCGCCTCGTCGATGGTATCGCGGTGGCGAAGCAAGGCGAGGAACGCTTCGCTCGTGATGTCCTCTGCAAGTGACCGGCTTCCTGCCAGGCTCAACGCATAGCGGAACACCGAATCTACGTGAGCTCGATAGACCTTCTCAAGATCCCACACAGTATGCGTTTGAAAGCCATGTCACGGAATAAACAGAAAGGCACTGCTCCCACCCTCCATCGTGTGCTCTTCGTGCATCGGACGCGAGATGGAAAAAGTATAATCGGTATAGGCGGCCTACGCAAGCTGCCATTGATCGCCATTGATCGGCTGATCGGCAGATTTGGCTCTCCGCCTGAGATGAGCGCTGGCACGCCCTCGTTACCACAAGTGCTTTTGGAGCTTTGCGCCTCTCTGCGGCTTGGCGTCTTTGCGAGAAACCGTTGTTCTTCGCAACCGTCATTCCTCACAGTGAGATGAGCGTTGGCGCCTCTTCGTCACCACAACTGCTTCCGCGTTTTGCGTCTCTCTGCGGCTTGGCGTCTTTGCGAGAAACCGTTGTTCTTCGCCACCGTCATTCCTCACAGTGAGAGGAGCGCTGGCACGCCCTCGTTACCACAAGTGCTTTTGAAGCTTTGCGCCTCTCTGCGGCTTGGCGTCTTTGCGAGAAACCGTTGTTCTTCGCAACCGTCATTCGAAGGTGAGGGCAGGTTTCAAACCCGCCCCTACCCAATCGAAGGAGCCGGGCGAGGCTTGGCGCGTCTTCGTCCCACCAGTGCTTCCAGGTTTTGCGCCTCTCTGCGGCTTGGCGTCTTTGCGAGAAACCGTTGTTCTTCGCAACCGTCATTCCTCACAGTGAGATGAGCGCTGGCACGTCTTCGTCCGCACCAGCGCTTCCACGTTTTGCGCCTCTCTGCGGCTTGGCGTCTTTGCGAGAAACCGTTGTTCTTCGCAACCGTCATTCCTCACGGTGAGATGAGCGCTGGCACGCCCGAGGCTCACGAGGTCCGGGCTCGTGAAAGGCGCAGTAGGCTACCCTCCTGAACTTGGGACCGGGGATTAGCCGGCTGCAGCCCTCCTTTGATAGGGATGCACGTTAATCTCCACCGTACCCCCAAGGGCGTTGAGCCATGTCGTTAGCCGCTCAATCGTCACGCTTTCCATACGCCCACGGAGGACTTTGGATAGAGTGGGTTGATCGGTATGGCATTGGGCCGCAGCTTGACTTTGTGTCAGCCCACGTACTTCAATGGTCTCGCGTATCGCGGCGATGAGATCACTCTTTGCAGAGAGCGTTGTCGCCTCAGCCGGGGAAAATCCCACGTCCTCAAACACGTTGCCACGACTTCGGTAGAGTCCTTTCGTCATTTCTCAATCCTCCACATCCATAACACATGCGCGCTTGAAGCGCGATTGAATCCTACGCGCCTCGGGCCTGGGAGTCCCAATCCCGGACTTCGACTTTTTCATGAAGGCGTGGAGTACGTAGATCGCCTTCCTGAAACCGACAACGTATGCCACCCGGTACGCATTTCCTTCAAACTCTTCCCGTAACTCGTGCACACCCTTTCCGAATTGCGGGAGTGGCTTTGTGTCGAGTGGTGTTTTGCCGTTCTGCGCTTCCCTCAGTCTGTGGCCGAAGGAGACTTTAACCTCATTGGGCATCCTTGATATATCGTCTTTGCTGCTTCCAACCCAGATTAGGGGTCTACTTCCCATCCTCGCTCCGGCGATTGGTCCCGTACTTTGCATAATATGGTAAATATGCCATATTTGTCAACTACCATTCATCGGCAGACCTGGCTCTCCGCCTGAGAGGAGCGCTGGCACGCCCTCGTCACCACAAGTGCTTTTGGGGTTTTGCGCCTCTCTGCGCCTTGGCGTCTTTGCGAGAAACCGTTGTTCTTCGCCACCGTCATTCCTCACAGTGAGATGAGCGCTGGCACGCCCTCGTCACCACAACTGCTTCCGCGTTTTGCGCCTCTCTGCGACTTGGCGTCTTTGCGAGAAACCGTTGTTCTTCGCAATCGTCATTCCACAAAAAGTGTCCTGTTCGTCCCCACTGTCTCATGGCGCTTTGATAGGCTGGAAGGGGACGTTTTCCGGTTATTCGAACGTGGGACCCTCCCCTACCCAAACGAAGGAGCCGGAGCAGTTGGCAACCTTCCCGACATCCCCGCACGAGGCACCGAGTTGAGGCGTTCGATCATGAAGGCAGTGCGATTTTTCGTGACCAACAAACCCAGTAAGTATTTGAAAACAAACGTAAGCTTTTTCGCTGTTACCAACAAACCCAGTAAATATATGAAACGAATTGAGTTACACGATGCAGGTTGTTCGTATCCCAGTAACTTTATGAAAATACGCCATATATAGGAAATCGACCGTGGAGGAATGCACAGCTACAATCAGCCGCAGGTTACAAGCAACTGCCCATGAGCAACGGACAAACACGGCGGCTTACAACGGCCCAAGGACAAAGGACGACTGACAACCGGCTGCCGATTTCCGGTCCTGTTCGTTTCCGGACACGCAATCCCGCAAGCGGACACTGCGGCGATTCTGCAAAACTAAGAATGAGTGGTTTAAGTTTAATGGTATGTGCGCGTTACTCACCACTATCCGGAAGGAAGCATAGTTGCACCAATTGAACCGGAAGGCAGGAGACTCTCCATGGATATCGAACGAAAAGGCGTCGCCCGGAAGCGGCGCATCCGCATGATTACTTATGGAGTTATCGCGCTCATCGGCGTGGTCGCGGTCACGCTTGGCCTCTCGCGCCTGAAGCCGGCTCCGCCCGGCGTGGATAAATCCACCGTCTACGAGGATACGGTGAAGCGCGGACCGATGGACGTTGAGGAGCGCGGCCTGGGTACGCTGCAGCCTCAGGAAATTCAGTATATTTCCGCAGTAACAGACGGCCGCGTCGTGCAGCGCTACTTTCTCCCCGGCGTAAAAGTGACGCCGGATACGGTTCTGCTCCAGCTCGCCAATCCGGAGCTTCAACAGGAAACGCAGAATGCCCAGTTCGCCATGAAGGCGGACCAGGCGGCGCTCAAGAGTTTGCAGGCAACTCTGAATAACAGCCTCCTTCAGGAAAAATCCACCCTCACCAATCTCGAAGCCGAGTATGAGCAGGCAAAACTCCAGGCGGGCGTCGACCAGCAACTTGCCGCCAAGGGCATTACGTCGCAACTTACGGCAAACCTGTCGCACGCCAAGGCGGAGGGGCTCGCGGCCCAGGTTGCGATTGAAAAAGAACGTGTCGTGACGCTTTCCCAATCCTTCGCCACTCAGCTTGCCGCGCAGCAGGCGAAGGTGGATCAAGATCAGGCGCTGTATGCCCTGAAGCAAAGCCAGTTGAACGACCTTACGGTCAAGGCGCGCTACAACGGAGTTCTGACGGATATTCCAGTCCAGGTGGGCCAGGAAGTGACGCCCGGAACGACGCTTGCCGAAGTTGTGGATCCTACCAATCTGAAGGCTCAGCTCCAGATTGCGGAGACCCAGGCCAAGAATATCCGAATTGGCCAGAGCGCTTCGATTGATACACACAACGGCATCATCGAGGGCGCGGTGGAACGCATCGATCCGGCGGTGGTGAATGGCACCGTCACCGTGGACGTTAAGCTGACCGGCTCCCCTGCCGAAATTGCCGATACCGGGGCGCGCCCCGACTTGAGTGTGGACGGCACCATCCTGATTTCTCATTTGAGCGATGTGCTCTACGTCGGTCGCCCCGCCTTTGGTCAGGCGGACAGCACGGTCGGCTTGTTCAAATTGGTTGACGACGGCAAGGAAGCCGTTCGCGTTCAGGTTGAGGTGGGAGAGGCGTCCGTCAATGAGATCCAGATCGTTCGAGGGCTGCACGTTGGCGATGAGGTGATTCTCTCGGACATGTCGCGCTGGGATGCGTTTGACCGGATCCGGCTGGAATAATTGGCGATTTTCGATGGTTGATTGCGGGGCATGCCCGCTGCGACGGACAGAGACGCGGGGCGGGAAATGCACGGCTGAGTTCGCGGACTGTCATTCTGAGCGCAGCGAAGAAACTCGGCAGTTCGACTGGGGATAGCGCATGTGGACTGGCTTTTCTGAGCCGAATCAAGGGCTGCCGCAAAGGCATGGGGTGGGTAGCTCGTGGCGTGCTGGTCACGTACGCTGTGCATTGGTGTCATAAGCCATCTCGATCGGTATGTCCTGGTGCACAAGCACCCGTCGGCGGCCGAGTCCAGCAGGTAGCGGCTGTACCATCATCAAACTCCAATTAAGGAAGTGTGCCGTGCGCCGGAAGTTCACTTTAGCGGGTTTTGCGGTATTGCTCTCAGCCGCAAGCGTCTTCGCCGCTTCGCCTCCGCGGCCACAGGCTTGGACAGGTTTCGTCACGGACACGCATTGTGGAACGCATTGTCAGATGACCTCGAAAATGCGGCCTGACGCTCGTTGCGTTCGGCTTTGCGTCAGCCGGGGATCCAAGTACGGACTTTGGGTGGGCAACCGCGTGTACCTTCTTAGCACTCAGCCTCGCGCGGCGCAGTACGCCGCCGAAGACGTGAGAGTTACGGGAACGCTGCTCGGCGGAACGCTGCACATAAGGACCATCGAGTTGGTGAGGCGGGGGCGTTAACGGACACGCCACAGGATGCCTGGAGCGGGGCTGCGGGCCCAGTGCGGGATTCCCGCGTGATAAAGAGTTTGGGCTGGTGTCGCAAATGCGGCGCTCGGCGGTCTCGATTCCGTCCAATGTCGCGGAAGGGCAGGCTCCCCAAACAACGCGAGAGTTCATTCAGTTCATTTCGCACGCAGAAGGATCGCTGGCAGAGCTGGACACTCAATTCAGGACCGGAGTGGAATTAGGCTGCTATTCGGGTGGTGAAGTAGCGGCCTTCTTGTCTCTCGTCTCTAGTCTCTCGTCTCTTCCCGAGTTGGAGGCTTCGGTGAACACACTGCTTCAGGATCTGAAATACGGTTTCCGCGTGTTGGCTAAGAACCGCGGGTTCTCCGCCATCGCCATCATCACGCTGGCTCTTGGCATCGGCGCAAACACGGCAATCTTCAGCGTGGTGGATGCTGTCGTCTTGCGGCCCTTGCCCATCGCTCATCCTGGAAGGGTGGTCGTTGTGCACGAGCATTACGCGATTGTCGGCCTGTCCAGCATCCCGGTTTCGGCTCCTGACTTTGTGGATTTGAGCCGGCTGAAGAAGGTCTTTGCGCGCGCCGCTGCTGTGGCAGGAGCGAGCTTCGACCTGGCGCGTTCTGGGCGGCCCGAGAGGCTTAAAGGCTTGCTTGTCAGTGGCCAGTTCTTCCAGCTTATGGGAGTAAAACCGTTGCTTGGCCGCTGGCCGCTCCCTTCGGAAGATGCACCGGGCGCCAACCATGTGGTAATGATCAGCCAAGGGCTGTGGGAACGCGCTTTTGGCGCCAATCCGCAACTCATCGGCCATGCCATCACTCTTAACGGGCAGAATGACGTCGTGGCAGGCGTCATGCCTGTTTCCTTCCGTCTTCCCGGGCTGAACGTAGACGTATGGTCGCCTCTCGCGCTCACGCCCGCTCAGCTTGATCCTGTCAAGGAGCGTAGCCATCAATGGCTTTATATGATTGCGCGGCTCCAGCCCGGCGTCACGCTTGCTGCTGCTCAAAACGCGCTCCGCGGGGTGACGCGGAAGCTCATGCGCGAATATCCGAACGAGTTTCCGCCCAAAATTGGCTACGGCATAACCGCAGTTCCGTTTTCCAAAGACCTGATCGGCGATACCAGCGAATATCTCTTCGTCCTGCTGGCCGCGGTCGGATTCGTCTTGCTGATTGCCTGCGCGAACCTTGCCAATCTGACTCTGGGAAGAGCGTCGGCGCGGTCTCAGGAAATGGCCCTGCGTGCG
This sequence comes from Terriglobia bacterium, assembly GCA_030041095.1. GTDB lineage: Bacteria > Acidobacteriota > Terriglobia > UBA7540 > UBA7540 > JASHON01. The sequence continues at coordinate 10,488 of JASHON010000166.1, forward strand.
GCGCTCGGAGCGAGCCGCGCTCGCATCGTCCGCCAGCTTTTGACCGAATCGGTTTTGCTCTCGTCTGCCGGAGCAGCGGTGGGAATATGGCTGGCTGTTTGGGGACTTCACAGCCTGAAGATTGTCGCTTCAAAGAACGTTCCGCGACTCAGCCAGGCGGGAATCGACGGGCGCGTTCTGCTTTTTACGGCCGCCATCGCGCTGCTCACGGGCATTCTTTTCGGTCTTGCTCCCGCTCTTCGTTCTGCCAGCCCGGACTTGCATGAATCCCTCAAAGAAGGCGGGCGAACGGGCGCTGCCGGAGCGCGCCATCAGCACACCCGCAGCCTGCTGGTGATATCCGAAGTCTCGCTTACGCTCGTCCTGCTCGCAGGCGGCGTGCTCATGATGAAGAGCCTCGCGCGCCTGCTGCGCGTCAATCCCGGCTTCGATCCGCATCACGTCCTCACGATGCAAATCGCGCTGCCCGCCCCGCGCTATTCATCGGACGCGCAGGTTGTGGACTTCTATCAATCGGTCTTGGGGCGGGTCAAGCGCTTGCCGGGCATTGAAGCGGCTGGCGCCGTCAATGTGCTGCCGATGAGTGGAGAAGTTGATTCCGGCTCTTTCCAAATCGAAGGTCGCCCGCAGACTGCCGCCACAATCCAGCCGCACGCCGACGTTCGCGGTGTCATGCCGGGATTCTTTCGTGCAATGCGTGTTCCCTTGCGGGAGGGTCGCACGTTTACGGCAGCGGACAGCATGAAGGCGCCCAAAGTCGCCATTGTTGACGACGTTCTCGCCCGCGTCTATTGGCCCAAGCAGAATCCAATCGGACAGCGAATCATGTATCCTACAGGCCCCGGCGGAAGCGGCGGGCCCTTGTACCGGGTGGTCGGAATTGTCGCAAACGTCAGGAATCGTGGCTTCAGCGCGCCCCGCAAAGGAGTGCTCTATTTCCCGGAAACCCAGAGCACGTCTCGTAACATGGCGCTTGTGATTCGCACGGGCTCGCATCCGCAGGCGATGGCTAACGAAGTACGCCGGGCGGTGGCGAGCGTGGACAGCCAGCAGCCGGTCTATGACATCAAGACGATGCATCAATATATCTCCGAATGGGTCTCCGACCGCACGCTCGATGTCTTTTTGTTGAGCCTTTTCGGCGGGCTGGCACTGGTTCTGGCTGCGGTCGGCATCTACGGAGTCATTTCCTACGATGTGACGAGGCGAACGCAGGAAATTGGCGTGAGAATGGCGCTCGGCGCCGAGCGGATCGATGTGCTGAAGCTAGTGGTATGGAAAGGCATGGAATTGGCTCTGGCGGGCGTGGCCATCGGCATTGCAGGGGCGTTGGGGTTGACGCGCCTCATCTCCAGCCTGTTGTATGGCGTGAAGCCTGCCGATCCCTCCACGTTCGTTGCAGTCTCGCTCGCGCTCGTGGCAGTGGCCTCGCTGGCATGCTACATTCCTGCGCGCCGGGCCACCAGGATCGATCCGATGGCCGCGCTGAGGCACGAGTGAAGTTGTCAGAAATCAGAGATCAGAAATCAGCAGCAAGCCCGGAGACGCCACCCGGCAATTGTCCTGCAATTTCTGACAGCCAAATTAACGTCCGATGAGAGACTTCCGTGAGTTGAGCGTTTTGGAAGAAAGCTTATCGGCTGACACTGGATATTTACCAGGCGACGCGCTGCTTTCCGAAAGAGGAACTCTACGGGCTGACAAGCCAACTCCGGCGCTCGGCGGTGTCCATTCCCACAAACATTGCCGAGGGCTGCGGCAGGAATGGCAATAGCGAGTTGAGCCGGTTCTTTCAGATTGCCATGGGCTCGGCCAGCGAACTCGGGTTTCACTTGCTGCTATGTCGCGATATCGGTCTTCTCAGCGCCGAGAAGCACGATCACCTGTCGCAGCAAACGGTTGAGGTGAAGCGAATGCTGACTTCCTACTGGCAAAAGTTAAAGGGCGCTGGCTAGCGCGTGTGGGTTGAACGCTCACTACTGATAGCTGATTTCTGATCGCTGACTTCTGGTAGCTGATTTCTGATAGCTGATTTCTGATCGCTAGCCGCCAATCGTCAATCAGGCTGCGGAATGATGAACTCGACGCTGCGCGACTTAAAATTCGGCTTTCGCATGCTGCGCAAGACGCCCGGCGCTACGGCACTGGCCATTCTGACGCTGGCGCTGGGTATTGGCGCGAACAGCACGATTTTCAGTTGGATTAGCGCCACGCTGCTTGACCCGATTCCCGGGGCAGGCAACACTTCGCGCCTTGTCGAAATCACGAGAGGAGAGCGCGAAAACCCGTCGCCCATTTCATATCCCGATTTCCTCGACCTACGTCGGCAAAATCGCTGCTTTTCGGGAATGTTCGCCTTCGAGCTTTGGCCCGTCGATTTGACGGGAAAGGGCAAGCCGCAGAGAGTGTGGGCAGACCCGGTCAGCGCGAATTATTTCCGCATGCTCGGCGTGCATCCCATGCTTGGCCGTGTTTTCGTGAAGGGAGAAGACAAAGCCGCCGATGTTGCGCCAGTCGCAGTTCTTTCTTATCGCTTTTGGCAAAGGAAGTACGGAGGCGAGCCGTCGATTGTTGGCAAGACCATCGAGCTCAATCGCCATCCATTCACGGTAGTCGGAGTCGCACCACCCGCTTTTCAGGGCACTGAGACAGGTCTCGAATCGGACCTCTGGATTCCCGCCACCATGCTGCCGGAGATCGACCCCGGTGACGGAATAAGTCTGCTGACCGATCGCGGCAATGGCTGGGTGATGACCATGGCGCGGTTGAAGCCGGGCGTAACGCGCGCCCAGGCTGAGGCCAGCATCAACGCGCTTTTTGGCGAAATCGCCCGGCAGTATCCAGACTCTCACAAAGGCAATAACGCGATCGAGCTCTCACCCCTCTGGCGCGCGCCCTATAGCGCCAATTTCTATCTCCACAGAATCCTCTTTCTTCTGATGGCAATCTCGGGTGTCGTGCTCCTTCTGGCATGTGCGAATGAAGCCAACCTGCTGCTGGTTCGTTCGGTTGCGCGCCGGCGCGAAGTGGCCATCCGGCTCTCGTTGGGCGCCAGGCGCGGGCAGCTCCTTCGCCAATTCTGGTTGGAGAGCCTGCTTCTGTCGCTCGGCGGAGGCGGCGTGGCAATGCTTGTGACGCTCTGGACGGCGGCGAGCCTTCCGGACTTTTTCCCACCCTCGGACGTGCCGCTCTCCATGAGAGTTCATGCCGGTGGCGCCGTCCTGTTGGCGACGCTGGCCATTTCCATTATCGCGGCGGCCCTGTTCGGCGTGTTGCCGGCGCTCCGCTCCACCGGCCTTGACCCGGGTGGCGTGCTGAAAGAAGAGTCCGGCACGACGACAGCAGGCAAAGGGAAGGGGCGGGTATCGAATGCGCTGGTGGTGCTGCAGGTCGCGCTTTCGTTCTTTCTGCTCGTTGCGGCAGGCTTGTTTATTCGCAGTTTTGAAAGCGCCCTTCACTTCGATCCGGGCTTCAACTCGCATCACGTTTTGCTCGAATCCTACGATCTCAATGCCGTGAACTATAACAACGCCCAGAGAGTTCAATTCGACCGTGAGCTGCTGGCAAAGCTCCGCGCGCTGCCAGGCGTGCAATCGGCAACTTTGGCGAACTGGGTTCCTTTGGAATTTGTCCAGAGCTGGAGCGCTGTTGAGCCCGAGGGCTATACGCCCCAGCCTCACGAGTCCATGGCCGTTCAACACGCCGTCGTGGGCCCCGGTTATTTCAAAACCGTCGATACTCCTCTGCTTTCCGGCCGCGAATTCACGCTGCGGGACGATGCTCAGTCTCGGAGCGTGGTGATCGTAAACCAGGCGTTTGTGAGCCGATACTGGCCTCACCAGGACGCCATCGGCAAGCGCGTGAACGTTTGGGGCGATTGGCGCACCGTTGTGGGCGTTGTTCGCAATAGCGACTATGTGAACCTCAACGAGCAGCCGCGTCCGTTCGTTTTTCTTGCGCTACTTCAAAACCCGGTGCCGCAGGAGGGTGTTTATTTGCGGGTTCGGGGCAGCGCGCTGGCCGTCGCGCCGCAGGTTGAACAGGTTTTCGATGAGCTCAATTCCAGGATTCCATTATTCGATTTGAAGACGCTGGATTCGGCCGTCCTCCTGCGCACTTCGAACAACCGGCTGGCGGGCACGTTTGCCGGAGGATTCGGCATATTGGCTCTGATCCTGGCGGCGGTGGGAATTTACGGAGTCCTCTCTTACACCACGCGGCAGCGCACGCACGAAATCGGCGTCAGGATGGCCTTTGGAGCACAGCAGCAGGATATTCTTGGCCTGGTCTTGAGGCAGGGCGCAGTGGTTGCAGGCTTGGGCCTGGTTTTGGGCATCCTGGCATCGCTCGTGCTCACCCGCGCGTTATCCACCCAGCTCTTTGGCATCACCGCGGCTGACCCGGTCACTTACGGGGGCGTTTCGCTGGTTCTGGCCGGCGTCTCGCTCTTCGCGTGTTATTTGCCCGCGCGCCGGGCAACGAAAGTAGATCCAATGGCGGCGCTGAGGCACGAGTAGGAGCGCTGGTCACTACGATGAGTGGAGGCAAGAGACGAGAGACTAGAGACTAGAGGCAAGAGAAGAGAGACAAGGGATAACTTATGGCGGGCGCTCAGGTCCACGCGGGGATAAAAAAGGGTTACGGGTACCGCGATCTCGTGGTGTGGCAAAAGGGAATCGAGTTGGCCAAGAGAGTCTACGGGCTCACCGCAGGATTCCCGCCCGAAGAAAAGTTTGGGCTGGTGTCGCAAATGCGGCGTTCGGCGGTCTCGATTCCCTCGAATGTCGCGGAAGGGCAGGCTCGCCACACAACGCGAGAGTTCATTCAGTTCATTTCGCACGCGGAAGGATCGCTGGCAGAACTGGACACTCAACTCAGGATCGGAGTGGAATTAGGCTACTGTTTGGGCGGCGACACAGCGGAGATGAGCGCGCTGATGGAGGAAGTGCGAAAGATGCTTAACAGTCTTCGTCGCAACCTGGCTGCGAAAGACATTATGACGTAGCGGCCTTCTCGTCTCTAGTCTGTCGTCTCTCGTCTCTTGTCTCTGGTCTCTTGTCTCTCGTCTCTTGTCTCTCGTCTCTTGTCTCTTGCACGGTTGGAGGTGTCAATAACCACCATGCTTCACGACTTAAAATTCGGCTTCCGCATGTTGGGCAAGAGTCCCGGCGTTACCGCCATCGCCATTCTGGCGCTGGCGCTGGGCATTGGCGCCAACACGGCGATTTTCAGCGGCCTGAATGCAGTCTTCATCAAAGGACTGCCGGTTCCGAACGCGCAGCAGCTTGTGGCGCTCTATTTCCACCAAGCCAAGAGCGCGGCGTTGCCGCTGTTCTCTTATCTCGATCTTAGAGATACGCGCAAGCAGGCAAGCGGCAGCATGGACGTTTTTGGCTACTTTATGGGGATCGACGGACTGACGACGGGCGCGCATGCCGACAGGGTCGTCACGAATTACGTGACGGGGAACTATTTTTCAGCGCTCGGCGTCAAGCCGGCCCTTGGCCGCCTCATTTTACCCTCGGAAGGCGGCGCGTCACGCACCGATCCGGTCATCGTGCTCGCGTATTCTTACTGGCAGAGCCGCTTCGGCCGCAGCCGCAACGTGATCGGCAAAACCGTTCGCGTGGATGGCCAACCGCTCACCATCGTGGGTGTTGCACAAAAGGGATTTCGCGGCGTGCTCACTGAGATTGACGTGGCCGCGTTCATGCCCTTGAATATGCAGTACATCGAGTTTCCAGGTCTCATGAAGAGCCGCACGGGCCGGGCGTTGTTCGCGCTGGCTCGACTCAAGGATGGCGTTGGCGTGGCGCGGGCCAAGGCGGCGCTCGCCGTCATTGCCCATCGCCTCTCGCAGGAATATCCGACAACGGATTCCGGCGCCGCCATTCAGGTGCTTCCGCAGAAAGAGGTGGAATTCAATCCCTTGCCGAAGCCCGGTGAGTATCAGCAGGAGCTGGCGCTCGCCGGGTTGTTTTTGGTGCTGGGAGCGCTGGTGCTCGTTCTCGCATGTTTCAACGTCGCCAATATTCTGCTGGTGCGCGCGTCGGCGCGCCAGCATGAAATGACCATTCGCACGGCCCTCGGCGCGCCGCGTCACCGGCTCGTCCGCCAGTTACTCACAGAAAGCTCTCTGCTGGCGCTCTTCGGCTGTGTTGCGGGCCTTCTGGTGGGCGCGTGGGGCAGCTCCTTGCTCAGCTCCATTCACATCAGCGCTGGCGTGCCAGTCACTTTGAATTTCAGCTTCGATTGGCGCGTTTTTGCTTATACGGTTGGGGCTGCGGTCTTGACGGGCGTTCTGGTGGGCGTCGCCCCGGCCGCTCGCGCCTCTCGAGCTGATCCGGGCGAGGCTTTGCACGAAGGAGGCCGAACCACCACGGCGCGTCATCACCGCCTCCGCAATGCGCTCGTGGTGGCGCAATTGGCAGGTTCCATCGTGATTCTGACGATTGCCGGGCTCTTCACCCGCAGCCTTCAATCCGCCGAGCATGTTGACCTCGGCTTTCAGTCGGACCACTTGGTCAATTTCCGGCTCGATCCGCATGGCTTCGGTTATAGCAACGCGCAAGGGCAGGAATTCTATAGGAACTTGCTCAGCGCGCTGCGCGGCTTGCCCGGCGTGCAATCGGCAGCGGTTTCGTTTACATTTCCGACCGGGACTTATACCGATCAGGAGTCGATTTATGTGGAAGGGCATCTGCTGTTGAAAGGCCAGCCGCCGCCCGCGCTGAACGTCGATCCCATCAGTCCGGGATATTTTAAGACGATGGGCATTCCTCTGATGGAGGGGCGATCGTTCACGGATGCGGATACCGCCAAAACCCAGTTGGTCGCCGTCATCAACCAGACGATGGCCACGGAACTCTGGCCTCATGAAGACCCGATCGGACGAAACTTCCGCCTTGACAGCCAGACCGGACCGCTCGTCAAAGTGGTGGGGGTTGCGCGCAATACCAAGTATCGAAGCTTGCAAGAAGGCCCCACGCCGTTCCTCTATCTGCCATTGACCCAACATTTCATCTCGATGGAAGTCCTGCAGGTGCGGTCTGCGCTTCCAATGCGACGCCTGGTCCGGCTCATTGAGGGGCAAGTCCATCAGCTTGCTCCCGGATTGCCCGTTTCCGACGTCCAAACAATGAGGGTAGCGCTCGATGGCCCTTATGGATTCTATCCGTTCCATTTGCACGCCTACGAGGCGGGTGTATTGGGACTATTGGGATTGATTCTGGCCACGGTTGGGGTTTATGGAGTGGTTTCCTATAGCACAAGCCAGCGCACTCACGAGATCGGCATTCGCATGGCGTTGGGCGCTGAACCGGCGGATATATGGAAGATCGTCGTAGGCCAGGGAGTGAAACTCCTTGCCTTTGGACTTGCGCTCGGCTTGGTCGGCGCGTTCGCGCTCACCCGAGCCATGACTAGCGTTCTCTTCGGCGTGAGCGCGCATGACCCCGCCACCTATGTGGCCGTAAGCGCGCTGATTGTGGCCGTGACGCTGCTCGCTTGCATCATCCCCGCTCGTCGCGCCATGGGCGTGCAACCGGCAACGGCGTTGAGGTATGAGTGAGGCGAGCAGGTTGGCTGGAACTCTTATGGGTGCAATCGAGCGAGACCTGGCGTGTTTCACGGCATCCCGCCCGGCGATTCGGGAACCTTTGCGTGGGTATTTCTCGTATTAACGATTGTAGCCTTTTTAGCCTGTTATTTTCCCGCTCGCCGCGCCAGGAAAGGCGCCCAGCGATCAGGAGTCAGAGATCAGCAAGCGAGGAGTCGTCGGTGATTGAGAGGGTCTGCCTGATGGCAAGTCGCCGGCGATTGCACGCCGATATCAGCTTGCTGAAGGCTGATTTCTGACATCTGATGGCTGTTCGACAATCGTCAATTCCTTTGGGCTGGGTCCAGGATGGAAAGATGCTTGAAGTAAGCACGGTAAAAGCCCGAGTCTCGAGTGAGCAGTCTGTCGGCTTGACAAAGCGCGTGCGAGCCAATGAGAAAGTCCGGAGCAACGCGGCTTCGCGTTCCGCCACGCTGCCGGTAGGCCTTCCAGGCCGCGCCGGCTTCCAGCGCGGCTTCTACGCTGATGGGGCTGAAGCCGATTTTCAACTCCTCCAGCATTTGCCGCACTGCCGCCGTCGACCGGAAGAATGCCGCCACTTCGGTCCAAACGACCTCGCAGGCGATGAGCCGCCCGGCAGCGAGCGAGGACTGCATTGCCTCGGTCGAGACGCGGCCGAACGAAGGGTCTCGAGTGAGAAAGTCAAAGATCACGCTGCTGTCGACGGCGGTGACCACGTGGGAACTTTTCTCCGCGGAGTTGCGTCATGATCTCGTCCGTCGTCATCCCGACGTCCAGGATGCCAAAATACTTTTTGAACGGATCAGAAGAGGTTTTCTTGGCCATCACCAAGCGGCCCCGCTTTTCGCTGACTTCCAAAATTTGGCCTTTCCGCAGCCCCAGGCGCACCCGCAAGGGCTTAGGAATGGTGATTTGTCCTTTTTCGGAGACCGTGGTCTTCATGCAACAACGGTACGAATGTTTACTACATTTGTCAAACCGGCCAGTAGCGCCGAATGACGACAATTCGATTGCAGATGGTGCTGCGATCGGCATCCGAGGCTATTGAGACAGAACTCATGATTTTCCTCTTGGGCGGAAACCGAAATCTCGAACGCGGAGTTGGCTATGGGAACGCTGGTTCGTGACATCCGCTATTCCCTGCGGATGCTGGCCCGGAGCCCCGGCTTCACCGCCGTCGCCATGATCACGCTTGCGCTTGGTATCGGCGCGACGACGGCGATTTTCAGTGTGGTGAATGGCGTTCTTCTCAGCCCGTTGCCGTTTCCGAATCCGAGCCGGATCGCGATTCTGCAAGAGCGCTCTTCCACGTTTCCAACCATGTCCGTCTCTTATCCGAACTTTCTCGATTGGCAGCGGCAACAGCGCTCGTTTTCTGCTCTGGCGATCTACCGTGGCGCCAGCTTCAATCTTGCGGAGCGAAGTGGCGCTGAAGTGGTATCGGCAAGGATGGTTTCGGCGGGCTTTTTCAGCACTCTTGGTGTCTCACCCCTCATGGGCCGGGCGTTCACCGGGCAGGACGACCACCTGGGCGCAGGGCGCACCGCGATCCTTAGCTACCACTTCTGGCAGCGGCGCTTTGGCGGAGACGGGGCAATCCTGGGAAAATCCATCAACCTGGACAACAAGGATTACGCCATCATCGGCGTGCTTCCGAAAAACTTCTGGTTTTTCGATCCCAGAGATGTTTACGTGCCTGTCGGCATTTACAACCGCGAGTGGAGAACAAGCAGGAAAATACACGATAGCTTCAGCGTGGTCGGTCGGCTTAAACCGGGTCTCTCGCTGGGACAGGCTCAATCCGATATCG